>NZ_JBEZNU010000035.1:0-65588 GCF_040653375.1 Streptomyces sp. NPDC047974
ACGCCCGGTTACATTCCGAACCCGGAAGCTAAGCCTTTCAGCGCCGATGGTACTGCAGGGGGGACCCTGTGGGAGAGTAGGACGCCGCCGAACAACCCGCCCTTTTAGCTCAGTCGGCAGAGCGTCTCCATGGTAAGGAGAAGGTCAACGGTTCGATTCCGTTAAAGGGCTCAGAGAAAAGGCCCCCGCCTCTTGGCGGGGGCCTTTTTGCGTTGTCCGCGGAAGGGCGGGAGAGGGGCCTCCGAGGAGGCCGCTTCTCCTACTTCTCGGGTTCCTGGAGGCGCAGGGTCAGGATGGCCATGTCGTCCGAGGCGGGGGCCTGGGCGAAGCGTTCGACCGTGCGGAGGATACGGCCGCCGACCGCGCCGGCCGTCAGGCCCGTACACGTCCTCAGGGCGTCGGCGAGGCCGTCGTCGCCGAGCATGCGGGTGCCCTCGCGGCGCTCGGTGACGCCGTCCGTGACGCACAGGAGGACGTCGCCGGGGTCGAGCGTGAACGTCTGCTCGTACAGCTCCAGATCCTCCATCACGCCCAGGAGCGGCTGGGGTTCGGCGGCCGGGATGACCGTGCCGTCGGGGCGGAGGCGGAGCGGGAGCGGGTGGCCGGCGCAGACGACCTTCAGGACCGCCGAACCGTCGGACTGCGGGCGGAGTTCGCCGTACAGGAGGGTCAGGAAGCGGCTGCGGGCGCCCTCGTCGAGGATGGCCGCGTTCAGCCGCTCCAGGACCGCCGGGCCGCCGAAGCCCTCGCGGGCCAGGAGGCGCAGGGCGTGCCGGGCCAGGCCCGTGACGGCCGCGGCCTCGGGGCCCGTACCGCAGACGTCGCCGATGGCGAAGCCGTAGACGTCCTCCCTGATGGGGAAGACGTCGTAGAAGTCGCCGCCGACCTCGTTGCCCTCGCCGGCCGCGCGGTAGATGACGTCCACCTCGACGCCGGGGATCTTGGGGAGCTCCGGAGGGAGGAGGCTGCGCTGGAGGGACTGGCTGATGGCGTTGCGCTCCGAGTAGAGGCGCGCGTTGTCCAGGGCCAGGGCGGCTCGGCGGGAGAGGTCCTCGGCGAGCTCCAGGATCTCCTGGCGGAAGTGGTCCTCGGCCGGGCGGCCCAGGGTCAGCATGCCGATCACGCGGTTGCGGGCGACCAGCGGCAGGACGACCGTCTCGCCGGCGACCGCGCCGGCTGTGGCCAGGGCGGTGTCGATGCCGGAGGAGAGCGGACTGCCGAGGTGTTCGAGCTCGCGGGCCGAGGCGGCGAGCGCGGCCCGGTGGGCGGCGTCGCCGGGGGCCGTCCAGAGCCGGGCGCCGGGGGTCGGCACCGGGTCGGGCGGGGCGATGGAGCCGAGGAGCGCCTTCAGGCCGTCGATGCGGTCCTCGTCCTCGTGGAGCACGTACGAGAGGTAGGGGTCGGAGGCCGGGTCGGCGATCGTGTAGACGGCGCACCAGGTGGCCAGGGTGGGGACCGTCATCTGGGCCATGAGGGCCAGGGTCTGGTCGCGGTCGAGGGTGCCGGCCAGCAGGTCGGAGGCCTCGACGAGGAAGCTGAGGGAGCCGCGGCGGAGCCGTTCGAGCTCGCCCAGACGGGCGGACTCGACGGCGAGGGCGATGCGGTCGGCGGCGAACTGGAGACGGAGGGCCTCCTCGTTCGAATAGCGGTTCGCGGCCTCGGCGGCGACGCCGAGCGAGCCGGTGAGACGGCCCTCGACCTTGAGGGGGACCGTGACGACCGAGCGCATGCCGGTGCCTTCGAGGAGGGGGACGGCGCCGGGGACGGCGGCCAGGTCCTCGTGGACGGCGGGCATGCGGGCGGAGCCGTAGCGGCTGGCGCCGGTCTCCACCGGGACGCGGGCGAAGCGCTGGCGCGCTGCGGGGAGGCCGGTCGTCGCCCGTACCTCCAGCTCCGTCTCGTCGTCGGTGGCCAGGAGGAGGAAGGCGGAGTCGCCGTCGAGCATGTCCCGGGCCCGCTCGACCGTGCGCTGGAGCAGGCCGTCCAGGTCGTCGGGGGCGGGGGAGCCGATGAAGACCTCGAAGGGGTCCGTGGCGCGGCTCTCCGCGGTCGGGTCGGCGGCGGGGCGCTGCGGGGTCTGGAGGACGGCGCGCTCGTCCTCCCGCACCAGCAGGCAGACGGTGGAGGGCTCGCCCTCGGCGTCGCGTACCCGCAGGTGGGAGGCGTAGACGGGGATGACGCGGCCGTCGGCGCGGCGGAGCCCGTAACTGCCCTCCCAGCGGGAGAGGCGGAGGGCCTCGGCGAGGCCGGTGCCGATGCCGGGGGTGTGCGGCCAGGCGGCCAGGTCGCCCAGGGGCTTGCCGGTGACCTGCTCGGGGGCGTACCCGAAGAGGTCCTCGGCGTCCTCGTTCCAGGAGGTGATGGCGCCGCCCTGGTCGATCTGGACGACGGCGACGCGGACGCGGCTGTCGGCGACCGGGAGGAGGGCGTCGGGGAGGACCGGGCCGGCGGAGCGGGTGCCGACGGGGCGCTGCGGGAGGGAGAGGTGGAACCAGACGTGCTTGCGGGTGGGGGAGTAGTCGACGCCCCAGCGGTCGGCGAGGGCGGCGCACAGGAGCAGGCCCCGGCCGTTCTCCCGGTCGGGGCCGGCGAGGGTGCGGCCGCTCTGGACGGGGATCTCGCGCTCCGGGTAGCGGTCGGCGACCTCGACGCGGATGCTGTCCTCGGAGCGCAGGCACAGGACGTCGGCGGCGGTGCCGGCGTGCACCACGGCGTTGGTGACCAGCTCGCTGGTGAGGACGACGGCGTCGTCGACCAGCTCGGGGTGGCCCCAGCCCTGGAGGGTGTCCCGGACGAAGGCCCGGGCGGCGGCGACGGACCGTCCGACGGGCTCGAAGGTGGCAGTCGCCCGCGCGGTGATCACAGCACTCCTCGTACGCGTCTCGACGCCCGGCTCTGCCATGATCGGTCTGCCCCTCCCGCTGCCCGGTGGTCGTACGCGCCACACCGCCCCCGCCGGGCGGACCGGGGCGGCTGGACAGCCGGATGCCAGGTTACTTACCTTCGGCGTCCCCGCGGAGGCCGGTCTCCGCTGTTTCCGCCCTGCGGGGGTGGGGACCTTGTGCGAAGCTGCCGAACTGTTATCGCCTGGTTCGGTCGCGGTGAAACACTGGGAATGCTTCGGCGGGAGCCGGAGCGGAACGGTCGAACCCCTTTCGGGAGGGACACGGTGGAGTCTGGCACGGCGGCGCGGCGTGGCGGCGGCAGTGGTACGCGCGCGAGGGGCGGGCGTTCCCGTGGGGGGACGGTGCAGGTGGACGCGGCCGCGCTGGAGCGGTTGCTGTCCGCGCTGGTGTCGATGCGCGACGGGAATCTGCGGAGGCGGCTGACCGTCTCCGGCGACGGGGTGATGGCGGAGATCGCGGCCGTCTTCAACGAGGTCGCGGACCGGCAGATGCACGTGACCGGGGAGCTTTCGCGGGTGCGGCGGGTCGTCGGGCGCGAGGGCAAGCTGTCCGAGCGCCTGGAGGCGGGGGCGACCGAAGGTGCCTGGGCGGCGGCGATCGAGGCGGCGAACGCCCTGGTCGACGATCTGGCGCGGCCGGTGTCCGAGGTGAGCCGGGTGCTGACGGCGGTCGCCGAGGGCGACCTCGAACAGCGGATGGACTTGCGTTCGGAGGGTTCCGACGGGACGGTGCGGCCGCTGCGCGGCGAGTTCCTGAAGGTCGCGCGGACCGTCAACCACCTCGTGGACCAGCTGTCGGTCTTCGCGTCCGAGGTGACGCGGGTGGCCGTCGAGGTGGGCACCGAGGGCATCCTCGGCGGTCAGGCGCACGTACGGGGTGTGTCCGGGTCCTGGAAGGACCTCACGGACTCCGTCAACACGATGGCGAATCAGCTGACGGCGCAGGTGCGGGACATCGCCCTGGTGACGACGGCGGTCGCGAACGGCGACCTGTCGCAGAAGGTCACGGCGAACGTGGCCGGCGAGATGCTGTCGCTGAAGAACACCGTGAACACGATGGTGGACCAGCTGTCGTCGTTCTCCTCCGAGGTGACCCGGGTCGCCCGCGAGGTGGGTACGGAGGGCGAGCTCGGCGGTCAGGCCGAGGTGGCCGGGGTCGCGGGCGTGTGGAAGGACCTCACCGATTCCGTCAACACGATGGCGGGCAACCTCACCAATCAGGTGAGGGGGATCGCGGAGGTGACGACGGCGGTCGCGAACGGCGACCTGTCGCAGAAGGTCACCGTGAGCGCGCGCGGCGAGATCGCCCAACTCGCCGACACCATCAACCAGATGACGGACACGCTGCGGACCTTCGCGGGCGAGGTGACCCGGGTGTCCGGCGAGGTCGGCGCGGAGGGTCTGCTCGGCGGTCAGGCGCAGGTGCCGGGCGCGGCGGGCACCTGGAAGGACCTCACCGACTCGGTCAACACGATGGCGAACCAGCTGACGGCGCAGGTGCGGGACATCGCCCTGGTGACGACGGCGGTGGCCAACGGCGATCTGTCGCAGAAGGTCACGGTGGACGTGGCGGGCGAGATGCTGTCGCTGAAGAACACCGTGAACACGATGGTGGACCAGCTGTCGTCGTTCTCGTCCGAGGTGACCCGGGTCGCCCGGGAGGTCGGCGTCGAGGGCCGGCTCGGCGGGCAGGCGCAGGTGCAGGGCGCGGCCGGCACGTGGAAGGACCTCACCGACTCGGTGAACACGGCCTTCCACAACCTCACCGGGCAGGTGCGGGACATCGCGCAGGTGACGACGGCGGTCGCGAACGGCGATCTGTCGCAGAAGGTCACGGTGGACGTGGCCGGCGAGATGCTGGAGCTGAAGAACACCGTCAACACGATGGTGTCGCAGCTGTCGTCCTTCGCCGACCAGGTCACGCGGATGGCCCGGGACGTGGGCACCGAGGGCCGGCTTGGCGGTCAGGCGCGGGTGGACGGGGTCTCCGGCCGCTGGCGCGAGCTGACCGACTCGGTGAACTTCATGGCCGGGAACCTCACGTCGCAGGTGCGGCAGATCGCGCAGGTGACGACGGCCGTGGCGCGCGGCGACCTGTCGCAGAAGATCGACGTGGACGCGCGCGGCGAGATCCTGGAGCTGAAGAACACCATCAACACGATGGTCGACCAGCTCTCGGCCTTCGCCGACCAGGTGACCCGGGTGGCCCGCGAGGTGGGTACCGAGGGCCGGCTGGGCGGTCAGGCGCAGGTGCCGGGCGTCGCCGGAGTGTGGCGGGACCTCACCGACTCGGTGAACAGCATGGCCGGGAACCTCACGGCCCAGGTGCGCAACATCGCGCAGGTCGCCACCGCGGTCGCCCGCGGCGACCTGTCGCAGACCATCGACGTGGACGCCCGGGGCGAGATCCTGGAGCTGAAGAACACCCTCAACACGATGGTGGACCAGCTGTCGTCCTTCGCCGACCAGGTGACCCGGGTGGCCCGCGAGGTGGGTACCGAGGGCATCCTCGGCGGCCAGGCCGAGGTGCAGGGGGTCTCCGGCACCTGGAAGGACCTGACCCAGTCGGTGAACTTCATGGCGAACAACCTGACCTTCCAGGTCCGGAACATCGCCGAGGTCACCACCGCCGTCGCCCGCGGCGACCTGTCGAAGAAGATCACTGTCGACGCCAAGGGCGAGATCCTGGAGCTCGTCACCACCGTCAACACCATGGTGGACCAGCTGTCGAACTTCGCCGACGAGGTGACCCGGGTGGCCCGTGAGGTGGGCACGGAGGGCATCCTCGGCGGTCAGGCCCGGGTGCGCGGGGTCACCGGCATCTGGAAGGACCTGAGCGACAACGTCAACCTGATGGCCAACAACCTGACCAGCCAGGTGCGGAACATCGCCCGGGTCTCCTCGGCGGTCGCCAACGGCGACCTCACGAAGAAGGTGACGGTCGAGGCGCGCGGCGAGGTCGCCGAGCTCGCCGAGACCGTCAACACGATGGTGACGACCCTGTCCTCGTTCGCCGACGAGGTGACCCGGGTGGCCCGCGAGGTGGGCACCGACGGCATCCTCGGCGGCCAGGCACGGGTGCCCGGCGGCTCCGGCACCTGGAAGGACCTCACCGACTCGGTGAACAGCATGGCCGACAACCTCACCGGCCAGGTGCGGCAGATCGCCGCGGTCACCACCGCCATCGCCAAGGGCGACCTCACCAAGAAGATCGACATCGAGGCGCGGGGCGAGATCCAGGAGCTGAAGAACACCATCAACACGATGGTCGACCAGCTGTCGAACTTCGCCGAGGAGGTGACCCGGGTGGCCCGCGAGGTGGGCACCGACGGGCAGCTCGGCGGCCAGGCGCGGGTTCGGGACGTCGAGGGCACCTGGAGCGACCTCACGCTCTCCGTGAACGAGATGGCCGGGAACCTCACCCGGCAGGTGCGCGCCATCGCGGCCGTCGCCACCGCGGTCACCCGCGGCGACCTCAACGTCAAGATCGACGGTGTGGACGCGGCCGGCGAGATCCAGGCGCTCCAGGAGAACATCAACACGATGATCGCCAACCTGCGCGACACCACGCTCGCCAACGACGAGCAGGACTGGCTGAAGTCCAACCTCGCCCGCATCTCCGGCCTCATGCAGGGCCGGCGGGACCTCGACGACGTGGCCTCGCTCATCATGAGCGAGCTGACGCCGGTGGTCTCCGCCCAGCACGGCGCCTTCTTCGTGGCCACGCCGACCGGTTCCGCCAACCACGACACCGAACTCGTCGGCGAGGGCAGCGGCTCGTACGAGCTGCGCATGCGCGGGAGTTACGGCTACTCCGCCGGGTCCATGCCGACCTCCTTCCGCCCCGGCGAGACGCTCATCGGGACGGCGGCGGAGGAGAAGCGGACCATCCAGGTCAACGTGCCGCCGGGCTACCTGAAGATCTCGTCCGGGCTCGGCGAGGCCTCGCCCGCGCACGTGATCGTGCTTCCGGTGCTCTTCGAGGGCAAGGTCCTCGGCGTGATCGAGCTGGCGTCCTTCCAGCCCTTCACCCAGATCCAGCGGGACTTCCTCAACCAGATCGCCGAGCTCATCGCGACCACGGTCAACACCATCAGCGTCAACACCAAGACCGAGGTGCTGCTCAAGCAGTCCCAGGAGCTCACCGAGCAGCTCAAGGAGCGGTCGGCCGAGCTGGAGCACCGGCAGAAGGAGCTCCAGAACTCCAACGCCGAACTGGAGGACAAGGCCGAGCTGCTGGCCCGCCAGAACCGCGACATCGAGGTCAAGAACACCGAGATCGAGGAAGCCCGGCAGGTCCTGGAGGAGCGTGCCGAACAGCTCGCCGTCTCCATGCGCTACAAGTCCGAGTTCCTCGCCAACATGTCGCACGAGCTGCGCACCCCGCTCAACTCGCTGCTCATCCTGGCCAAGCTGCTCGCGGACAACGCGGACACCAACCTCACCCCGAAGCAGGTCGAGTTCGCCGAGACCATCCACGGCGCCGGCTCCGACCTGCTCCAGCTCATCAACGACATCCTCGACCTGTCGAAGGTCGAGGCGGGCAAGATGGACGTCTCCCCGACGCGGATCGCGCTCGTGCAGCTCGTCGACTACGTGGAGGCGACCTTCCGGCCGCTCACCGCGGAGAAGGGACTGGACTTCTCGGTCCGGGTCTCGCCCGAGCTTCCCGCCACGCTCCACACCGACGAACAGCGGCTCCTGCAGGTGCTGCGCAACCTGCTGTCGAACGCGGTGAAGTTCACCGACTCCGGCGCGGTGGAGCTGGTGATCCGGCCGGCCGGCGCGGACGTGCCGCAGTCCATCAGGGAGCAGCTCCTGGAGGCCGGTTCGCTGCGCGAAGCCGACGGCGACCTGATCGCGTTCTCGGTGACGGACACCGGCATCGGCATCGCGGCCAGCAAGATGCGGGTCATCTTCGAGGCGTTCAAGCAGGCCGACGGCACCACCAGCCGCAAGTACGGCGGTACGGGCCTCGGGCTGTCGATCAGCCGGGAGATCGCCCGGCTGCTCGGCGGCGAGATCTTCGCGGCGAGCGAGCCGGGCCGCGGCTCCACCTTCACCCTCTACCTGCCGCTCAACCCGACCGAGGTGCCGCCGCACGGGTACGGGCAGGGCGAGGCGGACGAGCCGGGCACGGAGGTCGAGGACGGCCGGTCCGGCCACACCTTCCCGCACTTCCCGCCCGCGCCCGTACGGAGCGAGGCGCGGTCGGGCGCCGGCGCGCTCTTCCGGCACCGGCGGAAGGCCGAGGCCGCGGCGGAGACGCCCGCGGGGGCGGTCCCGGGCGAGGTCCGGGGCGCGGTCCCCGGGCAGCAGGGTCCGGAGGACGCCCTCGGGGAGACCACCGGAGCGCAGCCGGAGCGCGGCGCGGAGCCGCGCCGCACCTTCTCCTTCGCCGGCGAGAAGGTCCTCATCGTCGACGACGACATCCGCAACGTCTTCGCCCTCACCAGCGTGCTCGAACAGCACGGGCTCGCGGTGCTGTACGCGGAGAACGGGCGGGAGGGCATCGAGGTCCTGGAGCAGAACGACGACGTGACGGTCGTTCTGATGGACATCATGATGCCGGAGATGGACGGGTACGCGACGACGACCGCGATCCGGCGGATGCCGCAGTTCGCGGGGCTGCCGATCATCGCGCTCACCGCGAAGGCGATGAAGGGCGACCGGGAGAAGGCGATCGAGTCGGGGGCCTCCGACTACGTCACCAAGCCGGTCGACCCGGACTACCTGCTGTCCGTCATGGAGCAGTGGATGCGGGGCGAGTGAGGCCCCGCCGCCGGGTGCCGGGCCCCCGCGGGACCGGCACCCGGCGGCGTACCCCCGGGGAAGCGCGGCGTACTGTCGCCGTCGGCGTGTGAGGGCGCCGGATCCGGGGAACCTTCTCGACCCGCGCCCCGTTTCCGCACTGTGCACAGTGACATCACGGTGACAGGGTGTGGCGACAGGCGGGGTGCGGCTACGATGACCGGCACAAGGACGGACGGCACCAGGAAGCCGTCCTCCGGGGCGGCGCCCGGTGCTTCTCCCGGTTCCGGCAGTGGTTCCGGAAGCCGGGTCGAGCCGTTGCCGGGACGAGGAGGACGGGGCATGGTGCAGAAGGCCAAGATCCTCCTGGTCGATGACCGGCCGGAGAATCTGCTGGCGCTGGAGGCCATTCTCTCCGCGCTCGATCAGACGCTGGTGCGGGCATCGTCCGGGGAGGAAGCGCTCAAGGCGCTGCTGACGGACGACTTCGCGGTCATCCTGCTCGACGTCCAGATGCCCGGCATGGACGGCTTCGAGACCGCCGCGCACATCAAGCGCCGCGAGCGGACCCGGGACATCCCGATCATCTTCCTCACCGCGATCAACCACGGCCCGCACCACACCTTCCGGGGGTACGCGGCCGGCGCGGTCGACTACATCTCGAAGCCGTTCGACCCGTGGGTGCTGCGCGCCAAGGTCTCCGTCTTCGTCGAGCTGTACATGAAGAACTGCAAGCTGCGCGAGCAGGCGGCGCTGCTGCGGCTGCAGTTGGAGGGCGGCGGCGAGGGCGGCCAGGGCAAGGAGGCCGCCGGGCTGCTCGCCGAGCTCTCCGCCCGGCTCGCCGCCGTCGAGGAGCAGGCCGAGGCGCTCTCCAAGCAGCTCGACGACGAGTCGGCCGACGCGGCGGCGGTCGCCACCGCCGCGCATCTGGAGCGCAAGCTCACCGGTCTGCGGCGGGCGCTTGACGCGCTGGAGCCCGGCACCGGAGGCGTCCCCCCGCTGCCCGCGCAGAGCTGAGCCTCCGTCACCCGGGGCCGGTCCGTGGTGACCGGCCGTCAGCTTCGTGCCGGGGCAGGGACGACACGTTCGGGTGAGGCGGACAGCCCGGCCGCTCACCGGTAACCTCGACATCATGGCTTCACGTACGTCCGGCAAGGGCTCACAGGGCACCGCACCATCGCGCGCCGGACGGACCACGGGCGCCGCGAAGAAGACCGCCGCCAAGGCCGCGAAGTCCACCGCGGCCTCCGCGAAGTCCCCGGGCAAGGCGCCCGCGAAGAAGGCGCCGGCCAGGAAGGCCGCGCCCGCCAAGCGCGCGCCCGCGAAGAAGACCGCGGCGAAGCGGCCGGCGCCCCGGCCCGCGCCGTCCCCGACCGGGGGCGTGTACAAGGTGGCGCGGGGTGCCGCGCACGGTGTCGGCGCCATGTTCCGGGGGATAGGGCGCGGCGCGAAGGGGCTCGACCCGGCCCACCGCAAGGACGGGCTCGCGCTGCTGCTGCTCGGCGGCGCGCTGATCGTCGCCGCCGGCACCTGGTCCCATCTGGACAACCCGGTGGGCGACCTCGTCGAGATGCTGGTCACCGGCGCCTTCGGCCGGCTCGACCTGCTCGTCCCGCTGCTCCTCGGCGCGATCTCCTTCCGGCTCTTCTGCTACCCGGAGCGGCCCGAGGCCAACGGCCGGATCGTCATCGGGCTCTCCGCCCTGGTCATCGGCGTCCTCGGGCAGGTCCACATCGCCTGCGGCTCGCCGGGCCGGGACTCCGGGGCGGAGGCCATGCAGGACGCGGGCGGGCTGATCGGCTGGGCGTCCTCCCAGCCGCTGGTCTTCATGACGGGGGAGGCACTCGCCGTCCCCCTGCTCGTGCTGCTCACCCTCTTCGGACTGCTGGTCGTCACGGCCACCCCGGTCAACGCGATCCCGCAGCGGCTGCGCGCGCTCGGCGTCCGGCTCGGACTGGTCGAGCCCGCGTACGAGGAGACCGCCGAGGAGTACGCGGGGCACGACGACGACGCGTACGAGCCGTACGACGACCCGCGGGAGGCGCCCCGCGCCGCCCGGCCGGTCAGGCGCCGCGGCGGGTCCGCCGATCCGTACGACGTGGACCGTGCCGAGGCGGAGGCCCTGGAGCGCCGCGGCCGCACCACCCGGCCCCGCACGAGCGCCCCCGACCCCGACCTGGGCCTGGACCCGGTCGACGTGGCCGCCGCCGCGGCCGCCGCGCTCGACGGCGCGGTGCTCAACGGGATGCCGCCGTCGCCGCTGGTCGCCGGCCTGACCCGGGACGTGACCGCGGAGCGGGCCGCCGCCCTGGCCGAGGGGGCCGAGGAAGCGACGGACGAGGCCACCGGGCCCGTACCGCCGAGGCCGAAGGCACCGCCGAACGTGCCGACCGCGCGGGGCGGGCAGAAGCGGCCGGCCGGGGGCGGTCCCGTACCGGATCTGACCAAGCCGGCACCGGAGCCGACGGACCTGCCCCCGCGGGCCGAGCAGCTCCAGCTCGCCGGCGACATCACGTACTCGCTGCCCTCGCTCGACCTGCTGGAGCGGGGCGGGCCGGGCAAGACCCGCAGCGCCGCGAACGACGCCGTCGTCGACGCGCTGTCGAACGTCTTCACCGAGTTCAAGGTGGACGCGGCCGTCACCGGCTTCACCCGGGGGCCGACGGTCACCCGGTACGAGGTCGAGCTCGGGCCCGCGGTGAAGGTCGAGAAGATCACCGCCCTGACGAAGAACATCGCCTACGCGGTGGCCTCGCCCGACGTGCGGATCATCTCGCCGATCCCCGGCAAGTCCGCGGTCGGCATCGAGATCCCGAACAGCGACCGCGAGATGGTGAACCTCGGGGACGTGCTGCGGCTCGCGGACGCGGCCGGGGACGAGCACCCGATGCTGGTCGCACTCGGCAAGGACGTCGAGGGCGGCTACGTGATGGCCAACCTCGCGAAGATGCCGCACGTGCTGGTCGCCGGCGCCACCGGCTCCGGCAAGTCCTCGTGCATCAACTGCCTGATCACCTCGGTGATGATAAGGGCGACCCCGGAGGACGTCCGGATGGTGCTCGTCGACCCCAAGCGGGTCGAGCTCACCGCCTACGAGGGCATCCCGCACCTGATCACCCCGATCATCACCAACCCCAAGCGGGCCGCCGAGGCCCTCCAGTGGGTGGTGCGCGAGATGGACCTGCGCTACGACGACCTGGCCGCCTTCGGCTTCCGGCACATCGACGACTTCAACCAGGCGATCCGCGACGGCAAGGTGCAGCTGCCTCCCGGCAGCGAGCGCGAGCTCAAGACCTACCCGTACCTGCTCGTCATCGTCGACGAGCTCGCCGACCTGATGATGGTCGCGCCCCGCGACGTCGAGGACGCCATCGTCCGCATCACCCAGCTGGCCCGCGCGGCCGGCATCCACCTGGTGCTCGCCACCCAGCGGCCCTCGGTGGACGTCGTCACCGGTCTGATCAAGGCGAACGTGCCGTCCCGGCTCGCCTTCGCCACCTCCTCGCTCGCCGACAGCCGGGTCATCCTCGACCAGCCGGGCGCCGAGAAGCTCATCGGCAAGGGCGACGGCCTCTTCCTGCCGATGGGCGCGAACAAGCCGACCCGCATGCAGGGCGCCTTCGTCACCGAGGCCGAGGTCGCGGCCGTCGTGCAGCACTGCAAGGACCAGATGACGCCGGTCTTCCGGGAGGACGTCACCGTCGGCACCAAGCAGAAGAAGGAGATCGACGAGGAGATCGGCGACGACCTCGACCTGCTGTGCCAGGCGGCCGAGCTGGTCGTCTCGACCCAGTTCGGTTCCACGTCGATGCTCCAGCGGAAGCTGCGGGTGGGCTTCGCCAAGGCCGGTCGGCTGATGGACCTGATGGAGTCGCGGAACATCGTGGGCCCCAGCGAGGGCTCCAAGGCACGCGACGTGCTCGTCAAGCCGGACGAGCTGGACGGGGTGCTCGCGGTGATCCGCGGGGAGTCGGAGGAGTGACCGGACGGCGCGTGTGCGCCGACCGGGGCGGGGTACGCGTTCGAGACCTGGCCGAGACTCACTCGTAAGGGAACAGAGGGCAACCGTTTCCCCTCGTCGTACGTCAAGTTGGACGGAGGGGAAGAGGATGTCCCTCCAGGGGATGTCTCCCCGCCGGGAAGTACAACCTCATGGCGTACAAACCGCACCCGCCCGGTTGCCCCACCCTTTCGTACCACCCATAGACTGAACGTCCAGCAGGTGGCTACACGCTCGAAAGGCGCTCTCGTGTCCATCGGCAACTCCCCCGAAGACGACCGGACGTTCCCGTCAGACGACCGGGAACCGATCGGTCGCACCCTCCAGCAGGCCCGCATCGCCGCCGGCCTCAGCGTCGAAGAGGTCAGCGCCTCCACCCGTGTCCGGATCCCGATCGTGCACGGCATCGAGGAGGACGACTTCTCGCGCTGCGGCGGCGACGTCTACGCGCGCGGTCACATCCGCACGCTCGCGCGCGCCGTCGGGCTCGATCCGTCGCCGCTGATCGAGCAGTACGACGCCGAGCACGGTGGCCGTCCCTCGCCCACCCCCGCCGCACCGCTGTTCGAGGCGGAACGCATCCGCCCCGAGCCCCGCCGGCCCAACTGGACCGCGGCCATGGTCGCGGCGATCGTCGCCGTCGTCGGCTTCGTCGGCTTCACGATGTTCAACGGAACCGACGGGCCGAAGGGGACCACGGCCGCCGAGGGCGGCCCCGCCCCGGCCCCGGAGAAGGCGTCCTCCCCGGCCAAGCCGAAGCCCGTCAAGCCCGCCCCCAAGCCGACCGGCAGCGCCATCGCCGCCGTCCCGGCCGACAAGGTCACCGTCAAGCTCACCGCCGACGGCAAGAGCTGGATCTCGGCCAAGGCCTCCGACGGCAAGATGCTCTTCGACGGCTTCCTCCAGGAAGGCGACACCAAGACCTTCCAGGACGACGAGCAGGTCGATCTCGTCCTCGGCAACGCCGGCGCGATCGAGCTCTACGTGAACGGCAAGAAGGTCTCCGGAAAGTTCGAGGACGGCCAGGTGGAGCGCCTCAGCTACACCAAGGGCGACCCCGAGGCCGGCTGACCCGGGCGGGAGCGGTGTGACCTCCGTCGCGCAGGTGAACCCTGGGCGACGGGGTCACGTCCGGGACGAAGTAGTCTTGAGTCCATGCCCGAACGCCGTACCGTCGCCCTTGTCACTCTCGGCTGCGCCCGTAACGAGGTGGACTCGGAGGAGCTCGCAGGCCGCTTGGCAGCGGACGGCTGGGAGCTCGTCGAGAACGCCGAGGACGCAGACGTCGCCGTCGTCAACACCTGTGGCTTCGTCGAAGCCGCCAAGAAGGACTCCGTCGACGCCCTCCTCGAAGCCAATGATCTGAAGGATCACGGCAAGACCCAGGCCGTCGTCGCCGTCGGCTGCATGGCCGAGCGCTACGGCAAGGAGCTGGCCGAAGCCCTCCCCGAGGCCGACGGCGTGCTCGGCTTCGACGACTACGCCGACATCTCCAACCGCCTCCAGACCATCCTCAGCGGTGGCAGTGTCGAGGCCCACACCCCGCGTGACCGGCGCAAGCTCCTCCCGCTCTCCCCGGTCGACCGCCAGCAGGCCGCCGCCGACGTCGCCCTCCCGGGCCACGGAGCCGCCGAGGAGCCCCAGAACGTCCCGGGCGACCTGCCCGAGGGCCTCGCGCCCGCCTCGGGCCCGCGCGCCCCGCTCCGCCGCCGTCTCGACCGCAGCCCCGTCGCCTCCGTGAAGCTCGCCTCCGGCTGCGACCGCCGCTGCTCCTTCTGCGCCATCCCGTCCTTCCGCGGCAGCTTCGTCTCCCGCCGCCCCTCGGACGTGCTGAACGAGACGCGCTGGCTCGCCGAGCAGGGCGTCAAGGAGATCATGCTGGTCTCCGAGAACAACACCTCGTACGGCAAGGACCTCGGCGACATCCGCCTCCTGGAGGGCCTGCTGCCCGAGCTCGCGGCCGTCGACGGCATCGAGCGCGTCCGGGTCAGCTACCTCCAGCCGGCCGAGATGCGCCCCGGCCTCATCGACGTGCTGACCTCCACCGACAAGGTCGTGCCCTACTTCGACCTGTCGTTCCAGCACAGCGCCCCCGACGTGCTGCGCGCCATGCGCCGCTTCGGTGACACCGACCGCTTCCTCGACCTGCTCGCGACGATCCGCGAGAAGGCCCCGACGGCCGGCGCCCGGTCCAACTTCATCGTCGGCTTCCCCGGCGAGACCGAGGCCGACTTCGCCGAGCTGGAGCGCTTCATCACCCACGCCCGGCTCGACGCCATCGGCGTCTTCGGCTACTCCGACGAGGACGGCACCGAGGCCGCCACCTACGAGCACAAGCTCGACCAGGACGTCGTCGACGCCCGCCTCGCCCACCTCTCCCGCCTCGCCGAGGAGCTCACCGCGCAGCGCGCGGAGGAGCGGATCGGGGAGATGCTGGAGGTACTGGTGGAGACCGAGGACGAGGAGGACGGCTGGATCGGCCGCGCCGCCCACCAGGCCCCGGAGACGGACGGGCAGGTGATCCTCACCGACGGTGGTGGCGCGGGCCTCGACCTGGCCCCGGGCCGTATGGTCAGGGCGAAGGTCGTGGCCAGCGAAGGCGTCGACCTCGTGGCGGAGTGTGTCGAGGAGGTGGGCAGATGACCGGAGTCCCGGCATCCGCGACGGGCGGGACCGGCAGGCCGGCGCCCCGCGGCAAGCTGGGCTCGGCGGCCGTGAACCCCGTCAGCGTCTGGAACATCGCCAACATCCTCACCATGATCCGGCTCGTCCTCGTGCCGGCCTTCGTGGTGCTGCTCCTTCAGGACGGCGGGCACGACCCCGTCTGGCGTGCCTGGGCCTGGGCGGCGTTCGCCGTCGCCATGATCACGGACGTCTTCGACGGACATCTCGCCCGCACGTACAACCTGGTCACCGACTTCGGGAAGATCGCCGACCCGATCGCCGACAAGGCGATCATGGCCGCCGGACTGATCTGCCTGTCGGCACTCGGCGATCTGCCGTGGTGGGTGACGGGGGTGATCCTCGCGCGCGAGCTGGGGATCACGCTGATGCGCTTCTGGGTGATCCGGCACGGAGTCATCCCGGCCAGCCGCGGCGGCAAGATGAAGACGCTCGCCCAGGGCACGGCCGTGGGCATGTACGTGCTCATGCTGACCGGCCCGCTGGCGACGCTGCGCTTCTGGGTGATGGCGGTGGCGGTCGTGCTGACCGTCGTCACCGGACTGGATTATGTGCGACAGGCGGTCGTGCTGAGGCGCAAGGGGCTGGCGGCCGAGCGGGCCGCGGCCCGCTCGGAGGCGACGGAGACCTCGGCGCGATGAGCGCGGTGGCCGCCCGCGTCCTCGGTCTGCTCGTGGAGCGCGGCCAGACGCTGGCCGCCGCCGAATCACTCACCGGCGGACTCGTGGCCGCCGAGCTGACCGGGACGCCCGGGGCGTCCCGGGCCTTCCGGGGCTCCGTCACCGCGTACGCGACCCCCCTCAAGCACGAGCTCCTGGGAGTGGACGCCGGCCTGCTGCGGGAGCGCGGGGCGGTGGATCCCGAGGTCGCGGTGCAGATGGCACGGGGTGTGCGCGAGCGGCTCGGCGCCGACTGGGGGATGGCGACGACCGGGGTCGCGGGGCCCGATCCGCAGGACGGACAGCCCGTGGGGACCGTCTACGTGGCGGTCGCCGGACCCGCCACGACAGGCGCGGCGGCCGGGAAAGTGGTGTCGTTGAGATTGAACGGCGATCGCGCGGACATCCGTAGAGAGAGCGTGCGGAGCGTGCTGGAACTGCTCCACGCGGAACTCTCGGGAAATGCGCGGGCACAGGATACGGAACAGAACGGGGGGAATTGATGTTTGCAGCCCTGAGTGAACACGACATCGCTCCCCGCACGGCCGCGGCGCGAGGCGGTACGGTGGGGCGTGAAGGATGCGGCTACGCGGTCCGAGGAGGGAGCCACCGATGATTCTGCTCCGTCGCCTGTTGGGTGACGTGCTGCGTCGGCAGCGCCAGCGCCAGGGCCGTACTCTGCGCGAAGTCTCCTCGTCCGCCCGAGTCTCGCTCGGCTATCTCTCCGAGGTGGAGCGGGGGCAGAAGGAGGCTTCCTCCGAGCTGCTCTCCGCGATCTGCGACGCGCTGGACGTACGGATGTCCGAGCTCATGCGGGAAGTGAGCGACGAGCTGTCACTGGCCGAACTGGCCGCGTCGGCGGCTTCGAGCGAACCGGTGCCTGCGCCGGTCCGTCCGATGCTCAATTCGGTGTCGGTGACGTCGGTGGCCGGTGTGCCCACCGAGCGGGTGACCATCAAGGCGCCCGCGGAGGCCGTGGACGTCGTCGCCGCCTGAACCCCCGAACGGGTCGAAGCCCCGGTCGGTGCCCCTTGACGGGGGCATCGGCCGGGGCTTCGACGTGATGTTCTTTCGCTTCGAAGCTTTTGGTCAAGCTTCTGCGGTTTTGTTTGAGATGTCGGATTCCGGACAGGCGTGCCATGGTGGGGGAGACGTTCGACTGGTTGGAGACTCCGCATGTCTGTCGTGAAGAGCCCGCTGTCCGAGACCGACCTCAAGACGGTCGGCACCGCCCTCCAGGGCGCGCTGGTCGATCTCGTCGATCTGGCGCTGGTCGCCAAGCAGGTGCACTGGAACGTCGTCGGGCCCCGGTTCCGCTCCGTCCACCTCCAGCTGGACGAGGTGGTGGACACCGCACGGCTCCACTCCGACACCGTGGCCGAGCGTGCCGCGGCGCTCGGGGTCAACCCGGACGGGCGGGCGGCGACGGTGGCCACCGGCAGTGCCGTCGGCTCGGTGCCGGAGGGCTGGATCAAGGACGCGGACGCCGTGCGGATCCTGGTGACCTCGCTCGGCGCCGTCATCACCCGGATGCGGGAACGGGTGGAGGTCACAGGTGATCCCGACCCCGTCAGCCAGGACATCCTCATCGGCCTCACGGCGGACCTGGAGAAGCATTCCTGGATGTTCCAGGCCGAGAGCGCGTAGGCGGCCGGCATGGCGATACGTGACGTGGGCGCTGCCGCGTCGGGTGTGCGGTGCGCCGCGCGCGGGAGTGTGCGGTGTGCCGCGGTGGGCGTGAGCTGTGCCGGGCGCGGGGGCGTCCGCCGGATCGCGCGCGGGGTGTGCGCCGGGGCTGACACCGGTGCGCCCTCCCGCAGGGTGATCCTGCCGGTCTAGCGTCGAGCGCAGGAGGCGGCCATGGTACGGCGACGGGTTCCGCTGGTGACGCTCACGCTGATCGCGGTCGGGCTGGTGGTCGGGGGGTTCTGGTGGTGGGCGGTGCTGCGCCTGCTGCTGGTTCCGGGGGACTCCGGACCGGTCGAGGGGGCGGTGGCCGCGGGCGGCTGGGGGCTGAGCCTGCTGCCGGTGCACGTGGCCGCCTCCTCACGGCCTACACGCCTCACCAGGGCATGGCGACGCCGCCGTTCGGGCGCAGGATCTGTCCCGTCGTGAACGAGGAGGCGTCGCAGGCGAGATGGAGGACCGCGTGGGCGATGTCCTCGGGCTCGCCGACCCGCCGCAGGGGCGCGTGACGGACCATCGCGGCCTCGGCCTGCTCCTGGGCGGCCGGTTCGTGACGGTCCGTCATGGGGGTGCGGATCCATCCCGGCGCGACCGCGTTGGCCCTGATGCCGTGCGGGCCGACCTCGACCGCGAGCGTCTTGGTGAGCTGGACGACGGCCGCCTTGGCGACGCTGTAGCAGAGCAGGCCGGGGCTCGCGGTGTCCATCGCGCCCGAGGCCATCGTGACGATCGAGCCCCGGGTGCCGGAGGCGATCATCGAGCGGGCCGCCTCCTGGCAGGCGTGGAGCACGCCCTTGAAGTTCACGGCGAGGACGCGGTCGAGGTCCTCCTCGCGGGTCTCCAGGACCGTGCTCGTGTGCATGATCCCGGCGACCGCCACCATCACGTGCAGCGGTTCCGCCGCGTCGACGGCGGCGGCGAGCGCGGGCCGGTCGGTGACGTCGAGGAGGTGGGTGTGCGCGGTCCCGCCCTCGCGGGCGATCAGGGCGGCCGTCTCCTTCAGGCCCGGCTCGTCGCGGTCCGCGAGGTGGAGGGTCGCGCCCGCGCGGGCGAGGAGGACGGCGCTGGCGCGGCCGATGCCGCTCGCGGCGCCCGTCACGAACGCGGTGCGGCCGGTGAGGTCGTACGCCGAGAGGTCCATGCCGGGACCGTACGACTGGATCTGACGGATCGTCAATTATGTGGCGGGGTGCGGATTCAGGGAGTTCCTTCCGGGCCGTGCTGGCAGTCCGGGCACCAGTAGGTGACGCGGTCGCCCAGCTCCGCCTTGCGGACGGGGGCGCCGCAGCGGAGGCAGGGACGGCCCTCGCGGCCGTAGACGTGGAGCGGGGTGCCGGGGCGGCGGGTCGTCGTGGTGCGCCGGTCGGGACGGTCCTTGTTCGCCTCCAGGAGGCGGTGGGCCGTCGCCACCAGGCGGGGCGGGACGCCGGGGCCGAGCTCGCCGACCGGGAGCCACGGGGTGACGGCGGCCAGGAAGGCCAGCTCCGACTTGTAGACGTTCCCGATGCCGGCGAGATTGCGCTGGTCGAGCAGGGCCTCGCCGAGGGGGCGGGACGGGTCGGCGAGGAGACGGCGCACCGCCTCCTCCGGATCCCAGTCCGGGCCGAGCAGGTCGGGGCCGAGATGGCCGACCACCCGGGCCTCCTCGGCGGTACGGACCAGCTCCAGGACCGGGAGGCGGTAGCCGTACGCGGTGTGCTCCTCGTTCCCGAGCACCGCGCGGATCTGGTGCTCGGGGCCGCCGCGCGGGCGCTCCCCGGTCGGGTACACCTTCCACGCGCCGTCCATCCGCAGGTGCGAGTGGAGGGTGAGCCCGCCGTCGATGCGGGTCAGGAGGTGCTTGCCGCGCGGGGTGACGTCCAGGACCGCGCGGCCGGTGAGGTCGGCGGTCGCGAAGCGGGGCACCCGCAGGTCGGCACGGGTCAGCACCCGCCCGGCGAGCGCGGTGTGCAGCCGGTGGGCGGCCTGCCAGACGGTGTCTCCTTCGGGCAAGGGGGTCGGTCCTCCGGGGGTGTCGTCGTCGGGGAGGGACTGGGGAAGGCGTGGGGCGGGCTTCGGGGCGTAGGGAAGGCGTGGGGAGGGCTTCGGGGCGTGGGGAAAGCGTGGGGAGGGCTTCGGGGCGTCGGGTCTTCGGTCTTCGGGCCTCGTGCTTCGTGCTTCGTGCTTCGGGCTTCGTCAGGGTCTGAGGCGGAGGCCTCGGGGGGTGGCCAGGAAGCCGGCGGCCTCCAGGGGGCGGGCCAGGGGTGAGGTCAGGGCCGTCGCGCCGTTGATCCGCTCGACCGTGACCGTGCCCAGGGCGCCCGCCCGGGCGGCCTCGGCCAGGGCGCCGGCCGCCGCGGCCAGGGTCGGGGCGTCCGGCTCCGTCGGCCAGGACAGCACCGTCTTGCCGCCGCGCTCCACGTACAGGGTCAGCTCGCCGTCCACCAGGACCACCAAGGCTCCCGCCTTCCGGCCGGGTTTGTGGCCCGCGCCGGTCGGGGGCTCCGGCCACGGCAGGGCCGCCCCGTACGCGTTCGCCGGGTCGGCGGCGGCCAGCACCACGGCCCGCGGGCCCGCGGCCGCCTCGGCGCCCCGGTCCCGGGCGGTCGCCGCCGCCCGCAGCCGGTCCACGGCCCCGTCCATCGCGAACTGGGCCGCGCCCAGCCCCTCCACGACATAGCCGCGCCGGGCCTGGCCGCTGTCCTCGAAGGCGGACAGGATCCGGTAGACCGCGGAGAAGCCGCCCTCGACGCCCTCGGCGGCGACGGCGCCGCGGGTCACCACCCCGTGCCGGTCCAGGAGGGTGCGGGCCAGCGCGTGGGCCCGGTGCGTCGGCTCGGGCTCGGCGGGCGGCAGCAGCGCCCAGCGGCCGGAGACCGTCGGCGGGCCCGAGCGGGAGGCCGGACGGGTGGCGCCCAGCGTGCCGTACCGCCCGCGCGGCACCGTGCGCCGGGCCCGGTGGGCGGTCGAACCGGCGGTGCGGCCCGAGCCGAGGAGGGAGCGCAGCGGCGCCAGCGTGTCGTTGGTGAGCCGGCCCGACCAGGCCAGGTCCCACAGGGCGTCGGCGATCTGGGGGTCGGTGGCGTCCGGATGGGTGGTGATCCGGACCTGGTCGGCGATCTGGCGGAAGAAGAGGCCGTAACCGCCGGTCAGGGCCGTGAGGACCGACTCGTGGAGCGCGGTGGGCTCCAGCGGGTGCGGCGGGGGCAGCAGCAGCGGGGCGGCGTCGGCGAGGTAGAGCGAGACCCAGCCGTCCTTGCCGGGCAGGGAGCCCGCCCCGGCCCAGACCACCTCGCCGGTGGTGGTCAGCTCGTCGAGCATCGCCGGAGAGTAGTCCCTGACCCGGGACGGCAGGACCAGCTTCTCCAGGGCCGACGCGGGCACGGGCGCGCCCTGGAGCTGCTCGATCGCCCGGGCCAGGCCGTCGATCCCGCGCAGGCCTCCGCCGCCCAGGTGCTGCCACTGGGGCAGGAAGGTCGCCAGGGCGGCCGGGGGCACCGGCTCCAGCTCGTGCCGCAGCGCCGCGAGGGAGCGACGGCGCAGCCGGCGCAGGACGGTGGCGTCGCACCACTCCTGGCCGATGCCCGAGGGATGGAACTCGCCCTGGACGACCCGTCCGGACGCGGCGAGCCGCTGGAGGGCGCCGTCGGTGACGGCGGCGCCGAGGCCGAAGCGGGCGGCGGCCTGGGAGGAGGTGAAGGGGCCGTGGGTGCGCGCGTACCGGGCGAGGAGGTCGCCGAGCGGGTCCTTGACCGGCTCGGTGAAGGCCTCGGGGACGCCGACCGGCAGCGCGGTGCCGAGGGCGTCCCGCAGCCGGCCTGCGTCCTCGATCGCCGCCCAGTGCTCGGTGCCCGCGATCCGCACCGCGATCGCGCGCCGGGAGTGGGCCAGCTCCCGCGCCCAGCCCTCCTCGGCGCCGCGCGCGGCCAGCTCGGCGTCGGTCAGCGGGCCGAGGACCCGCAGCAGGTCCGCCACGCCCTCGACGTCCTTGATCCGCCGGTCCTCGGTGAGCCACTGGAGCTCCCGCTCCAGCTCGGTGAGCACCTCCGGGTCGAGCAGCTCGCGCAGCTCCGCCTGGCCGAGGAGCTCCGCGAGGAGCCGCGAGTCCAGGGAGAGCGCGGCCGCCCGGCGCTCGGCGAGCGGGGAGTCGCCCTCGTACAGGAACTGCGCCACGTAGCCGAAGAGCAGGGAGCGGGCGAAGGGGGACGGCTCGGGGGTGGTGACCTCGACGAGGCGGACCCGGCGGGCCTCGATGTCGCCCATCAGCTCGGTGAGGCCGGGGACGTCGAAGACGTCCTGGAGGCATTCGCGGACGGCCTCCAGGACGATCGGGAAGGAGCCGAACTCGCTTGCCACCTGGAGCAGTTGGGCGGCCCGCTGGCGCTGCTGCCAGAGCGGGGTGCGCTTCCCCGGATTCCGCTTCGGCAGCAGCAGGGCGCGGGCGGCGCACTCCCGGAAGCGGGAGGCGAAGAGGGCGGAGCCGCCCACCTGGTCGGTGACGATCTGCGCCACTTCGCCCTTGTCGAAGACGGCGTCCGCCGCGCCCACCGGCGCCTGGTCCGCGTCGTACACCGTGTCCAGGTGGCGGCCGGGGTCGACCGGCTCGTGGTCCAGCAGGTCGAGCCCCATGTCGAGGCCCATCAGATCGGCGTCGGGCAGGCGCAGCACGATGCCGTCGTCCGCGTGCATCACCTGCGCGTCCATGCCGTACCGCTCGGCGAGCCGGGCGCCGAGTGCCAGCGCCCACGGCGCGTGCACCTGCGCCCCGAAGGGGGAGTGGACCACGACCCGCCAGTCGCCCAGCTCGTCCCGGAAGCGCTCCACCAGGATCGTGCGGTCGTCCGGGACGTGGCCGCAGGCCTCGCGCTGCTCCTTCAGATACGCCAGGACGTTCTCCGCCGCCCAGGAGTCCAGGCCCGCCGCGATCAGCCGGAGCCGGGCGTCCTCCTCGCCGAGCGCGCCCAGCTCGCGCAGGAACGCGCCGACCGCGCGTCCCAGTTCGAGCGGGCGGCCCAGCTGGTCGCCCTTCCAGAACGGCAGCCGCCCCGGCACGCCCGGCGCGGGCGAGACCAGGACCCGGTCGCGGGTGATGTCCTCGATCCGCCAGGAGGTGGTGCCCAGGGTGAAGACGTCTCCGACCCGCGACTCGTACACCATCTCCTCGTCGAGCTCGCCGACGCGGCCGCCGCCCTTCTTCGGGTCCGACCCGGCGAGGAACACCCCGAACAGGCCCCGGTCCGGGATGGTGCCGCCGGAGGTGACCGCGAGCCGCTGGGCTCCCGGGCGGCCGGTGACGGTCCCCGCCACCCGGTCCCACACCACGCGCGGGCGGAGTTCGGCGAAGGCGTCCGAGGGATAGCGGCCGGCGAGCATGTCCAGCACGCCGGTGAAGGCCGATTCCGGAAGGGAGGCGAAGGGGGCGGCCCGGCGGACCACCGTGAGCAGGTCGTCCACCTGCCAGGTGTCGAGGGCGACCATCGCGACCAGCTGCTGGGCGAGCACGTCCAGAGGGTTGGCCGGGATCCGCAGCGACTCGATGGAGCCCGAGCGCATCCGCTCGGTGACCACGGCCGCCTGCACCAGGTCGCCGCGGTACTTGGGGAACACCACGCCCGTGGAGACCGCGCCGACCTGGTGGCCCGCGCGGCCCACGCGCTGGAGGCCGGAGGCCACCGAGGGCGGCGACTCGACCTGGACGACGAGGTCGACCGCGCCCATGTCGATGCCGAGCTCCAGGCTGGAGGTGGCGACCACGGCGGGCAGCCGGCCCGCCTTCAGGTCCTCCTCGACCTGGGCACGCTGTTCCTTGGAGACCGAGCCGTGGTGGGCGCGGGCGAGCAGCGGCGGCGCGCCCCGCGCGGCGCCCGACTGGGCCATGATCTCGGCGGGCGGGGCGCCCTCGGGGGCGGGCAGGCCGGTGGCCCGCTCGTAGGCGATCTCGTTGAGGCGGTTGCAGAGGCGCTCGGCGAGGCGCCGGGAGTTGGCGAAGACGATCGTGGAGCGGTGGGCCTGGACGAGGTCGGCGATCCGCTCCTCGACGTGCGGCCAGATCGACGGCTTGTCGCCGCCGTCCTTGCCCTCGGAGGCGGGGGAGCCGCCCAGCTCGCCCATGTCCTCCACGGGCACGACGACGGAGAGGTCGAACTCCTTGCCCGACGGGGGCTGCACGATCTCCACCTGGCGGCCGGGGGAGAGGAAGCGCGCGACCTCGTCGACCGGGCGGACCGTGGCCGAGAGGCCGATCCGGCGGGCGGGGCGGGGCAGCAGCTCGTCGAGCCGCTCCAGGGTGAGGGCCAGATGCGCGCCGCGCTTGGTGCCGGCGACCGCGTGGACCTCGTCCAGGATGACCGTCTCCACCCCGGAGAGCGCTTCCCGGGTGGCCGAGGTCAGCATGAGGAAGAGGGACTCGGGGGTGGTGATCAGGATGTCCGGCGGCCTGGTGGCGAGCGCGCGGCGCTCGGCGGCCGGGGTGTCGCCGGACCGGATGCCGACCCGCACGTCCGGCTCGGGCAGCCCGAGGCGCACGGCCTCCTGGCGGATGCCCGTCAGGGGCGAGCGGAGATTGCGCTCCACGTCGACGGCGAGCGCCTTCAGCGGGGACACGTACAGCACCCGGCAGCGCTTCTTCGGTTCGGCCGGGGCGGGCACGGACGCCAGCCGGTCCAGGGAGGCGAGGAAGGCGGCGAGCGTCTTGCCCGAGCCGGTCGGGGCCACGACGAGCACGTCCGAGCCCGCGCCGATGGCCCGCCAGGCCCCCTCCTGGGCGGCCGTGGGCGCGGTGAACGCCCCGGTGAACCACCCGCGGGTGGCCGGGGAGAAGTCTTCGAGCGCGGACGTGACCATGCCCCCCATCGTGCACCCGACCGCCGACAAGCGCCGTGACCTGTGGAAAACCCGGCCCGGCCCGTGCACGCCCTCACCCCGGCGGGTGGCGCGGCCCCGGTCGTCGCCCCGGCCGGCGCGAGCGCAGAATGGAGCCATGGCGAGGGGCGAGCGGGCACGGTACTGGCAGTACGCCGAGCTGCCGGGGGTCGATCTGCTGCACGCCCACTACATCCAGAAGACCTTCTCCCGCCACACCCACGAGACCTTCGTCTACGCCGCGATCACCGAGGGCGTCGAGTCCTTCCACTCCGGGAACGAGCTCGTCCACGCGGGTCCCGGGCAGATCGCCCTGGTGAACCCGGACACCCCGCACACCGGGTACGCGGGCGTCCCCGAGGGCTGGACCTACCGCACGATCTACCCGGACGCGGAGCTCATCGGCTCCATCGCCGCCGACGCCCTGGGCGTCCGCGCCCCGGTCGGCTTCACCCGGCCCGTCGTCGACGACCCCTACGCCGCCCAGCTCGTCATCGGCGTGCACCGGGCCGCGGAGGAGGGCAACGCGCTCGCCGCCGACAGCCTGCTCCGCCTGGTCACCGCCCGGCTGCTGCGCAGCCATGGCGGCCGGCTGAGCCCTCGGACGCCCCGTGGCGCGGGGGCCGGGGACGCGACGCGAGCGCGGGAGGTCCTGGAGGAGCGGATGGCGGAGCCGCCCACCCTGGAGCGTCTCGCCGCCGACCTCGGCACCAGCCCCTTCGCGCTGCTGCGGGCCTTCCGCGCCGAGTACGGCATGCCGCCGCACACCTGGCTCACGGACGCCCGCGTCCGGCGGGCCCGGCGGCTCCTCGACGCCGGGACGCCGCCGGCCGAGGCGGCCGTCGCCGTCGGCTTCACGGACCAGCCCCACCTCAACCGGCACTTCACCCGCAGCGTCGGCGTCCCGCCGGGTGCCTACCAGCGCTCCCGGGGCGTGGACCTCCGCCGTGTCGGGCGCAAGAACGTACAAGACGGGTCGCGGGCGGGCTCGTAACGTCTCCGACGTGGCAGAACAGACAGCACACCCCGCCACGGGGCACATACGTGACACCTCACCCGCCGGTACGGCCGGTGGCGCGGGCAAACCGGACTCCGCCGTCGTCAGGGACGCGCTCGGCGTCGGCGTCGCCGTCGGACTCTCCGGTTTCGCCTTCGGAGTGACCTCGGCGGGCGCCGGGCTCACCCTCCTCCAGACCTGCGCGCTCAGCCTGCTCGTCTTCACGGGCGCCTCGCAGTTCGCCCTCGTCGGCGCCCTCGCCGGCGGCGGGAACCCGTTCACGGCCGCCGCCGGGGCCTTCTTCCTCGGCACCCGCAACGCCTTCTACGGGCTGCGACTCTCCCAGCTCCTCGCCCTGCCGAGGTCCGCGAAGCCGTTCGCCGCGCAGTGGGTCATCGACGAGACCACCGCCGTCGCCCTCGCCCAGCCGGACCGCAGGTCCGCCCGGATCGGCTTCACCGTCACCGGGCTCACCCTCTACGTCCTGTGGAACCTCACCACCCTGCTCGGCGCGCTCGGCGCCGAGGCCATCGGCGACACCGCCGCCTGGGGCCTGGACGCCGCCGGTCCCGCCGTCTTCCTCGCGCTGCTCGCCCCGATGCTGAGGACCGCGACCGAGCGGGCCACCGCCGGGATCGCCGTCGTCCTCGGCCTGGGCCTGCTGCCCGTGCTCCCGGCCGGCGTCCCCGTGCTGGTGTCGGCGCTCGCCGCCCCGGCCGTCCTCTGGCTCCAGGGCCGGCGGACGCGGAACAAGGAGGCCGCCCGATGAACGGCACCCACGTCTGGATCGCGATCGGACTCACCGTCGCCGGCTGCTACCTGGTCAAGCTGGTCGGCCTGCTCGTCCCGGCGCAGACCCTGGAACGCCCGCTCGTCCAGCGGCTCGCCGCCCTGCTGCCCGTCGCCCTGCTCGCGGCGCTCACCGCACAGCAGACCTTCGCCACGGGCACGGAGCCGGTCCTGGACGCCCGTGTCGCCGGCGTCGCCGCCGCGGCGCTCGCGCTCGTCCTGCGCGCTCCCTTCCTGGTCGTCGTGGGCGCCGCCGTCGTCGTGACGGCGGGGGTGCGGGCCCTGGGCGGCTGAGGCCGGAGCCGTACGGAATCCGGTCCGGGCCCCACGCGCGCGTGGTGCCCGGATCAGTCCTCCAGCGGACGCCCGTAGGCACGGAGGGTGCGCAGGGCGTCGATCGTCACGATCGGCCGCCACTCCAGGGCCGAGCCCGGCGCCCAGGCCCGCCACCGGATCGGCCAGCCGCCGTCCTCGCCCTGCTCCGCGGCGAGGAAGTCCAGCGAGCGGGACAGCTCCTCGTCGGTGAACCAGCCACGGGCGAGCGAGTCCGGCACGCGCGCGTAGTCGTGCGGAAAGTGGTGCTCGCCGGGCGCGTACCCGTCGGCCACCGGGAACTCCTCCGGGCGCTCCGGGTCGAGGACGGCGAGCCGCTGGTCGCGCACCAGGCGTCCGAGCCGGTCGGCCGCGGCCTCGGCCCGCGGCCGGTCCGGTGCCGAGTCGAGGAAGGCGACCGCCGCCTGCACCTCGTACGGATGGGACTTCTCCAGCGACTCCACCGCCGTCCAGCAGAACTCGGTGGCCCGGAACAGCCAGGCGTGCCAGACCTGGTTGCGGTGGAGCGCGCCCACCACGGGGCCCGTCGACAGCAGCTCGCCCGGCGGGTCGTCGACGACCGGGACGAACGGCGCCGACGGGTAGTCGCGCTGGGAGGGGTGGATCGCCGGCAGCGCCCCCTCCTGCGTGGAGACCGCCGTCAGATAGCGGCAGATCCGCTCCACCCGCAGTCCGCCGCAGCGCCCGATGGAGTCCAGGACCCGCAGCGCGTGCGCGGTGTGCAGCGGCTGGCTGACCGGGCCGCGCAGGTCCGGTTCGAGCCCGTGGCCGTAACCGCCGTCCTCGTCGAGGTACGCGGTCAGGGCCGCCTCCACCTGGTCCGCGCCGCCGCGCAGGAAGTGGTAGGCGAATCGGCGCTGTTCGAGCACCCGGGCCGTCAGCCAGACGAACCGTTCGGCGCGGGCCAGCGGCGACCCGGGGGCCGCCGTGGGGGAGGGCGGGGAGGAGAGGGGTTTTTCGGCCATGTTCAGACCGTAGGGCGGAACCGCGCGGTGACAAGCCCCAGCGGGCGGGCTGCACTCTTGGGAGCGGGATACTGGGGTCATGCGGTTGACGATTTTCTGGGAACGGATGGCCGATCACTTCGGCGCCGGGTACGCCGACTCCTTCGCGCGCGACCACGTCCTGTCCGAACTGGGCGGCCGGACCGTCCACGAGGCGCTGGACGCCGGCTGGGAGGCGAAGGACGTGTGGCGGGTGGTCTGCGGCGCCATGGACGTCCCCGCCGAGAAGCGCTGAAGGGCGTCTTGCGAGGATCCGCACCGAGCCCGGGCGGATTGTCCGCCGGGTGCGCGAGACTTGCGGGGTGGCCCCGACTGACGAGACCGAGATGACCGCCCGGAAGACACCCACGAAGCCCACGAACCCCCCGGCACCCGTGACACCCGCCGTCGCCGCGGGCGGGCCGCCCGACGCGAGCGCGTCACCGGGCGTGCCCGCGGCCGACTCGGGAGGGCAGCCGCCCGCCGAGGCCCCCGCCACGGCCGCGGGGTCCGGCGCGCGCATGCCCCGCTGGCTGCCCCGCGCGATGGTCCTGGCGCTCGCCCTCTACGCCTGCTTCCTGCTCGGCGACTGGGCCTTCCACCAACTCGTCGGCCTGCTCGTCAACATCCTGCTCGCCTTCTTCCTCGCGCTCGCCATCGAGCCGGCCGTCGGCCGCATGGCGGCCCGCGGGATGCGCAGGGGACTCGCCACCTTCCTCGTCTTCTTCGGCGTCCTCGCCGTGGGCATCGGCTTCGTCGTCCTGCTCGGCTCGATGCTCGCCGGCCAGATCGTCGACATGGTCGAGAACTTCCCCAAGTACCTCGACTCGCTCATCAACTGGATCAACGAGACCTTCCACACCGAGCTCTCCCGGGTCGAGGTCCAGGACAGCGTGCTCAAGTCGGACTGGCTGCAGAAGTACGTGCAGAACAGCGCCACGGGTGTCCTCGACGTCTCCGCCACCGTGCTCGGCGGGCTCTTCCGGCTGCTGACGATCTTCCTCTTCGCCTTCTACTTCGCCGCCGACGGACCCCGCTTCCGCCGCGCGCTCTGCTCCGTCCTGCCGCCCGCCCGGCAGGCCGAGGTGCTGCGCGCCTGGGAGATCGCGGTCGACAAGACCGGCGGCTACCTCTACTCGCGCGGCCTGATGGCCCTCATCTCGGGCGTCGCGCACTTCGTGCTCTTCGAGATCCTGGACGTGCCCTACGCCCCCGCACTCGCGGTCTGGGTCGGCCTGGTCTCGCAGTTCATCCCCACCATCGGCACCTACCTGGCCGGTGCCCTGCCGATGCTCATCGCCTTCACCGTGAACCCCTGGTACGCGCTGTGGGTGCTCGGCTTCGTCGTGGTCTACCAGCAGTTCGAGAACTACGTCCTCCAGCCGAAGCTCACCTCCAAGACGGTCGACATCCACCCGGCCGTGGCCTTCGGCTCGGTGATCGCGGGCACCGCGCTGCTCGGCGCCGTCGGCGCGCTGATCGCCATCCCGGCCGTGGCCACCCTCCAGGCCTTCCTCGGGGCGTACGTGAAGCGGTACGACGTCACGGACGACCCGCGGGTGCACGGCCACCGGCGGTACGGCGAGGCCGTCGTGGCCCGGCTCCAGAAGGCCCTCCAGCACAAGAAGGAGAACCAGGGCGCCGAGGACGCCTGACGGACGCGCGTACCGCGCCTCACAAGTACGAGGGGCCGGTGACGCGGCCCCGGAAGGCGTACCAGACCCAGGCCTGGACCGCGGCGAGCAACGGGGTCACCACGGCCAGCGCCGGGACGAGCAGGGCCAGCGTCCCCGGCGCCGCGGCCCGCTCGGCCAGCGGCAGCGAGGCACCCGCCCAGAGCGGCAGCCCGGCCAGCGGGACGGCGGTGAGGGCGAGCGGATGCCAGGGTCTTCCGGCCCGCCCGACCAGCCGCCGGGCGCGCTGGTACGGGGCGCCGGTGAGCCGCAGCGAGGCGAAGCCGAGGCCGTGCGCGGCGAACAGGGCGGCGACCGCCGGGGCGGCCACGAGGGCGACGGGGCCGTCGGCGGGCTCGTACGGCCTGCCGGTGAGGAGGGCCACGAGCAGCAGACCCCAGGACAGGGCGACCGTCCAGCTGCCGGCCGTCACGGCGGCGTCGCAGGCCGCGCGCCAGCGGGGGCCCGGGCCGCGACCGCGCGACCACAGGGCGGCGTCCCGCACGATCCACCCGGCCAGGAGGGCCACGAGGACCGGCGCCTGGGCGCTCAGCAGCTCGCCCTCCAGCGCGGGGAAGCAGCCGACGAGGACGCCGGCGGTGGCGACCAGCCACACCTCGTTCCCCAGGAAGAAGGGGGCGAAGGAGGCGAGGACGAGTCTGCGTTCGGCGTCCCCGCGGCCCAGCCAGGGCAGCAGCATGCCGCTGCCGATGTCCGTGCCGGCGAGCACGGACCAGCCGACGGCACAGCAGGCGAGCAGGGCGACGGCGAGCGTGTCCACGGTGCTCCTAGGGGCGAGGACGGGGAGGGGGAGGGGAGAGGAGAGGGAGGGGAGGGGGAGGGGAGGGACGGAAGGTTCGGCGGCGGAATGCCTAGTAGTGGGGCGGGGGCGCGGCCGGCAGGGGCTCCCCTCGCGTCCGCTCGTCCCGGCCGAGGCCCGTGTCGGCCGGGCCCCGGCGGGCGTGCCGGGCGAGCAGCCAGGCGTTGAGGACGGCCAGCAGCAGGAAGAGCGTGGCGAACACGGCCAGCGAGAGCCGCATCGTGCCGGGGGAGAGATCGGAGACCGCGTCCTCCGTCCTCAGCAGCCCGTACACCACCCAGGGCTGGCGGCCCGACTCGCGGAAGACCCAGCCGCCGATCATGGCGAGGTACGGCAGGGGGACGGACGCCATCAGGACCAGGTGCCAGAGCCGGAACCGCAGGACGGCCTTCCGGAACGCGGCCAGGATCACACCGGCGAGGCAGAGGTAGGCCATCAGGCCGAAGGCGATCAGCATCACGAGGCCGCCGCCCCGGGTCCAGCCCTCGGAGGGCATGTAGTCGCCGGGGCCGAAGCGGGCCGCCAACTCGGCCTGCACCCGGGCGATCTCGGCCACCTGCCCCTGGAAGACCGCCGCCTTCATCGGCTGGAAGGAGGCGAGGGCGCCGAACTGGAGCCCGCCGCTGACCGCCGCCGCCATCAGGGCCGGCGCCGCGACGAAGACCCCGGTCCGCAGGCTCCGGCGGAAGAAGTCCGCCTCCGCGGTCCGCCGGAACAGGTGGTGGGCGCTGACGCCCGCCATGAAGAACCCCGCCGTGAGCAGCGCTCCCGCCAGGACGTGGGCGAGCGGGAGCAGCGCGGCCGGGTCGGTCAGGACCAGCTCGCCGCCCTCGGTGCCGTACCCCACCGGGTGGTTGAGGAAGCCGTTGGAGACGAGGATCCAGTACGCGGAGAGGTAGGCGGTCAGGACGACGACCCAGATCGTCGCCAGGTGGGCCCAGCGGCCGAGCCGGTGCCAGCCGAAGATCCACAGGCCGAGGAAGGTGGACTCGACGAAGAACGCGACGAGCGTCTCCACGGCCAGGGAGGCGCCGAGTATGTTGCCGGCTTCGTGGGTGAGGCCGCTCCACGCCATGCCGAACTGGAACTCCATGACGAGGCCGGTGACGATGCCGACCGCGTAGTTGATCACGTACAGCTGGCCCCAGAAGCGGACCTGGCGGGCGTCCTCCGGGCGCCGGGAGAGCGTGGCGCGGGTCTGGAGGACGGCCACGATCGTTCCGAGACCCAGCGTGAGGGCGACGAAGAGGAAGTGGCCCGCGGCGGTGAGGCCGAACTGCAGCCGCGCGAGATCGAGTACGTCCTGATGCACTCGTCAAGCGTGCTCCGCCGGCCTCCCGCGGCGCATCTGACCTGGGGCGACAGTCGCGGTCCGGTGGTGTACACCTTCGGATGCACGACACGGTCCCGCGCGTACCACGAAAGTTGATCGGGGTGGGCGCGCGCCCTTAGGGGGCGACCCCGGGACGGGCGGGCGTCACGGGCCGTCAGGCCAGCCAGCCGGGGGTGATCATCCCTGACTCGTAGGCGAGGACGACGAGTTGCGCCCGGTCCCTGACCTCCAGCTTGGTCATGATCCGGCTGACGTGGGTCTTGGCGGTGGCGGGGGAGAGGACGAGCCGGCCCGCGATCTCGTCGTTGGACAGGCCTGCCCCGACCAGGCCGAGGACCTCCCGTTCGCGATCGGTGAGGGCGTCCAGGCGGGGCGCCGGGTCGGGGCGGCCGGACGGGTCGGCGCGGCCGGCGAACTCGGCGATCAGCCGGCGGGTCACCGCGGGGGCGATGAGGGCGTCGCCGCGGGCGACGACCCGTACCGCGTGCAGCAGTTCCATCGGCTCGGTGTCCTTGACGAGGAAGCCGGACGCGCCGCCGCGCAGCGCCCCGTACACGTGCTCGTCCTCGTCGAAGGTGGTCAGGATGACGACCTTCACGCCGTCGAGGCGGGGGTCGGCGGTGATCCGGCGGGTGGCCTCCAGGCCGTCGAGTACGGGCATCCGGATGTCCATGAGGACGACGTCCGGGCGGAGTTCGGCGGCGAGCGCGACGGCCGTCGCGCCGTCCCCCGCCTCGCCGGCGACCTCGATGTCCTCCTCGTCGGAGAGGATCGACCGGAATCCGGCCCGGACGAGGGTCTGGTCGTCGGCGAGCACGACGCGGATCATGAGGGCGTCCCTTCCTGCGGGGTGAGGGTCGTGGGGAGGCGGGCGTCGACGACGAAGCCGCCGCCGGACGGTCCGGCGCCGAGCGTGCCGCCGAGGGCGCGGGCCCGCTCGGCCATGCCGCGGATGCCGGTCCCGCCGCTGCCGGTGTCACCGCTTCCGGTGCCTCCGGGCCCGCCCGGGGCGGCCGTGGCCGTCGTGCCGGGGGGCGTCCCGCCGTCGTCCGCGATCCGGAGCCGTACCGTGCCGGTCACCGGTTCCCAGTCCAGGGAGACGGTGACGGTCGTGGCGGCGGAGTGGCGGGTCACGTTCGTCAGCGACTCCTGCACGATGCGGTACGCGGCGAGGTCCACGGGCGGCGGCAGCGGGACGGGCGTGCCGGTGACGCGGGTGCGCACGTCGAGCCCGGCGGCGCGGGCCCGGGCGGTGAGGTCGCCCAGGAGGGCCAGACCGGAGGCGGGCGGCGCGGTCGGCGCGGCCTCGTCGGCGCCGCGCAGCACCCCGAGGGTGGCGCGGAGCTCCCGCAGGGCGTCCTTGCTGGTGGTGCGGACCGCGGTGAGGGCCTCGGTGGCGGTGGTGAGCGCGGTCTCGGGGTCGGGGCGCTTGGCGAGCCGGTGGAGGGCGGCGCCGGACTGCACGTTGATGAGCGAGACGGTGTGGCCGAGGACGTCGTGGAGGTCGCGGGCGATCCGCAGCCGCTCCTCGGTGGCGCTCTGCCGGGCGCGGGCCTCCTGCTCGCGCTCGGCGGCGAGGGCCCGCTGCTCCACCTCGTGGAGGTACGCGTTCCGGGTGCGCTGGGCCCGGCCGACCGCGACCAGGCTGATCAGCCAGCCGGCGAGCATCGCGAGCGCGGTCCCGTCGATCTGGCGGTGGCCCGGCGCCTGGCGGGCCTCGCCGAGGCCCACCGCGAGGAGCGTGACGGCGGCGAGCGCGACGGCGGCGGCGAAGCGGCCCTCGGCGGCCGTGGTGTACAGCGCGAGGGCGAAGGCGATCATGAGCGGCCCGTCCTGCGCGGAGAGCGGGTAGTAGGCCACGCACGCGAGGAGGGTGACGACGGCGACGGCCACGGGCCGGCGGCGCCGGAGGACGAGGGCGCCGCAGCCGACGAGCACGAGCGCCCAGCCGAGTGCGGCGCGCGGGGCGGACTCGTCCGTGTGCCACCCCGAGATCAGCGTCCAGACCGTCACCAGGAGGAGCACGAGGCCGGCGATCAGGGCGTCGGCGGTCCGGGGCGGGAGGCGCATGGGTCGAAGGATAGGCGGGGTGCGGGCCCGGGGCCGCCCGGCCGCCCTATACTAAAAAAGTTGAATAGGTTCGGTGGGTGCGGCGGAGAAGAGGGTGGCCGACGGATGGGTGCGCACGGGTATCTGCGGTACGTGGCCCTCGGTGACAGCCAGACCGAGGGCGTCGGCGACGGGGACGACCTCACCGGGCTGCGCGGCTGGGCCGACCGGCTCGCCGAGCACCTCGCCCGGACCGGCCCCGGGGTCCGGTACGCCAACCTCGCCGTACGGGGACGCCTGGCCGGGGAGGTGCGGGCCGGACAGCTCCCGGCCGCCCTCGCGCTCCGCCCCGACCTCGCCACCGTCGTCGCCGGGGTGAACGACCTGCTGCGGCCCGGCTTCGACGCCGACGAGACGGCCGGACACCTGGAGGCCGTCTTCGCCGCCCTGACCGCCCAGGGCGCCCGCGTGGCCACCCTCACCTTCCCCGACGTCGGCCGCATCACCCCGCTGGCCCGGCCGCTCGTGCCGCGCGTCCACGCCCTCAACGACCGGATCCGGCAGGCCGCCCGGCGGCACGGCGTGACCGTCGCCGAGACCGCGCACCACGAGGTGGTCACCGACCCCCGGCTGTGGAGCGCCGACCGGCTGCACGCCTCCCCGCTCGGGCACGCGCGCATCGCGGCCGCCGTCGCCGACGCCCTCGCCCTGCCGGACAGCGACGACGGCTGGACCCGGCCGCTGCCGCCGCGCCCCGTCCCCTCGTGCCTGGGCGCCGCCGCCGGCGAACTCGCCTGGGCCGGATCCTTCCTCGGGCCCTGGATCGCGCGCCGGGTGCGCGGCCGGTCCTCCGGGGACGGCCGGGTCGCCAAACGCCCCGGACTCCTGCCCGTGGAACGGCGCGGAGCGTAGTCCGGCGGCCCTGTCGCGGGGGTGCCCGGCCGGTCAACGCGCGGGATCCGGTTCAGTCGTCTGAAGGGCGTTTCCGGCGAACCGCCGGAGGCCGTCCGGTGAGCCTCCTACCGTACGGACTGACCGTGCCGACGCGGTCCTACGAGGAGGAAGCCCGTGCCATCGCCCTGCGACCCCCGCTACGCCCCCGCCGGTGACGTGGACGGGGCACTCATGGTGATCGACTCCCGGCTCAAGGCCGTCCACGACGGCAAGACCGGGCCCGACCCCGAGCAGCAGAAGCTGCTCGACCAGCTCACGGCGTCCCTGGACCTGGAGGGGGTCAACGAACTCCTGGACGGCGCGTGCACGCTCGTCTTCATCTTCATGAAGTGGCTGCGGCAGGTCCACGAGGAGCACGACCGGGACGTCATCGAGTACGTGGTCCCCAGCCTCGTGGCCACGCTGCGCATGATGCCCCGGAGCGTGCGCCCCGAGGCGATCCCCACCATGGCCGGCCTCGCGATCGCGGCCGGCACCGGCCTGAGCCCCAGCCTGTGGCGCCGGCAGTACGGGGAGTGGACCAAGGAGGAGATGACGGCCCTGGAGGCCACCGCCCTCCTGCTGGCCGAGCACATCAACCGGATCGCCGGCGACCGCGACTACGCCACCCGCATGATCGGCGAGACCCTCTCCCGCGCCGACCGCGAGGCGGGGGCGGACTTCGACCGGGAGTGGGGCGAGAGGGGCGAGTAGGCGCGGGAGCGGGGGTGCGGCAGGCGGGTCGGGCGTTGTCCACAGGGCGGGCGTGGCGCGCTTGACACGAAAATCGAACATCTATTCTCATGAAGGTTCCGGCCCTTGGAATCGCGGACATCTCGGCGAGTTGTCCACAGGTCGGAGAGACGCGGGAGCCCATTGTCAGTGGCAGGGGTTAGCGTCTTTCACATGAAGCGATCGACTCAAGCACCCCGGGTGGAACCCATGGCAGGAACCGACCGCGAGAAGGCGCTCGACGCCGCGCTCGCACAGATTGAACGCCAATTCGGCAAGGGCGCCGTGATGCGCATGGGCGACCGTACCCAGGAGCCGATCGAGGTGATCCCCACCGGTTCGACCGCCCTCGACGTCGCCCTCGGCGTCGGCGGTCTGCCGCGTGGCCGTGTCGTGGAGATCTACGGCCCGGAGTCCTCCGGTAAGACGACCCTCACCCTGCACGCCGTGGCCAACGCGCAGAAGGCCGGCGGACAGGTCGCCTTCGTCGACGCCGAGCACGCCCTCGACCCCGAGTACGCCCGCAAGCTGGGCGTCGACATCGACAACCTCATCCTGTCCCAGCCGGACAACGGCGAGCAGGCCCTCGAGATCGTCGACATGCTGGTTCGCTCCGGCGCCCTCGACCTCATCGTCATCGACTCCGTCGCGGCGCTCGTCCCGCGCGCGGAGATCGAGGGCGAGATGGGCGACTCCCACGTGGGTCTCCAGGCCCGACTGATGAGCCAGGCCCTCCGGAAGATCACCAGCGCCCTCAACCAGTCCAAGACCACCGCGATCTTCATCAACCAGCTCCGCGAGAAGATCGGTGTGATGTTCGGCTCGCCGGAGACCACGACCGGTGGCCGCGCGCTCAAGTTCTACGCCTCGGTGCGCATCGACATCCGCCGCATCGAGACCCTCAAGGACGGCACGGAGGCGGTCGGCAACCGCACCCGCTGCAAGGTCGTGAAGAACAAGGTCGCGCCCCCGTTCAAGCAGGCCGAGTTCGACATCCTCTACGGCCAGGGCATCAGCCGCGAGGGCGGCCTGATCGACATGGGCGTGGAGCACGGCTTCGTCCGCAAGGCCGGTGCCTGGTACACGTACGAGGGCGACCAGCTCGGCCAGGGCAAGGAGAACGCCCGCAACTTCCTGAAGGACAACCCCGACCTCGCCAACGAGATCGAGCGGAAGATCAAGGAGAAGCTGGGCGTCGGCGTCCGTCCCGACGCCGCGAAGGCCGAGCCGGCCACCACCGACGCGGCGGACGCGGCGGACCCGGCGGCCGCGGACGACGCCAAGGCGGCCCCGGCCACCGCGGCCAAGACCGTCAAGGCGACCAAGGCCACCGCGGCCAAGAGCTGAACCGGTGACCGGTCGCACCGAATGGCCGGGTGACAGCCCCGACTCGTCGAGGGCCGAGAAGGAGCTGTCACCCCAGGATCCGGCTGAGCGGGCGCGGGCGATCTGTCTGCGCCTGCTCACCGGAACCCCCCGCACGCGCAGACAGCTGGCCGATGCCCTGCGCAAGCGGGAGATCCCCGACGACATCGCCGAGGAGGTCCTCGCCCGCTTCGAGGACGTCGGCCTCATCGACGACGCCGCCTTCGCGGACGCCTGGGTGGAGTCCCGCCACCACGGGCGGGGCCTCGCCCGCAGGGCCCTCGCACGCGAGCTGCGCACCAAGGGCATCGACCCCGGCCTCGTGCAGGAGGCCGTCGGGCAGCTGGACTCCGAGCAGGAGGAGGCCACCGCGCGCGAGCTGGTGGCGCGCAAGCTCCGCGCCACCCGCGGTCTCGACCGCGACCGCCGGCTCAGACGCCTCGCCGGCATGCTCGCCCGCAAGGGCTACCCCGAGGGCATGGCCCTGAGGGTGGTCCGCCAGGCCCTGGAAGCGGAGGGCGAGTCCACCGACGGCCTGGAGGAGGGCTACTAGAGCCCTCCGGGGGGACCAGGCCGCCCGTGGTGCGGCGCTCGCAGCCGCCGGACCCGATGCCGAGCCCGGTAGGTGACGAGCCGGGTGACGAGCAGGACGCCGAGTCGGGTGCGAGCGGGGTGCCGAACCGGACACCGAGCTGGGCGCCGCGTGTGGTGCTGGCTGGGCGCGGGCCGGGAGTCGCCGGGGCCATGGCGCGGCCGTCGGACGTGGGCCCGGGCCCAGGGGCGGGGACGGGGGCTACGAGGGGGGCGTCGGGTGCGGGCTGGGGAGGTGGGACTCCGAGGCGGGCGTCGGGTCCCCGGCAGGGGGCTGTTCTCCTGGCGGGAGGAGGACCGGGAGGCCGGCCGCCTTCCAGGCCTGGAAGCCGCCGATCAGGTCGGTCGCCCGGTGGAGGCCCAGGCGGCGGAGGGATTCCGCCGCCAGCGAGGAGGCGTAGCCCTCGTTGCAGAAGACCACCACCCGCAGGTCGTGACCGGTGGCCTGCGGCGAGCGGTGGCTGCCCAGGGGGTCGAGCCGCCACTCCAGCTCGTTGCGCTCCACGACCAGCGCGCCCGGGACCAGGCCGTCCCGTTCGCGCAGGGCCGCGTAGCGGGTGTCGACCAGGAGCGCGGCGCCCGACGCGTACTCCTCGTACGCGGTGCGGGCGTCGATCCGGTCGAGACCGGACCGGACTCGTTCCAGAAGCTCGTCGATGCCGATGCGGTCGTCGCTCACTGCCAGTCCTCCGGGCGCTCGACCTGCTCCAGGCGGAGCACGGGGCCCGTCCTGCTGAAGCGCCGGATCAGCGGGAGGGGCGGGTAGTAGGCGTGGACCGAGATCGCGTGGGCGTCGGGGGAGGCGTTCAGCACCTCGTGCAGGTGGTCGCGGCCGAAGGCGCGGCCGTCGCCCGCGTCGAGCCGGCGGGAGCGGTCGAGGTCCTCGGCCAGCTCCAGGGTCTTCCAGCCGCCCGCCGGGAGCCGGACCGCGAGCGCGTGCTCGGTCAGGCTGCCACGGGCGGTGGCGAAGGCGCCGACGGACTCGGCGTGGTCGTGCCAGCCGGTGCCGGTGCCGGGCGGCCAGCCGATGAGCCAGGCCTCGCTGCCACCGGGGCCGTCCAGGCGCACCCAGGTGCGGCCTTCCGGGTCGAGCGGCAGGGAGTCGACGAGGGCCTGGTCGGCGGCGGTGCGGAGGACGAAGTCGAGCAGTTCGGCCGCGGTCGGGCGACCGGCGGCCGCCGGAGCGGGGGAGGCGGGGGAGGGGGAAGAGGTGACAGAAGACGCGGGCACGGGTGACCGTCCTGGAGTCGCTGGGGTGCGCGCCACGAAGGGAGAACGGCGGGTTCGCCGAGGCAGCCGAACCGAGGACGCCCACGGGACGGAGATCCGGGAGACGGAGGTCCGGGGCGGGGCGGGTCGGGCGGACGCGCGGGGAAAGGGAAGCGAGTTCAGAAGGACGGGCGACACACGCAGCCCGCATAGCGGATCAGGTCCATGTGGACCCTCCGCCACAGGCGTACATCGGTGTCGGTCACGCTCCGGAGTACACCACGCGCGCCCGCGCGAATCAATGGACTTCCACCGTCCGGTCGTGTGCGGGCGACGCTTCGGCCGGGGCCGGGACCTCGATCGAGAGCGCCTCCTCGGCCGTCGCGGGAAGGGCCCGAGGCTCCTCCTCCGCGGGGTCGGCGGGTTCCTCGGGGGCGCTGCCGCGGGCGGCCTCGGCCGCCGCGTGGAGTTCCTCGGGGTGCACGCCCGCGAAGGCGGCGACCAGATGGCCGTCGGGGCGGACGAGCAGGACGGCGTGGGCGGGCGCGCCCGGGTAGGCGTCGGTCACCAGGACCTCCGCCGCCACCGGGAGGGCCTCGGCGGCCTCCTCCAGGCGGGGCATCAGGCCGGCCGTCCGCCAGTGCCTGCGCTCCCACACCCCGGAGCCGGGGGCGACGAGCAGGACCAGGAAGCGCGCCTGCCCCAGCCGGTCCCGGAGCCGTACCGTCGTGTCGTCGGGGGCGGTCACCCGGACGTCCTCGACGGGCGCGCCGAGCGGAGTGCCCACCGGGACCATGCTCTCGCTGAAGGGCGCGGCGAGCGGCGAGTGCGGATAGGCGGGGGAGGCGCCCAGCGGGCCCCGGCCCAGGTGCCCGTCGGTCAGCAGGGCCTCGTGGCCCCGCATCGCGCCCGGCAGGTAGCTGCGCAGCCCGCCGCCGCCGCGCAGCGCCGGCAGGGCCTGGTCGGCGGCGCGCAGCCGGGCCGCGATCGCCGCGCGGCGCTCGCTCTGGTAGCTGTCGAGCAAGGCGTCGGGGGCCGTCCGGTGCCAGGTGAGGGCGAGTTTCCAGGCGAGGTTGTCGACGTCCCGGAGGCCCTCGTCGAGGCTCTGGGTGCCGATCGCGCCCAGCAGATGGGCCGCGTCCCCGGCGAGCAGCACCCGGTCGACGCGCCAGCGGCGGGCAAGGCGGTGGTGCAGGGTGTGGACGCCGGTGTCGAGGAGCTCGTACGGGGGAGTGCCGCCCTCGCACCAGCCGGCCAGGGTCTCGCGGATCCGGGCCACCAGGGCGTCCGGGGTGACGAGTTCGCCGCGCGGGGGCAGCAGCCAGTCGATCCGCCACACCCCGTCGGGCAGCGGGCGCGCGGTGATCTCCTCGCCGGACCCGCGCCACGGGGGCTGACGGTGCAGCAGGGACTCGCCGGGCCAGGGGAGTTCGGTGCGCAGCGCGGCGACCGCGTGCCGCTCGACCGCGGTGCGGCCGGGGAAGCGGACGCCGAGCAGCTTGCGGACCGTCGAGCGGGCGCCGTCGCAGCCGACGAGGTGGCTGCCGCGCCACCAGGTGCCGTCCGGGCCGCGGGTGTGCGCGGTGACCCCGGTGGGGTCCTGCTCGAGGGTGTCCAGACGGGCGTCGGTGACGAGGCGGACGAGCGGTTCGCGGGAGATGGCCTCGCGCAGCCCGCGGGCGAGCGCGTACTGCGGGATGTGCAGGGGGGCGGCGGGCGCGGCGGGGGAGTCGGGGTCCTCGGACCACTCCTCGGTGCCGCCGAGTCCCAGGTCGAAGGCGACCTCACGGGTCGGCCGGCGGCGCTGCATCCCGCGCCAGCCGACCCAGCGCAGCCCTTCGTCGCGGACGGTGGCGCAGCCCAGCCGCTCGACCAGCGCGGCCATGTCGGCGCGCAGCACGACGGTCCGCGCCGGGCGCGGCTCCTCCTTGCCGGAGGTCTCGTCGAGGACGACGCTGGGCACGCCCTGCGCGGCGAGCGCGAGGGAGAGCGCGAGGCCGACGGGCCCCGCGCCCACGATGATCACCGGGTCCACGGCGCGGCTCCAAAAGGCCGGAAAGTCATGGGGGCAGCACAGCAGAGTGTGGCACGAGCCCGGTGCTTGATCACAGACCGTATGCAACCCAGTCAGGGTGTTTTGCGTCAAGTGACGCGGTGGGCGTGGTGCGGCTGTTGTCAGGTCGGGGCCGATTCCGGCGGCCGGGGGTGCCCCTCGTACCGCTTCCGGTCCCACCAGAACCTCCGGCCCCGCCGGTTCCACCGGAAGCGGATGCTCCGGGGGAGCCGGACGGGGCCGGAAGCGGACGGGCGCGGAGTTGGGGGGAAACCGGGCCGGTCGGGGTGGTGGTCGTGCGGGTCCGTCGCCGGGGGTCAGATGCCGCCGGTGCCCGCCGCGCCCGCCTCGACGTTCACGACCGGGGCCACGTCCTTCACCGCGGCAGCCTTGCTGCCCTGGCGGAGTCGCCTCTCCAGGCGGGCGGCGAGGTAGGTGAGGAGGGCGTTGACCGCGATGTAGATCAGCGCGATGACGGTGAAGGCGGCGATCGTGTTGGCGCCGTAGTTGGCGGTGATCTGGCGGTTCTGGCTGAGCAGTTCGTTGAAGCCGAGCAGCGCGCCGCCGAGCGCGGTGTCCTTCACGATGACGACGAGCTGGCTCACCAGGGCCGGGAGCATGACCGTCACGGCCTGCGGCAGCAGCACGTACAGCATGGTCTGGCCCTTGCGCATGCCGAGCGCGACGGCCGCGTCGCCCTGGCCCCGGGGGAGCGAGAGGACGCCGGCGCGGACGACCTCGGCGATGACGGAGGCGTTGTAGAGCACCAGGCCGGTGACGACCGCGTACAGGGGGCGGAAGTCGGAGCTGACGGGCGTGTAGGCGGTGTACACGGCGCTGGCGAACATCATCAGCAGCAGCACCGGGATGGCGCGGAAGAACTCCACGACCGCGCCGACCGGGACGCGCACCCAGCGGTGGTCGGAGAGCCGGCCGATGCCCAGGGCCGCGCCGAGCGGCAGCGCGATGAGGATGGAGAGCGCGGCGGCCTTCAGCGTCTCGGTCAGGCCGGGGATCAGGTACGTCGTCCACACCTGGGCGTCGGTGACGAACGGGCTCCACTTCTCCGCCGCCAGCTGGTTCTTGTCCGCCATCGCGGAGAGCACCCAGAAGGCCACCAGGCCCAGGACGGCGAGGAAGACGATCGTGTAGAGGGCGTTGCGCCGCTTGGCCCGGGGGCCGGGGACGTCGTAGAGGACGGAGTTCATCGCTTCACCGCCAGTCGCTTGGCCGCCCAGCCGAGGACCAGGCCGGTGGGGAGGGTCAGGACGATGAAGCCGAAGGCGAAGATCCCGAAGACCGCGAAGAGGGCGTCGGCCTCGTTCTCGATCATCTCCTTCATCAGGAACGCGGCCTCGGCGGCGCTGATCGCCGCCGCCACCGTGGTGTTCTTGGTGAGGGCGATGAGCACGTTGGCGAGCGGGGTGATCGCCGCGCGGAACGCCTGGGGGAGGATCACCAGGGTCAGGACCTGGGTGAAGTTCATCCCCAGCGCGCGGGCGGCCTCCGCCTGGCCCGCCGGGACCGTGTTGATGCCGGAGCGCAGCGCCTCGCAGACGAAGGTGCCCGTGTACGCGGTGAGTCCGAGGATCGCGAGGCGGAAGCCGATCTGCTCGAAGTCGTCGCCGCCGAGCGTGACCTGGAGGGTCTGGTTGAGGCCGAAGGAGCAGGCCACGATGACCACGGTCAGCGGCGTGTTGCGGACGAGGTTCACGTACGTGGTGCCGAAGGCGCGCATCAGCGGGACCGGGCTGACTCGCATGGCGACCAGGGCCGTGCCCCAGATCAGCGAGCCGATCGCCGAAAAGAGGGCGAGCTGCGCCGTCACCCAGAAGGCGCCGAGCAGGTCGTACTGCCCGGAATCAAGAAAGTCGAACACGATGCTCCGCGCTCTCCCCTGGTGGTCGGTCGGTGGGACGGCCGGTGCGTCGGCAGCGGCCGGTGGCGCCGTGACGGCCGCCCGGGCGGGCGGCCGTCACGGCAGTGCGCGAGGTCAGCCCGCGATCTTCGGGGCGGGCTCGTTCTTGTAGCCGGACGGGCCGAAGTGCTCCTTCACGAGCTTGTCCCAGGTGCCGTCGGACACCATCTTCTCCAGGGCCTTGTTGATCTTGCCCTTGAGCTCGGAGTCGCCCTTCTTGATGCCGATGCCGTAGTTCTCGTCGCTCATGGAGAGGCCCGCGAGCTTGAACTTGCCCTGGTGCTCCTTCTGCGAGGCGTAGCCCGCGAGGATGGAGGCGTCCGTGGTGAGGGCGTCGACGGCCTTGTTCTCCAGGCCGGTCAGGCACTCGGAGTAGCCGCCGAGCTGCTGGAGGTCGGCCTTCGGGGCCAGCTTCTCCTTGACGTTCTGCGCGGAGGTCGAGCCGGTGACCGAGCAGAGCTTCTTGGAGTTGAGGTCCTCGACCTTGGTGATCGAGGAGTCGTCGGCGCGGACCAGCAGGTCCTGGTGGGTCAGGAAGTACGGGCCGGCGAAGTCGACCTCCTTCAGACGCTTCTCGTTGATCGAGTAGCTCGCGACGACGAACTTCACGTCGCCGTTCTTGATGAGGTTCTCGCGCTCGGCGGAGGGCGCCTGCTTCCAGTTGATCTTGCCCTCGTCGTAGCCGAGCTCCTTGGCGACGTAACGGGCGACGTCGACGTCGAAGCCGGCGTACGAGCCGTCCGGGGTCTTCAGGCCGAGACCCGGCTGGTCGAACTTGATGCCGATGGTGATCTTGTCGCCGTTGCTGCCCGAGTCCGAGCCGGTGCCGCAGGCGGTGGCGGTCAGGGCGAGGACGACGGCGGCCGCGGCGGACGCGGAGACGGTGCGAAGCTTCATGGGTGAACGTCCCTTGGGTAGCGGTGAGTTGCGAAGACTAGGTCGTCGACTCGCTCAGTGGTGCAGGATTTTGGAAAGGAAGTCCTTCGCCCGGTCGCTGCGCGGGTTGCTGAAGAACTCCTCGGGGGTGGCCTGTTCGACGATCCTGCCGTCGGCCATGAAGACGACCCGGTCGGCCGCGGAGCGGGCGAAGCCCATCTCGTGCGTCACGACCACCATCGTCATGCCCTCCCGGGCCAGCTGCTGCATGACCTCCAGGACCTCGTTGATCATCTCCGGGTCCAGGGCCGAGGTGGGCTCGTCGAAGAGCATCACCTTCGGTCCCATGGCGAGCGCGCGGGCGATCGCCACGCGCTGCTGCTGGCCGCCGGAGAGCTGCGCAGGGTACTTCTCGGCCTGCGCGGCCACTCCCACCCGCTCCAGCAGGGCGCGGGCCTTGGTCTCCGCCTCGGCCTTCGCGGTGCCGCGGACCTTGATCTGGCCCAGCATCACGTTCTCCAGCACCGTCTTGTGCGCGAAGAGATTGAAGGACTGGAAGACCATGCCGACGTCCGACCGCAGCCGGGCCAGCTCCCTGCCCTCCGCGGGCAGCGGCTTGCCGTCGATCGTGATCGTGCCCGCGTCGATGGTCTCCAGGCGGTTGATCGTCCGGCACAGCGTCGACTTGCCCGAACCCGACGGCCCGATGACGACGACGACTTCACCGCGGCCGATCGTGAGGTCGATGTCCTGCAGCACGTGCAGCGCGCCGAAGTGCTTGTTCACTCCGGACAGGACGACCAGGTCCTCCGGGGCCCCGGGGGCTTCCTTGTGGTCCTTGGACACTGCCACTCCGCTCATCGGCCTCTTGCTCCGTCCTCCTCGGTTGGGAGGACACTAGAGACCCGTCCGGAGGACCGTCATCACATCTGAGCGGAAATTGAGGATAACGATAGGGCGACAGCCGGACACTCTGGGTGAAGACGGTCCAGGAGGCCGTACCGGGTGGATAACGGAAGCGCGGGCTCCGCCGGGGGACACTTGACTGTGACGTCGGTGATCGGCGTTCATGGGGCGTTCACGTCCCGAAACGTGGCACACCCCGGCGAACGAGAGGAGAAGACCATGCGACTGCTGCTCGTCGAGGACGACGACCACGTCGCCGCGGCCCTCTCCGCGATCCTCGCCAAGCACGGCTTCGCCGTCACCCACGCCCGCAACGGCGAGGAGGCCCTCCAGGCCGTCCTCCCCACCGCACAGGGCGAGCGCCCCTCGTACGGCGTGATCCTGCTCGACCTCGGCCTCCCGGACCAGGACGGCTACCAGGTCTGCGCGCGCATCCGGAAGCTCACCACCACCCCGGTGATCATGGTGACCGCCCGTGCCGACGTGCGCTCCCGGATCCACGGTCTGAATCTCGGCGCCGACGACTACGTCGTCAAGCCCTACGACACCGGCGAACTGCTCGCCCGCATCCACGCCGTCTCCCGGCGCACCACCGGGCCAGGCGCCTCCGACGACACCGGCGGCGGTACGGGCTCCGCCGGCGAGGCGACCGTGCTGCGCCTCGGGTCCGTCGCCGTCGAGCTGCCCACCCGGCGCGTCAGCGTCGACGGCGAGCCCGTCGCCCTCACCCGCAAGGAATTCGACCTGCTCGCCCTCCTCGCCCAGCGGCCCGGCGTCGTCTTCCGCCGCGAACAGATCATCTCCGAGGTCTGGCAGACCAGTTGGGAGGGGACCGGCCGCACCCTGGAGGTGCACGTCGCCTCGCTCCGCTCCAAGCTGCGGATGCCGGCCCTGATCGAGACCGTGCGGGGCGTCGGCTACCGCCTGGTCGCCCCGGCCGCGTAACCCCCGGCCGCCCCGCCCGTGCGCACCCGACTCCTCCCCCTGCTCATCGTCCTGATGGCGGGGGTCCTGCTCGCCCTCGGCTTCCCGCTCGCCGCCAGCCTCGCCGCCGCCCAGCAGCAGCGGGTCGTCGTCGACCGCCTCGACGACGCCGCCCGCTTCGCCGCCCTCGGGCAGTTCGTCCGCGACCCCAGCACCGTCAGTGACGAGCGCCGCACGACCCTCAGCGGCGAGCTCGCCAGCTACCACGACGTGTACGGCATCCGGGCCGGCATCTTCTACCGCGACAACCGTGCCATGGCCGCCGCCCCCGAGGACTGGGTCGTACCGTACGAGGGCGAGGGCCGCCGCGCCTTCAACGAGGCCCTGCTCGGCCGCCGCAGCCACGACCCGCCGCAGGTCTGGCCCTGGCAGCCGCACGCCCGCCTCACCATCGCCTCGCCCGTCGTCCGCGACGGGGACGTCGTCGCCGTCGTCGTCACCGACTCGCCCACCGGCGAGCTCCGCGCCCGCATCCTGCGCGGCTGGCTGGTGATCTTCGCCGGCGAGGCCGCCGCGATGCTGCTCGCCGTCGGCGCCGCCGTACGCCTCACCGGCTGGGTGCTGCGCCCGGTGCGGGTGCTCGACGGCGTCACCCACGACATCGCCACCGGCCGGATGAACTCCCGGGTCGCCGAGGCCGGCGGCCCGCCCGAACTGCGCCGCCTGGCCCGCTCGTTCAACGAGATGGCCGACCACGTCGAGGAATCCCTCGAACAGCAGCGGGCGTTCGTCGCCGACGCCTCCCACCAGCTGCGCAACCCGCTCGCCGCGCTGCTGCTCCGCATCGAGCTGCTCGCCCTCGAACTCCCCGAGGGAAACGAGGAGATCGCCTCCGTGCGCACCGAGGGCAAGCGGCTCGCACAGGTCCTCGACGACCTCCTCGACCTGGCCCTCGCCGAGCACGCCGCCGCCGACCTGCGGCTCACCGACGTCGGCGCGCTCACCGCCGAGCGGATCGCCTCCTGGCGGCCGGTCGCCGACGACAAGGGCGTCGTCCTGGTGGGGGAGTGCGGGGCGGCGACCGGCTGGGCGGACCCGGTGGCCCTGTCCAGCGCGCTCGACGCGGTCGTCGACAACGCGCTGAAGTTCACGCCCGAGGGCGAGCGGGTCACGGTGCGGGTGCTGCCCGGCAAGGACGAGGTGGAGGTCGTCGTCACCGACCTGGGACCCGGCCTCACCGAGGAGGAGCTGACCCGCGTCGGCGACCGCTTCTGGCGCTCCGGACGCCATCAGAACGTCAAGGGCTCGGGCCTCGGCCTGTCCATCGCCCGCGTCCTGCTGACCGCCACCGGCGGCGGCATCGCCTTCGCCCCGAACGAGCCGCACGGCCTGAGGGTGACGGTCACGGTGCCGCGGCACGAGCCGACGGAGCGGTGAGGCGCCCGCCTGTCGGGTGAGGCGCCCGCCTGTCGGGTGAGGTGCGGCCCGGGGGTGAGGTGCGGCCCGGGGGTGAGGTGCGGTTTGGGGGTGATGCCCCGCCCGCGGGTGATGCGCCGCCCGCCGCCGAGGGCGGTGGGGCGGGGGCGGTCGGATGCCGATCGGCCGGGGCGGGGCCCGTACGGCTCAGGGCTTGACCGAGCGGTAGTAGCGGCGGGCGCCGTCGTGGAGGGGGAGGGGCTCGGTGTAGACGGCCGTCCGCAGGTCCACCAGCTGGGCCGGGTGCACCTGGCCGCCGATGGCGTCCCGGCTGTCGATCACCGACCGGGTGACCCCCTCCACCAGGTCCGGATCGGCCTCCACCGTCGTCACCATCAGGTTCGCCACGGCCAGCGTCTCCACCGGCTGCCCGTTCTGCGCGGCCGCGTACGCGTCGGCCGGGATGACCGCCGAGCGGTAGTGCCGGGTCGAATCCCCGACGTCCCGCAGCGCCTCGACCAGCGGCGCGTCCATCGGGATCAGCCGGATCGAGGTCCGCTCCGACAGCGACTGCACGGCGTGGGTCGGCAGCCCGCCGGACCAGAAGAAGGCGTCGAGCCTGCCCTTCTCCAGCATCTCAGGCATCGAGTTGATCCCGACCGGCACCGCGGTCACGTCCCGTGACGTGGTGAGCCCGGCAGCCGCGAGGACCCGGTCCGCTATCAGCCGCACGCCGGAGCCGTCCTGCCCGACGCCGACGCGCCGTCCGCGCAGGTCGGAGACGCTCTGGACGGTCGAGCCCTGGCGCACGACGAGCTGTACGTAGTCGTCGTAGAGCCGGGCGCAGCCGCGCAGCCGCTCGAAGCCGGGCCGGCGGTCGCGGATGTACTGCGCCACGGCGTCGGCCGTCGCGACCGTGAAGTCGGCCTCCCCGGAGGCGACCCGCGCCAGGTTCTGCTGCGAGCCCTCGCTGTCCGTGAGCGTGACCGAGACCTCGGGGAGGTCCGTCGCCATGGCCTGCTTGAGCAGTGCGCCGTACCGCTGGTACACGCCGGTGGGGACCCCGGTGCTGAAGGTGATCGACCCGCTGGGCGTCGAGGCGCCGAACGGCGCCACCCACCACAGCAGCACCCCGCAGACCACGGCCAGCGCGGCCGCGAGCGCGAGGACGCGGCGGCGGGCGGCACGGGTGAGGGAGGCGAGCATGCCATCGATCCTGCCAGGTGGCCGAGGCCCCTGGCCAGGACGGAGGAGTACGAGCGTCTGTGATGTCCGTTGCGCCGGCCGTACGTGCTGCGCCGGCCGTACGCGTTGCGTCGTCCGTGTGCGTTGCGTCGTCCGTGTGCGCTGCGCCGGCCGTACGCGCTGCGCCGGCCGTACGCGCTGCGTCGTCCGTGTGCGCTGCGTCGTCCGTGCGCGCTGCGCCGAAGCGGTGAGCGGTTCCCGGTGGCGCGCTCCCGCCGTGTGTCCTGTCGTGGTGCCGAGGTCCGTGCGGTTAGCGTCGGGAGGCGCCCGGTGATCTTGAGGGCAGTCCCCTCTGCCCGCCCCTGGCCCCCTTCGCCGGGCGCTCGGCTCACCCCTGCCCCCTGCCGCCCGCCCCCCTGTCCCGATGTCCCGATGTCCCGAGGGAGTTTTCGCATGCTCATGATCCCAATGCCCGTTCTCGCCCTTCCCGCCGTCGTCCGGTTTCCGCTGGACTGAGCGGGACGCGCGGGCGAGGGTAGGGCGGTGCGCGTCCCCGGGGCCCGGAGGTACGTGCCCCGCCCGAGCCCGTACGACCCGAGGGAGCCGTCGATGCACTCCGCCCCGCCCGTCACCCCGCCCCGCGTCGCCGTCCTCGCCGACGACCTGACCAGCGCGGGGGACGGGGCGGCGCCGTTCCGCCGGGGCGGCCACTCCGCCCGGGTCCTCCTCTCCGGCAGCCCGCTCGCCGGGCACGGGCAGGAGGGCGGTGTGCTCGCCGTCGACCTCGGCAGCCGGCTCCTCGACGAGGCGGGGGCCGAGGCCCGCACCCGTGAGGCGGCCCGCGCCCTGTCCGGGGCGGGGCTGCTGCTCAAGACCGTCGACTCGACCCTCCGGGGCCACGTGGCCGCCGAGATCCGCGCCGCGCGGGAGGGCTCGGGGCGGCGCGCCGTCATCGTGGCGCCCGCGTTCCCCGCCGAGGGGCGGACCACCCGTGACGGCGTCCAGTACGTCCGCGAAGTCCGGGTGGACGAGAGCGAGTTCGCCCGCGACCCCGCCCATCCCGTCCGCACGGCCGACCTCGCCCGGCTCCTCCCGGACGCCGTCCGGGTCGACGCCGCCCGGCCGGAGCCCCTCGCCGAACTCGTCTCCTCCGGCGGGCTGTTCGTCTGCTCCGCCGCGACCGACGTCGACCTCGACCGGATCGTCGCGGCCGTCCCCGACCACCGGTCCGTGCTGTGGGTCGGCTCCCCGGGGCTCGCCGCCGCCCTCGCCCGTCACCACGCGCTGCCCGGAGGCGGCATGGACGCGGCGGAACTCCCGCTCGCCGCCAGCCCGTTGGTCGCCGTCGGCAGCGCCAACCCCGCCACCCGCAGGCAGCTCGCGCTGCTGGCCGGCGAACCCGGCGCGGTGGCGGCCGTCGCCGCCGAGCCGCTGAGGACGGCCGCCGGTGCCCTCGTACGGATCATCCATACGCCGCACGAACGACGTGCGGATCCGGCGGAGTTGACCCGGGAGCTCGCCGCCTCCGTGGCGGCGCTCGCCGCCCGCGCGCCCTTCGACGGGCTCGTGCTCACCGGCGGGGAGACCGCCGAGGCGGTGCTGCGCGCGCTCGGCGCCCACGGCATCGACCTCCACGACGAACCCGAGCCCGGCATCGCCCGCGGCACCCTGGCCGGGCCGGCCGGAGTGCCCCGCGTCCCCGTGGTCATCAAGGCGGGCGGCTTCGGCGACGACCGGACCCTGCTGCGCCTCCACGCCCTCCTGACCGGGAGCCCGGCCGACGGCCGCGCGGCCGCTGGGGGCCTCGCCTGACCGTCGCGGGCCTCGCCTGACCGTCGGGGCCCGGCCTGACCAGGCGCGCTGCCTGATCGCGAGCCCTGCCGGGCCAGCGCTCCGGCCCGGCCAGCGCTCCGGCCTGGCAGGCGCTCCGGCCTGGCAGGCGCTCCGGCCGGGCCGGCACTCCGGGCCCGGCCGGCACTCCGCCTCCCCGACCGCTCACGCCTCCAGATAGCGCAGGACCGCCAGGATCCGAGGGCTGTGGCCCTCCGTCCCGCGCAGTTCCAGCTTGTCGAAGACCGCGTTGAGGTGTTTCTCCACCGCGCTCAGCGACAGGTGCAGCCGCCGCGCGATCGCCGTGTTCGTGTACCCCTCCGCGAGCACCTGCAGCACCTCGCGCTCGCGCGGGGTGAGCCGGGCCAGCGGATCGGCGTGCGCGCTGCGGACCACCAGCTGCCGTACGACCTCCGGGTCGATCGCCGCTCCGCCCGCGTGGACCCGCTCCAGTGCGTCGAGGAACTCCTCGACCTGGGCGACCCGGTCCTTCAGCAGATAGCCGACCCGCTCCGCGCCGGCGGCGAGCAGCCGGGCCGCGTAGCTGCGCTCGACGTGCTGGGAGAGGACCAGGACGCCCGTCCCCGGCAGCCGCTCGCGGATGGCGACGGCCGCCCGCAGCCCCTCGTCGGTGTGGGTCGGGGGCATCCGGATGTCCACGACGACCACGTCGGGCCGGAGCACCTCCGTCTCGGCGACCAGCGTCACCGCGTCGCCGAACGCCCCGACGACCTCGTGCCCCTCCTCCGCGAGCAGGCGGGCGAGGCCCTCCCGCAACAGGGTCGAGTCCTCGGCCAGGATCACACGCACGGCAGCTCCGCGACGATGGTGGTGGGTCCCCCCAGGGGGCTGTCGATCCGCAGGACGCCGTCGAGCGCGGCGACCCGCCCGCGCAGCCCGGTCAGGCCGCCGCCCGCCGGATCCGCGCCGCCCCGGCCGTCGTCCTCGACCCGCACCGTCAGCGGGCCGCCGGGCATCCCCGCGACCCGCACCGAGACGGCAGAGGCGGCCGAGTGCTTGGCCGCGTTGGTGACGGCCTCGGAGACGACGAAGTACGCCGCCGTCTCCACCGGGCGGGGGAGCGGGCCCGCCACGTCGTACGCGATCCGCAGCGGCAGCGCGCACCGCTGCGCGACGCCGCCGAGCGCCTCCTCCAGGCCGAGGCTGTCCAACGCCGACGGGTACACCCGCCAGGCCACCTCACGGAGTTCGGCCAGCACCTCCTGGGCCTCCCGGTGCGCCTGGCCGAGCAGCCCGGCCGCCCGCTCGGGGTCCCGCCCGCCGCTCCTGCGGGCCCGCCCGATCAGCATGGCGAGCGCCACCAGCCGCTGCTGGACCCCGTCGTGGAGGTCCCGCTCGATCCGCCGCCGCTCCGCGTCCACGGCCCCCACGACGGCGGCCCGGCTCAGCGACAGCTCCTCGATCCGGCGGCGCAGCAGCTCGCGCTCCGAGGGCCCGAAGCACTCCCGGGCCAGCCGGGCGTCGAGCGCGTCGAGCGCGAACAGCCCCTGGAGGCCCAGGAACAGCAGGACGCCCCCGAGGACCAGCTGCGTCAGCAGCTCCGCCGCCCCGATCGTCCCGCGCGCCACACCGCCGGCCAGCAGTACCGCCAGCACCACGCCGAACCCGAGCAGGGCGAGCACCACCGCGCACACGAGCCCCGTCGCGGACCGGACGGCCAGATACCGCAGGGCGCCGCCCTCACCCTCGTACGCCTCCGGGAACCGGTCGCCGAAGAAGCGCTCCCGCCGCCTCCGCTCGAACCCCACGAGCCGCCCGGCCCCGGAATCGAGCACCCCCAGGGCGTACGCCCGCGTCCGCGGCCACGGCAGGAGGGCGCCGAGCACGACCCCGCCGACCAGGAAGTACAGCAGCCCGAGTGGCGCCGTCAGACACCCGGCCGCCACCCCCACGGCCCACCGCGCCCCGAACCGCCCCCCGCCACCGCCCCGTTCCGCCTCCACCTCGACGTCCACGTCCACGCGCCCAGCCTAGGCGCGGCGGTGCCGGGGCTCCGTGCCCCGTCCCCGGACCCGGACGACGAGCCAGGTCGCGGCGGCGGCGAGGACCAGGACGAGGACGGCCTTGGAGGCCACGCCCACGTACGCCTCGACCAGCTCCCAGCGGTCGCCCAGGGCGTACCCGGCGAGGACCAGGACGCTGTTCCAGGCAAGGCTGCCGACGGTGGTCAGCAGGAGGAAGAGGGGGACCGGCATCCGCTCCACCCCGGCCGGCACCGAGATCAGGCTGCGGAAGATCGGCACCATCCGGCCGAGGAGGACGGCCTTCGTGCCGTGCCGCCGGAACCACTCCTCGGTCCGCTCCAGGTCCGAGACCTTCACCAGCGGCAGCCGCGCCCACAACGCGTGCATCCGCTCCCGGCCGAACAGCGCGCCGATCCCGTAGAGGGCGAGCGCGCCCACCACCGAGCCCAGCGTCGTCCAGAACAGTGCGGAGGCGAGGCTCAGCACGCCCTGCCCGGCGGCGAATCCCGTCAGCGGGAGGATCACCTCGCTCGGCAGCGGCGGGAAGAGGTTCTCCAGCGCGATGGCGACCCCGGCGCCCGGCCCGCCGAGGGTCTCGACGAGACCGGCGGCCCAGCCGGCGATGCCGCCGGCCGGGCCGCCGGCGGGTTCCTGGGCGAGAACGGTCGTGAACTGTGTCGTGAGCTGTGTCGTGCGCGGTGTCATGAGCGGTGTCATGAGTCCTCCATGGTTCGGGGATCCTCCCCCGCGGGTCCCCCGGGGAGGACTCCCCGGAAGGTCCCCCGGCCGATCCGCCGGGGACCCTTCCCACGCTAGAAAGCCCAGCTCGGAGCCGGTATGCGCGTTCCCGCCCAGCGCCCCTGCGGAAAACCGCAGGGGCGTCCGGCTCAGGCCCGCAGGTCCGCCGCCGTCGGCACCACGACCGCGAAGACGTCCGTCAGCCCGGTCAGCGCGGCCCGCTTCAGCTCGGCCGCGGGCACGACCGTCCCGTCCGGGGCGGCGAGGGCGCGGGTCGCGGTCGCCTCGGCGACGACGGTCGGCCGGTAGCCGAGGTTGAAGGCGGCCTGGGCGGTGTAGTTGACACACATGTGCGTCATGAAGCCGGCGAGCACCAGCTCCTTCCCGTCGCCCGCCGCGAAGCCGAGGTCCGTCAGGACCTTCTCCAGGTCGGTGGCGTGGAAGGCGTTCGGGAAGTTCTTCACCACGACCGGCTCGCCCTCGACCGGGGCCACCTCGTCGCAGATCGCGCCGACCGGCGCCGTGAGGTCGTACGGGGACCCCTCGCCGCTGTCGTGCTGGATGTGGACGACCGGGGTGCCGGCCGCCCGGGCCCGGGCCAGGAGCCGCGCCGCCTCGGCGACGGCCTCCTCGGCGCCTTCGAGAGCCATGACGCCGGAGCGGTAGGTGTTCTGGACGTCGATGAGGACGAGCGCCGCCTCGGAGAGCCGGGCCGGCTCGTCGCTCAGACCGGAGAGGGAACGGAGGGGAGTGGACGGAGTGCTGCTCATTTCGTGGACCTTTCTGGGCGTACGGGGAAAATCGATGCGATGTGGGCGTGCTGAAGCGGCCCACGATGGAAGTGGAAGTGGAAGGAGAGGGGTGGGGCGGGGCGGGGCGGAAGACGCCGTCAGCCGGCGCCCGTGCGGAACCGCCTCCGGTACGCCGCCGGCGTCGTCGCGAGCTGCCGGCGGAAGGCCCGGTGCAGGGTCTCCACCGAACCGAGCCCAGCCCGCGCCGCCACCTCGGCGAGCGGCGCGTCCGAGGTCTCCAGGTGGCGCCGGGCCACCTCGATCCGGGCCGCCTCCACGTAGGCGGCGGGGCTCGACCCCGTCTCCTGCGCGAAGACCCGGGCGAAGTGCCGCTCGCTCAGGCACATCCGGCCGGCGAGCCGCTCCGCGGACAGGTCCTCGTCGAGGTGGTCCGCGATCCAGAGCCGCAGCTCGTCGATGTCCCGCCGGCCGGCCGCCGGACGGCTCAGCGGCACCGAGAACTGGCTCTGGCCGCCCTGCCGCTTCAGGTACATGACGAGCTGCCGGGCCACCGCGAGCGCGGTCTCCTCGCCCAGGTCCTCCGCCACCAGGGCGAGGGACAGGTCGAGGCAGGCGCTGATCCCGGCCCCGGTCCACAGCCGCCCCCGGTCCGTCCGTACGAAGATCGGATCGGGGTCGACGGTGACCTCCGGGTGGTCGGCCGCCAGCTGCGCGGCCGTCGACCAGTGGGTCGTCGCGGACTTCCCGTCGAGCAGGCCGGCCGCGGCGAGCACGTGCGCGCCGACGCAGACCGAGGCCACCCGCCGGGCGTGCGGCGCGGTCTCCCGCACCCAGCGCACGACCTCCGGGTCCAGCCGGGCGACGACCCCGCCGTTCTCGCCCGGGTCCACCGCCCCCGGCACCAGCAGGGTGTCGACGTCCGCGCCGACCTCGTCGAAACCGAGGTCCGCGAGCAGCCGCACCCCCGCCGAGGTCCGCACCTCCCCGGCACCGCCGGGCGCGGCCAGCCGCACCCGGTAGCGCTCGCCGCCCGACTCCCGGTTGGCCAGCGCGAAGACCTCGGCGGGCCCGGTGACGTCGAGGAGGTCCACGTCGGGGAAGACCGCGACGACGACCCGGTGCGCGGGACGCGCCCCGGTGGCCGTGGCGTCGGCCGTCCCGGGGGCCGTGGCGCCGGCCGTCCCGGTGGCCGTGGCGCCGGCCGTTCCGGGGGCCGTGGCGGAGGTGGTCTCGGACATGACCCCACCTTCGCCCGCCCCGGGCCGTGACGGCAATGACGATTCCCTGTCACATCCGGACACCGGCCCGGGCTCCGGCATCCGGCCCGGACCCCGCGGCGGACCGCCTACTCTTGAAGACTCCATACCCTTGAAAACATGACCAGCAGCAGCGACCGGAGTCTCACAGTGGGCATCGAAGGACCGAAGACCTACGACATTCGCACCTACGGGTGTCAGATGAACGTCCACGACTCCGAACGGCTCTCCGGTCTGCTGGAGGAGGCGGGCTACGTCCGCGCCCCCAAGGAAGCCGACGGCGCCGACGTCGTCGTCTTCAACACCTGCGCGGTCCGCGAGAACGCCGACAACAAGCTGTACGGCAACCTCGGCCACCTGGCCCCGATGAAGACCGCGCGCCCCGGCATGCAGATCGCCGTCGGCGGCTGCCTGGCGCAGAAGGACCGCGACACCATCGTCAAGCGGGCCCCGTGGGTCGACGTGGTCTTCGGCACCCACAACATCGGCAAGCTGCCGGTCCTCCTGGAGCGCGCCCGCGTGCAGCAGGAGGCCCAGGTCGAGATCGCCGAGTCCCTGGAGGCCTTCCCCTCCACCCTGCCGACCCGCCGCGAGTCGGCGTACGCGGCCTGGGTCTCGATCTCGGTCGGCTGCAACAACACGTGCACCTTCTGCATCGTCCCCGCCCTGCGCGGCAAGGAGGAGGACCGCCGCCCCGGCGACATCCTCGCCGAGATCGAGGCGCTCGTCGCCGAGGGCGTCTCCGAGATCACCCTGCTCGGCCAGAACGTGAACGCGTACGGCTCCGACCTCGGCGACCGCGAGGCCTTCAGCAAGCTGCTGCGTGCCTGCGGCGCCGTCGAGGGCCTGGAGCGGGTCCGCTTCACCTCCCCGCACCCGCGCGACTTCACCGACGACGTCATCGCCGCCATGGCCGAGACGCCCAACGTGATGCCGCAGCTGCACATGCCGCTCCAGTCCGGCTCCGACACCGTGCTCAAGGCCATGCGCCGCTCGTACCGCCAGGAGCGCTTCCTCGGCATCATCGAGAAGGTCCGCGCCGCGATCCCGCACGCCGCCATCTCCACCGACATCATCGTCGGCTTCCCCGGCGAGACCGAGGAGGACTTCGAGCAGACCATGCACGTGGTCCGCGAGGCCCGCTTCGCCAACGCCTTCACCTTCCAGTACTCCAAGCGCCCCGGGACCCCGGCCGCCGAGATGGAGGGGCAGATCCCCAAGGAGGTCGTGCAGGCCCGCTACGAGCGCCTGGTCGCCCTCCAGGAGGAGATCTCCTGGGACGAGAACAAGAAGCAGGTCGGCCGCACCCTCGACGTCATGGTCGCCGAGGGCGAGGGCCGCAAGGACGGCGCCACCCACCGCCTCTCCGGCCGCGCCCCCGACAACCGGCTGGTCCACTTCACCAAGCCCGACGAGGACGTCCGCCCCGGCGACGTGGTGACCGTCGAGATCACCTACGCCGCCCCGCACCACCTCCTCGCCGAGGGCCCCACCACGGCCGTCCGCCGCACCCGCGCGGGCGACGCCTGGGAGAAGCGCACCGCCGCGGCCGCCGCCAAGCCGGCCGGCGTCCTGCTCGGCCTGCCGAAGATCGGCGTCCCGGACCCGCTCCCGGTGGCCGACGCCCCGGCCTGCGGCGTCGGCCACTGACACCGCGGGAGGCGAGGGCGGGGCAGTAGGCTGCGGATCATGCTTGTCGCCGCCTCCGTGTGCCCCTGCCCGCCGCTGCTCGTGCCCGAGGTCGCGAGCGGCGCCGCCCCCGAGCTGGACACCGCGCGGGCCCACTGCGCGGACGCCCTCGGGGTGCTGGCCGCCGCCCGCCCCGACCGGCTGTACGTCGTCGGTGCGGCGCCCGAGGACGCCCTGGGCGCCTTCCCGGCCGGTTCCGCCGGCTCCTTCGCCGGATTCGGCGTCGACCTCGCCGTGCGCCTCGGCGAGGGCCCCGGGGGCGACCGCCCGCTGCCGGCCCCGCTCGCCGTGGGCGCCTGGCTCCTCTCCCGTACCGGTGCGTCCGGCGCGGCCGTGGAGGGGCTCGGAGTCGACGAGCGGGCCACCGCGGAGGAGTGCGCGGAGACCGGACGGCGGCTCGCCGCCTCGGCCGAGCGGGTCGCCCTGCTCGTCCTCGGTGACGGCAGCGCCTGCCGCACCGTGAAGGCCCCCGGCTACTTCGACGAGCGCGCCGCAGGCTTCGACGCCGAGGCCGCCCGTGTCCTGGGCTCCGCCGACGTGCCCGGGGTCCTCGCGCTCGACGCCGGCCTCGCCCGGGAGCTGAAGGCCGCCGGGCGCGCCCCCTGGCAGGTCCTCGCGGGCGCCGCCGAGGGCGCGGGCCTGGCCGGCCGCCTGCTCCACGAGGACGCGCCGTACGGCGTCGAGTACCTGGTCGCCGTCTGGTCCTGAGCGGGGGACCGCCACCCACGACGGACGCGGCTCGCGGAGCACGTACTGCTGCTCCGCGGGCCGCGTCCGTCGTACGGTCGGGTGCCTAGGCGGCCGGCGGCGGGGGCGTGCCGTCGGTGCCGGGCGTGCCCGGGGTGCCCGGGGTGCCGTCCGTGCCGCCGGTGCCGCCGTCCTTGTGCCCCATCCGGTCGATGGCGTCCTTGGCCTTGCCCGTGCCGGACTGGATCTTGTCGCTGTACTTGCCCTTGGTCTTCTCGTCGACCATCTTCGCGGCCTTGTCCAGGCCCTGGTCGATCTTGTCCCCGTGCTGCTGGGCGAGGTCCGAGACCTTGCCCTTGGCCGGGCCCAGCTTGGCCTTCAGTGAATCCAGGAAGCCCATGGGGCACCTCTCCGTATCCGTGTCGTGCCTATGTGCGGGCGGCTTTCCCGGTCTCGCTGTCCGCGTCCGGAACGGCGTCCGGAACGGTGCCCGGGCCGACGTCCGTACCGGCGTCCGCGGCGGTGTCGGCCGACTGCTGCCGGGGGATCTCCACGACCTCCGCGGCGGCCTCCGTCGCCTTGGAGGCCTCCTCCGGTGTGGTCACTCCCGGGACGGCCACCCGCGTCACCGTCCCGCCCGCCTCGGATCCGGATCCGGAGTCGGATCCGGAGTCGGTGAGCTCCGCCGCCAAGGCCGGCTCACCCGGCTCCTCCGTCGACTGCTTCTTCCGGCGAAACCTTGAGAAAACACCCATATCCACTCCTCAGCCTACTCGTCGGGGGTACCGCGCGCGGGAACCACGGCCGGGAACGGCCGAGAACACGGCCGACGACACAGCCGGAACCGCGGCCGGAACCACGCACGGGCAACGAAGCCCCCACCCCCGTGTCACGTCGCTCGTTCGGGGACGCTCCCGGAGGTTTGCGAGACTGGGACGGTGAGAAGCGCAGCTCCCGCACCGCGGGTCATCGCCGTCGTCGGCCCCACGGCAGCCGGAAAGTCCGATCTGGGTGTGTTCCTGGCCCAGCAGCTCGGCGGCGAGGTCGTCAACGCCGACTCGATGCAGCTCTATCGCGGGATGGACATCGGCACCGCCAAACTGACGAGGGAGGAGCGCGGCGGCGTCCCGCACCACCTCCTCGACATCTGGGACGTCACCGAGGCCGCCAGCGTCGCCGAGTACCAGCGCCTCGCCCGCGCCGAGATCGACCGGCTGCTCGCCGAGGGCCGCACCCCCGTGCTCGTCGGCGGCTCGGGCCTGTACGTGCGCGGCGCCGTGGACGCCCTGGAGTTCCCCGGCACCGACCCCGCCGTCCGGGCCCGCCTGGAGGCGGAGCTGGAGGAGCGCGGCTCCGGCGTCCTGCACGCCCGCCTGGCCGCCGCCGACCCCGAGGCGGCCCGGGCGATCCTGCCCGGCAACGGCCGCCGGATCGTCCGCGCCCTGGAGGTCATCGAGATCACCGGCAAGCCCTTCACGGCCAATCTCCCCGGCCACGAGTCCGTCTACGACACCGTCCAGATCGGCGTCGACGTGGCCCGCCCCGAGCTCGACGAGCGGATCGCCACCCGGGTGGACCGCATGTGGGAGGCCGGGCTCGTCGACGAGGTCCGCGCCCTGGAGGCGCTCGGCCTGCGCGAGGGGCGCACGGCCTCCCGCGCGCTCGGCTACCAGCAGGTGCTCGCGGCCCTCGCGGGGGAGTGCACCGAGGACGAGGCGCGCGCCGAGACCGTGCGCGCCACCAAGCGCTTCGCCCGCCGGCAGGACTCGTGGTTCCGCCGCGACCCGCGGGTCCACTGGCTCAGCGGGGCCGCCGATCACCGCCGGGAACTCCCGCGAGAGGCGCTGTCGTTGGTCGAACGAGCGGTTACAGCCTGATCACGTGATGGCATCGGGACGCCCTGCCCGTCATTTCCGCGGTCGAGAGCGTGCCATCATCGAGCATCGATCGACCAAGGTGGAGTCCGAGTGGGGAGGGCGCGTGGCGATGGAGGCCGGCCCTCGCGACAGAGAACAGCACGAGTCGGTCCCCGGGGGTGCCCCGGGGCTGACCCCCGACGGTCCCGACGACGCCGAGGGCTCCGCGGTCGAGATCGCCGACGAGGTCGAGGTCGAGCTGCGGCCGCGGCGGCTGCTGAGGTTCTGGCAGCTCGCCCCGATCGTGGGGCTCGCCGCCGTCGGCTCGCTGATGTTCGCCTTCCCGCTCGCCTTCGGCTCCGGTGACGCCGGCGCGGTCGTCGCCATGCTGGGACTGCTCATCAGCTTCTGCGCCGCCGGCTGGGGCGTCATGGCCGCCCGCCGGGTCGGCTACACCTGGCCGGGGCTGCCGCAGCGCGGCTCCGGCGAGCGTCCGGACTGGCGGGTCCTCGCCCTGTACGTGACGACCATCGCGGCCCTCGTCGCCCTCGCCGTCTGGCGCGTCGCCCGCCTGCGCTAGGCCCGCCGCCGGCCGCCCTGTGGACAACCGGAACGGGTGTCCGGGCGGCACCGTACAGTTGATCCCGTGACCAGCACGCAGACCACCCCGCTCCGCTATCTCAAGGGCCACGGCACCGAGAACGACTTCGTGATCGTCCCCGACGCGGAGAACGAGATCGACCTGCCCCCCGCGCTCGTCGCCCGGCTCTGCGACCGCCGCGCCGGAATCGGCGGCGACGGCGTGCTGCACGTCGTCCGCAGCGCCGCCCACCCCGAGGCCCGCGCCCTGGCCGACGAGGCCGAGTGGTTCATGGACTACCGCAACGCGGACGGCACGGTCGCCGAGATGTGCGGCAACGGCGTCCGGGTCTTCGCCCGCTATCTGGAGCACGCCGGCCACGTCACCGCCGGCGAGGTCGCCGTCGCCACCCGGGGCGGCGTCAAGCGCGTCCACCTCGACAAGGACGGCTCCGTCACCGTCTCCATGGGCCGCGCCGTCCTCCCCGAGGAGGGCGTCACGGTCGCCGTCGACGGCCGCAGCTGGCCCGCGCGGAACGTGAACATGGGCAATCCGCACGCGGTCGCCTTCGTCGAGGACCTCGCCCACGCGGGCACCCTGTACGACGAGCCGCCGTACGAGCCCGCGTCGGTCTACCCGGACGGGGTCAACATCGAGTTCGTGGCGGACCGGGGCCCCCGCCACGTCGCCATGCGGGTGCACGAGCGCGGCGCCGCCGAGACCCGCTCCTGCGGCACCGGCGCCTGCGCCGTGGCCGTCGCCACCGCCCGCCGCGACGGGACGGACCCGGCCCTGACCGGCGCCCCCGTCACGTACACCGTGGACGTCCTCGGCGGCACCCTGGTCATCACCGAGCACCCCGACGGCGGCATCGAGATGACCGGACCGGCCGTCATCGTCGCCGAGGGCACCCTGGAGCCCTCCTGGCTCACCGCCGGCTGAGCCCGTCCCGGTCCGCTCCGACGGCCGGTCCCGACGGCCCGTTCCGGCGGTCCAATCGAAACTGTCAACGACTCTCGTGTCGCTCGAATGGGTGATCCGTTTCACGCTGGGCGAGAGCGGGACTGCGCCACGTGGTGGGGTCGGTAGCATCAAGCACCGGCCCCCCGGGCTCCCCTCGCCCGTCCACCGCCGGTCGACGCCGCCGGAGGTGCCCCATGAGCGCAGAGGCCACGAACCCCGTGAGCGCGGCCGAGACCGCCGCCACCGACCCGCGCGTCCGCAGGCGCGCACGCGCCCGGCTCGACCTGCGCAGGATCGGTCGTGCGGCCCTGCTCGGCGCCACCGCGGGCCCCGCCCCGCGCGACCGGCTGCCGGACGCCATCAGCCACGTCGCCGAGGCGCACCGGGCCCACCACCCCGAGGCCGACCTGACGGTGCTGCGCCGGGCGTACGTGCTCGCCGAGTCCTCGCACCGCGGCCAGTTCCGCAAGAGCGGCGAGCCGTACATCACCCATCCGCTCGCCGTCACCCTCATCCTCGCCGAGCTGGGCGCCGAGACCACCACCCTGACCGCCTCCCTCCTCCACGACACCGTCGAGGACACCGAGGTGACGCTCGATCAGGTCCGCCGGGAGTTCGGCGACGAGGTCGCGTACCTCGTCGACGGCGTCACCAAGGTGGAGAAGATCGACTACGGCGCCGCGGCCGAGCCCGAGACCTTCCGCAAGATGCTGGTCGCCACCGGCGACGACGTCCGCGTCATGTCCATCAAACTCGCCGACCGGCTGCACAACATGCGCACCCTCGGCGTGATGCGGCCCGAGAAACAGGCCCGCATCGCCAAGGTCACCCGTGACGTCCTCATCCCGCTCGCCGAACGGCTCGGCGTGCAGGCCCTCAAGACCGAACTGGAGGACCTGGTCTTCGCCATCCTCCACCCGGAGGAGTACGAGGCCACCCGGGCGCTCATCGCCGACGCCACCGGCTCCGGCTCGCCGGACGCGCTCGCCGCCGTCGCCGAACGGGTCGGAGCCGTCCTGCGCGAGGCGGACATCGCCGCCGAAGTCCTCGTCCGGCCCCGTCACTTCGTCTCCGTCCACCGCGTCCGGCTCAAGCGCGGCGAGCTGCGCGGCTGCGACTTCGGGCGGCTCCTCGTCCTCGTCGCCGAGGACGCCGACTGCTATGCCGTCCTCGGTGAGCTGCACACCTGCTTCACCCCGCTGATCTCGGAGTTCAAGGACTTCATCGCGGCCCCCAAGTTCAACCTCTACCAGTCCCTGCACACCGCGATCGCCGCCCCCGACGGGGCCGTCGCGGAGGTCCTGATCCGCACCCACCGCATGCACAAGGTCGCCGAGGCGGGCGTCGTGGCGCTCGGCAGCCCCCTCGCGACGCCCCCGGACACCGCCGACCCGGCCGAGAACGCCGAGGATGGCGAGCGCACCGACCCCACCCGCCCCGGCTGGCTCGCCCGCCTCCTCGACTGGCAGGAGTCCGCGCCCGACCCCGACACCTTCTGGAGCTCGCTCCGCGCCGACCTCGCCGAGGACCACGAGATCACCGTCTTCCGCGCCGACGGCGGGACGCTGGGCCTGCCCGCCGGCTCCAGCTGCGTCGACGCCGCCTACGCCCAGCACGGAGAGGCCGCCCACGCCTGCCTCGGCGCCCGCCTCAACGGCCGCCTCGCACCCCTGGGCACCGTCCTCTCCGACGGCGACACCGTGCAGCTGCTCCTCGCCCAGGACGCCGGTTCCGGACCTTCCCCGGAGTGGCTGGACCACGCCCGCACCCCGGCCGCGCGGATCGCGATCACCGCCTGGCTCCAGGCGCACCCGGAAGCCGCCGCCCCGCCCGCCGCGGCCCCCCGCCCGCCGCTCAGCGTCCTCGCCGACCGCAGCTCGGGCGCCGAGCTCCACGCCGACCTCGACGGCGCACCCGCCGCCCCGGTCCGCCCGGCCGGCTGCTGCACCCCCGTGCCCCCCGACGCCATCACCGGCTTCCGGGTCCGGGGCGGCGCCGTCACCGCCCACCGCACGGGCTGTCCGGCCGTGGACGTCATGCGCCGCCTGGGCCGCGCCGCCGTCCCCGTCCGGTGGGGCGACGCCGCACACTGCCGGGTCACGCTGGTAGCCGAATCGTTCGGCCGCCCCGGTCTGCTCGCCGATCTCACCGAGGTCATCGCCACCGCCGGCGCGGAGGTGGTCTCCGCCACCGTCGAGCCGCCGAGCGAGCAGCGGGTCCGCCACACGTACACCCTGCAGCTGGCCGACGCCGCCGGACTCCCCGCCCTCATGCGCGCCATGCGCGAGGTACCCGGCGTGTACGACGTGGACCGGACCCACCGGCTCTGACCTCCCGGCCCCGGGTGACACCTTCGGGTGGCGGGTGCGCGCGTCGCCTCGGGGAGCGGGGCGGGGCACTGGTAGCCCTGGCCCATGGCGCACACTTCCCCGCCCCGCCCGCCTGCCCCCACCACCGACGCCCCCGCCACCGGCGCCCCGCCCGCCCCCGGCACCCCCCGGCGACCGCGCCGTAGGCCCTGGCTGCGGGCCGCCGGGCTCGTCGCCGCCGGCGCCGGACTGGTCGCCGCGACCGTGCCCGCACCCGCCCCGCTCGGCATCGGCGACCCGCTCTTCCCGTACCTCGGGAACCCGGGGTACGACGTCCTCGCGTACGACATCGACCTCACCTACTCCGGCGTGAACACCGAGCCGCTCGCCGCCGTCACCCGGGTCGACGCCCTTGCCACCGCCGACCTCGACCGGCTCCACCTCGACTTCACGCACGGCACGGTCTCCGGCGTCGCCGTCGACGGCGTGCCGGCCGGATTCGCGACCAGCGGCGAGGACCTGGTCGTGACCCCCGCCGTACCGATCGACGCCGGCGAGGCCGTCACCGTGACCGTCCGCCACACCAGCGACCCCGGCGGGCCCGCCTCCGACGGGGGCTGGGTGCGCACCTCCGACGGGCTCGCCATGGCCAACCAGGCCGACGCCGCCCACCGCGTCTTCCCCTCCAACGACCACCCCTCCGACAAGGCCGCCTTCACCTTCCGGATCACCGCCCCGAGCGAGCTGACGGCCGTCGCCAACGGACTGCCCGCCGGCCGCACGGAACACGGCGCCACCACCACCTGGACCTACCGCGTCCACCACCCCATGGCCACCGAACTCGCCCAGGTCTCCATCGGCCGCTCCGCCGTCCTCCACCGCACCGGCCCGCGCGGCCTCCCGGTCCGGGACGTGGTCCGCGCCCAGGACCGGGAGGCCATGGAGCCCTGGCTGCGCCGGACCCCCGGCCACCTGGAGTGGATGGAGGGCAAGGTCGGCCCGTACCCCTTCGAGACGTACGGCGTGCTGATCGCCGACGCCACCACCGGCTTCGAGCTGGAGACCCAGACCCTCTCCCTCTTCGAACGGCGCCTCTTCACCGACCCCCGCTTCCCCGAGTGGTACGTGGACGCGGTCATGGTCCACGAGCTGGCCCACCAGTGGTTCGGCGACAGCGTCTCCCCGCGCACCTGGTCCGACCTGTGGCTCAACGAGGGACACGCCAGCTGGTACGAGGCGCTGTACGCCGACGAGACGGCCGGCAGGTCCCTGGAGCAGCGGATGAAGGCCGCGTACGCCGCCTCCGACGGCTGGCGCGCCGGCGGCGGGCCCCCCGCGGCGCCCCGCCCGCCCACGCCCGGGCAGAAGATCAGCCTGTTCCGGCCCGTCGTCTACGACGGCAGCGCGCTCGTCCTCTACGCCCTGCGGGAGACCGTCGGCACCGACGCCTTCGACCGGCTGCAGCGGCGCTGGGTCGCCGACCACCGGGACGGCACCGCCACCACCGCCGACTTCACGGTCCTCGCGGAGCAGGTCTCCGGGCAGGACCTCGACGCCTTCTTCGCCGCGTGGCTGTACGGGGAGAAGACCCCGCCGATGCCGGGCCACCCGGACTGGCGCAGCCTCCCCGCGGAGGACGCCGCCCACTGAGGAAACCCGCGTGACGGGCGCGGGGCGGCCGTGTCACCATTTTCAGGTCGGCGACGCGGCCGCCGGAGGCCCCCGGGGGGAATCTTCCGGAGCCGTCGCACGTTGTACCGACACCATCGTTTCAACCGACGTAAGGATCCAATGACCTCCTCTTCTTCCCCTTCCCAGGACGAGCAGAGCTTCGCGCAGTCGCGCCGCACCGAGAGCCTTCGGGCCGATGCCCTGATGGAAGAGGACGTCGCCTGGAGCCACGAGGTCGACGGACAGCGGGACGGCGAGCAGTTCGACCGCTCCGAGCGTGCGGCCCTGCGCCGTGTCGTCGGCCTCTCCACCGAGCTCGAGGACGTCACCGAGGTCGAGTACCGGCAGCTGCGCCTGGAGCGCGTCGTGCTCGTCGGCGTCTGGACCTCGGGGACCGTGCAGGACGCCGACAACTCCCTGGCGGAGCTCGCGGCCCTCGCCGAGACGGCGGGCGCCCTCGTCCTCGACGGCGTGATCCAGCGCCGCGACAAGCCCGACCCGGCCACCTTCATCGGTTCCGGCAAGGCCCAGGAGCTGCGGGACATCGTCGTCGAGACCGGCGCCGACACCGTCGTCTGCGACGGTGAGCTCAGCCCCGGCCAGCTCATCGCCCTCGAAGACGTCGTCAAGGTCAAGGTGGTCGACCGGACCGCCCTGATCCTCGACATCTTCGCCCAGCACGCCAAGTCCCGAGAGGGCAAGGCACAGGTCGCCCTCGCGCAGATGCAGTACATGCTGCCGCGCCTGCGCGGCTGGGGTCAGTCGCTCTCCCGGCAGATGGGTGGCGGCGGCGGTGGCGGTATGGCCACCCGTGGTCCCGGTGAGACCAAGATCGAGACCGACCGGCGTCGCATCCGCGAGAAGATGGCGAAGATGCGCCGGGAGATCGCGGAGATGAAGACCGGCCGCGACATCAAGCGGCAGGAGCGGCGCCGTCACAAGGTGCCGTCGGTCGCCATCGCCGGATACACCAACGCCGGCAAGTCCTCCCTGCTCAACCGCCTCACGGGCGCCGGAGTCCTGGTGGAGAACGCCCTGTTCGCCACCCTCGACCCGACCGTCCGCCGGGCCGAGACGCCGTCCGGCCGGGTCTACACCCTGGCCGACACCGTCGGCTTCGTCCGTCACCTGCCGCACCACCTGGTCGAGGCCTTCCGCTCCACCATGGAGGAGGTCGCCGACGCCGACCTCATCCTGCACGTGGTGGACGGCTCGCACCCCGCCCCGGAGGAGCAGCTGGCCGCCGTCCGCGAGGTCTTCCGGGACGTCGGCGCGATGGACGTGCCGGAGATCGTGATCGTCAACAAGGCCGACGCGGCCGACCCGCTGGTCCTCCAGCGGCTGCTCCGCGTCGAGAAGCACTCGATGGCCGTCTCCGCCCGCTCGGGCGAGGGCATCGAGGAGCTGCTCGCCCTGATCGACCGCGAGCTGCCGCGTCCGGAGGTGGAGATCGAGGTCCTCCTGCCGTACACGCAGGGCGGTCTCGTCTCCCGCGTCCACGCCGAGGGCGAGATGCTCTCCGAGGAGCACACCCCGGAGGGCACCCTGGTCAAGGCCCGGGTGCACGAGGAACTGGCGGCGGCGCTCGCGCCGTACGTCCCCGCCGCGCACTGAGCGACGACAGCGAGGCGCCGGCCCCCTCCCGCTCACGGGAGGTCGCGTCG
>NZ_JBEZNU010000036.1:0-60344 GCF_040653375.1 Streptomyces sp. NPDC047974
GAAACGCCGCCTCGACATCGCCATGACCCTCGTCGGCAGCCCCCGCGTCATCTTCCTCGACGAACCCACCACCGGCCTCGACCCCCGCTCCCGCCACAACATGTGGCAGATCATCCGCGAACTCGTCGCCGACGGCGTCACCGTCTTCCTCACCACCCAGTACCTCGAAGAAGCCGACCAACTCGCCGACCGCATCGCCGTCCTCAACGGCGGAAAGATCGTCGCCGAAGGCACCGCCGACCAGCTCAAGCGTCAGATCCCCGGCGGCCACATCCGCCTCCGCTTCACCGACCCCGACGCCTACCGGGCCGCCGTCACGACCATCCAGGTCGCCACGCGCGACGACGAGGCCCTGGCCCTCCAGATCCCCAGCGGCGGCACCCAGCGCGAACTGCGGTCGATCCTCGACTGGCTGGACGCCGCCGGCATCGAGGCGGACGAACTCACCGTCCACACCCCCGACCTGGACGACGTCTTCTTCGCCCTCACCGGCTCCGCCCACGCCCCCTCCGCCGCCCCGACGACCCAGAACCAGGAGTCCGCCCGATGAGCGCCTTCTCCCTCGCCGCCCGCGACTCGTCCACGATGCTCCGGCGGAACCTCCTGCACGCCCGCCGCTACCCCTCCCTCACCCTCAACCTCCTCCTCACCCCGGTGATGATGCTGCTGCTCTTCGTCTACGTCTTCGGAGACGTGATGAGCGCCGGCATGGGCGGCGGCGCGGACCGTGCCGCGTACATCGCCTACGTGGTCCCCGGCATCCTGATGATGACCGTCGGCGGCACGGTCGTGGGAACGGCGGTCTCCGTCGCCAACGACATGAACGAGGGCATCATCGCCCGCTTCCGCACGATGGCCATCCACCGGCCGTCGATCCTCGTCGGACACGTCGTCGGCAGCGTCCTCCAGTGCGTGATGAGCGTGCTCCTCGTCGGCGCCGTCGCCGTCGCCATCGGCTTCCGCTCCACCGACGCCACCGCCCTCGAATGGCTCGCCGCCTTCGGCATGACGGCCCTGATCGCCTTCGCCCTGACGTGGATCGCCGTCGGCATGGGCCTGGTCTCCCCCAACGCGGAGGCCGCCTCCAACAACGCCCTCCCGCTGGTCGTCCTGCCCCTGATCTCCAGCGCCTTCGTCCCGATCGACTCGATGCCGGGCTGGTTCCGGCCGATCGCCGAGTACCAGCCCTTCACCCCCGCCATCGAGACCCTCCGCGGCCTGCTCCTCGGCACGGAGATCGGCAACAGCGCCTGGCTCGCCCTCGCCTGGTGCGCCGGCCTCACCGTCCTCGGCTACGTGTGGTCGAAGTCCACCTTCGACCGCGGCGCCAAGTAGCCCTCCGCCGGCGTCCTCGCGCCCTCGCGCCCTCGCGCCCTCGCGTCCTCGCGTCCCCCGGGCGGCGTACCCGACACCTGTCGGCGTGCGCCGCCCCTTCGCGCGCCCGGACGTCACCCCGCGTCGGCGATCCGCGCCAGCAGCGTCTCGTACACGGCCCGGCGGTCGGGACGGGCACGGGCGGCGGCTCTCCGCAGGGGCGGCACCGCTTCCTGGCCCGCGCGCAGCACGGCCGCCTCCGCCGTGCGGCGTACGGTCTCCCGGCCGTGGTCGAGCAGGGTCACGAACGCGGGAACCGCCGCCCGCCGCCGCGCCTGCGACAGGACACGGACGGCGCTGCGCACCACGTCGGGCTGCGGGTCGCCGAGCAGCACCTCGGTCAGCCGCAGATACGCGTCCCGGTCGAGCAGCGCCCGCGCGACCCGGTGCGCGTGGAGGCGTACGCCCGCCTCACGGCGGGTCAGCAGTGCGCGCAACTCCCCTTCCAGGTGGGCGGGTTCGACCTCCGCCGGGCGCTCCGCCAGAGCGGCCAGGGCGCGACGGACCCGCCGGGGCTCCGGCGACCGCAGCAGGGCAACCAGCTCCCCGTACGCGAGGGAGGACCCGTCCGGTACGGGAGCGGGGGCGCGGGCCCGGAGTGCGCGGAGCGCCGCCGCCTGCCGCTCGGCGGCCTCCGGGCCGTACGGCGGTCCGTCGACGAGGACGATCCCGGCCTCGGGGTGCCGTTCGGCCAGCCGCGCGAGGAGGGGCGTGGACCGCAGGCGGCGGCCGGTGAGCAGCTGGAGCAGGCCCGCCTCCCCCGCGGCGAGCCGGTCCTCCAGGTGAACCGCCAGCGCATCGCCGTCCATCCCTCGCAGCGCCGTGTACGCGGCGGACCGCGCCTCCGCCGGCCCGTGCTGCCACAGGTCGAGGAGGAGGGGCAGCAGGGGTGCGAGCCACCGTTCGTCGCGGACCGCGGCGGCGAGCCCGGCGACCCGGTCGGGCCGGAGCTCCGGGACGCGCAGGGACCCGGGGTCCGCCTCCGTCAGGGCGCGCGCCAGGGCGGTGTGCGCGGCGTGGGCCGTCGGCGCGTCGACCCGGCCGCGCAGGTACGCGGCCAGCACGGCGGCGCGCGGCGCCGGTTCGGGCCAGGCGAGGAGGGCACGCGCGGCGGTGTTCCGCTGCTTCGGGTCGGCGGAGGCCAGCAGCGCGAACAGCCGGTCCCGTCGCGCGGCGGAACGCGGCTCGTCCACGTCGACGGGGAGCGCCGCCCCCGCCGGCCCGGTCTCCGCCAGGTTCCACGGCGGGGCGTCGAGCGGCTGCAGGTCCGTCATCCAGTCGACGAGCGCACTCCGTACCTCCTCCGCCGCCCCGGCCCACGCCTCCACCAGGGCGGCGAGCAGCTCGCGCGACGACGCCGGACGCGCCCGCTGCCGGTGGGCGGCCAGGGCGCGCGGACTCCTCGCGGCGGCGGCGAGGTCGGTGTGCCAGGCCGATCGGGCGACCTCGCCGGTCTCCACTCCGAACGCCTCCCGGAGCACCCGCGCCCCCGCGACCGAAGGCTCGGCGGCGCGGGCGGCGCAGGCGAGTTCGCGGTCCAGATCGGCGCGGACGACGACCGCGCCGGCGCGCCGGAGCAGCGGCAGCACGGAACGCCGCCCCGGTCGAAGCACGGGCAACGCCCTGACGGCAGCGCGGACTTCACCCCGGTCGGCCAGGCGGTCCGCGACGGACTCCAGGAGGGCGAGGAGTCCGTCCCTCACCTCTCCCTCCGCCTCCGCGAGGCCGCGGAGGAGGACCGCGGCGTGACGGGCGATCGCCGTGCGCTCGTGGACCGGCCACGGAGCCGGGCAGACCTCCGTCGGCAGCACGGCCAGGACGGCCCTGCGCGCCTCGGCCGTGGTGGCGGCGAGCTCCAGCCAGTCGGAGAGGTACGGGCGCGTCGCGTCGAGCCGTACCGCGCGCGGCCGGGACCCGGCGAGGCGCAGGGCGGCGGCCGGGTCCCAGCCCTCCTCCGTGAGGTGGCGCAGGTCGGTGTCGTCCGGGTCCGGTGCGGCGGCGAGCGCGGCGAGCAGGCGGGCGCGGGCGGGCGCCTCGGTGGCACGGTCGGCCGCCTCGGTGACCGTGGCGGTGAGGGTGTCACCGAGGAGGGCGCGCAGGGCGTCGAGGAGGTGGGCGCGCAGACCGGGGTTGTCGTCGCGGGCCAGGCGGTCGAGGAGCGCGGGGACGGCCCGGGGCGTTCCCGCGGTGGCGAGGGCGCGGGCGGCGGTCTTGCGGACGTTCATGACGGGGTGCGCGAGGCAGCCGGCGATCGCGTCCGACGCCCAGCGGGCGCGGGCGTCGCCGAGGGCGCCCAGGGTCCGGCGCACGGTCTGCGGATCACGGTCGGGCCCCGTGAGGGCGAGGAGCGTCGCCGACACGGCCGCGACGCCGTCGCCCGTCGTGTCGCGGGCGAGGAGGGCGACGACGTGCTTGCGCACATGCCGGTCGGGGTGGCGCAGGAGGTGGTGGACGCGGCGCCGGACCGTCCGGTGCGGGGCCCGCGGCAGGTCGAGCAACACCCGCAGCAGGACCGCCTGTTCGCCCGGCGTGAGTCCGGGCCGGTCGAGCAGTCCGAGGACGAGGTCCGTGACGAGCGCCGGGCCCGCCTCGTCCTGGGACACGTCCAGGAGGCACACCGGCCGGATCCGGCCGCGCTCCCGCAGTCGGCTCCCGAGGGAACTCAGCGCGTTCACGGCCGCCTCCGGCACCACCGGCTCCGCCTCCGGCACGGGCCCCGCGCCGCCCGGCTCCCAGGCGGCGGCCTCCTCCCCCGCGATGCGGAGCAGCAGGTCGGCGAGGAGGGGCAGGAGGCCGGGACCGGCGTGCGCGGCGAGGCGCTGAAGCGCGGCGACGGGGCGATCGGGGTCCAGGTGGGCGGCGAGGAGCGAGAGTTCGCGCTCGTCGGGCCCGCCGAGGTCGGCGGCCATCCGGGTGGGCAGCTCGGCCGCGTCGACGCGCGCGAGCAGCTCCCGCCGGACCTCGACGTCGTCGTTCAGCAGCCAGACGAGTTCCAGGGCGCGCCGGCGATGACCGCGCAACGCCCGTTCGACGTGGGCGGGTTCGGGTGTCGGGCCGTCGTCCGGGGCGACCGCGTCGAGGCCGAGGCCCGCGCCCAGGACGCGTACCGTACGCGCGCCGCCCACGGCCTCCAGCGCGTCGAGCGCGTCGGCCGGGGCGTGCGGGAGGGCGTCGAGGACGGCGTCCTCGGTGCCGGGGTCGCGCAGGACGCGCAAGGCGCTCAGGAACGGTCCCGGCGTCTGCGCGAGCGGCAGCCGGCGCGCGATCTCCCCGGCGACGGGCAGGCCCCCGACCCCCTGCCCGTCGAGGGCGACGAGCAGGTCGAGCCGGCGCGGCCACGCCGGATCGTCCGGGGGCGCGTCGACGAGCAGGCGCAGCACCGCGTGCCGCTCGGTGAAGAGCACCGTCGCCACGGCCTCGGCCGGGACGGTGTGGTCGGCGAGCGCGAGGGCCAGCACGGCCGGCACGGCCGCTTCGGTGACGAAGTGGCCGCGCCGGTGCATCGCCCGCAGGCATTCCACCGCCGGTCCGGCGAACAGCAGCGGGTCCTCACCGGCCAGGTCCAGGACCGCGGTCACGTCCTCCCGCCGCGCCCGCTCCCCGTACAGCTGCAGCGCCCGCTTCCGCGTCCCGGGCGGCGTCCGGTCCGCGTCCGCGGCGACCCGCCACAGCAGATCCCCGTGCCCATGCGCGGCGGCGACGGTGAGCACGGCCCCGACGGTCGCCGACGACACGGACGGCTCGGACAGCTCGGACGGCAGAGACGGAGCAGACGGAGCAGACGGAGCAGACGGAACAGACGGAACGAGTAGATCGGCGAGCCGGGCGCGCGGCAGCGGCTCGGACGCGGCCCAGGGCTCGGCGAGTTCGGCCGACGCGCCCCGCACCACGGCCTCGGCGGCCGAGTCCAGCAGCCCGCTCAGAATCCCGCGTACGAAGCCGGGCGCGAGCCCACCCGTCCGGAGCCCGTCCCGGGCCAGCCGCAGCGCCTCCCCCTCCAGCACGGCGTCCCCGGCGCGCGCCAGTCCCCCGACGAGCTCCGCCGCACCGGTGGGCTCCGCCCCGCGCGCGGGCACGCCGCGGACCGCCTGGTACAGCGCCTCCCCGCGTTCCTCGTGGCCGAGCACCGCCGCGGGCTCCCGTACGAGTTCCGCCCGCAGCAACGCCACGCGTACGGACGGCGCGAGGACGTCGTCCGGCCACTCCCGCCACCCCGGCGGAGCCGCACCGGCGGCGGCCGGGGCGAGCGCCGCCTCCGGGCTCACCGGGACGGGCCGCGGAGGCTGCGGAGACTGCGGACACGGGTCGGCCTGCGGGTTCGACGTGGGGCGCACCCAGGGATCGTACGGTCCGCATATCCGGATGAGGGGACGGCGGTCGGTCTGGCACACTCACCCCCGCAGGCAGAAAGGCTCGAACGTGCACCCGAACGACCGGGCCCCCGAGGGCGGCGAACCCGCCGACGACCAGGGGGCGTACGAGACGCACGTGACCCTGCGCTGCGCGACCCGGACCGAAGTGGCCCGCCTGGAGGCGTGGGCGGCGCGACGGGGCCTGAAGCTCACCACCATCGTGCTCGCCCGGGGCCGGACGCCCGTCCAGCCGATGCTCACGCTCCCCGACCGGACCGGGCACCCGGCGCTGGTGGCCGCGCTGCGGGCGGACGGCTTCGAGCCGGTGCGGGTCAAGGTGGAGACCGTGCCGTGGAGCACGGAGCCGGTGGGGCCGGGCGGCGGCTACCACGAGCACCACCTCAAACTGGCGCTGCCGTCGCCGTACGACCGCGCCGCGCTCGAAGCGCTCGTCGTCCCCCACGGGGCCCATGTCTCCTGGAACGCCCGGAGGGCCCTGCCCGGCCCGCGGGGCCGCCACGAACGCTTCGTGACGCAGCGACACCCCGGCCCGGCGCCCGAGGCGCTCCGCGCCTGCGACGCCCTGCTCGCGGACCTGCTCGCCGCCGGATACGACGTGGTCGGCGAGGAGCGCGAACGGGTCCTCCACGACAGCGATCTCTCGGTGGACGCGGGCTGGCTGGAACCCGACACCCCTGGAGAGAAGACATGAGCGGCGACGGCACGGCCTGGACGGATCCGATCCCGGACGGCCCCGGCACCGCCGGGGAACCGGCCGCCGAGTACCGGCGGCGCAACGGCGGGCACCCCGGCACGCTGACCGCCGGCGTCGGGGCGGCGGCCGTCCGGCACCGCGCCTTCGACCCCGCCCTGAAGCACTTCCGGGACGCCTTCCGTCCCACGGACGACGTCATCGGGGACCCGGAGCTGCGCGCCCGCTGGCAGGCGGCCCGCCGTGCCGCCCTGGACCTGGTGCTCGCGGCGGTGGCCGGCTCGGCGTGGGCGGAGTCGCTGGTGCTGCGGGGCAGCATGCTGATGTCGGCGTGGTTCGGGGAGGCCGCCCGGCCGCCCAAGGACATCGACTTCGTCGTCGTCCCCGAGACCTGGCGCATCGAGGAGCCCCGCACCCGGGCCATGCTCGACGACATCGCCCGGTCCGCCGACCGGCTCGCCCGGGCGCTCGACCTGGACCTGGTGATCGACGACGCCGGCGCCGTGACCGAGTACATCTGGACGTACGAACGGGTCCCCGGCCACCGTCTCGTGCTGCCGTGGAGCGCGCCGGGCCTGCCCGGCGGGCAGGTGCAGCTCGACTTCGTCTTCCACGAGCGCCTGCCGACCCCGCCGCGGCCGGCGGACGTCGCCGGGGTGCGCGTGCGGGCGGCGGACCGCGAACTGTCCCTCGCGTGGAAGCTGCTCTGGCTGAGCTGCGACATGTATCCGCAGGCCAAGGACCTGTACGACGCCGTCCTCCTCGCCGAGAGCTGCACCCTGCCCCTCCCGCTCCTGGAGACCGTCCTGAACGAGGCCGACGAGTGGCCGCTGGGCGTCGGCGTGCCGCTCGACCTCGCCGTGTTCGAGCGGGCCGCCCGCGAGGTCGACTGGTCGGCCTTCCCCGACGACCACGGGGGCGCCGGGAAGGCCGGGCACGGCGGGAACGCCGGAGCCGCTTCCGGCCCGTCCTTCCGGGAGGAGCTGGTGACCCGTCTGGTGACCGCGCTGGCCCCGACGTTCGCCTCCTGAACGGCCCCGGCCGGGCGCCGGAGGGGCGTTGTCAGACCCTCACGACACCATGGGTCCATGACCGCGATTCCCGCCGCTGAGGCGCACCTTGTCCTGTCCAGCTCCGCCGCCTACGAGGACGCGCTCGACCGGCTGCGCGCCGCGTCCGGCGCCTACTACGTGGGCGAGAACAGCCCGCTGGACGACGCCTCGTACGACGCGCTGCGCCTGGCCGTGCTGGCGTGGGAGGCGGCGCACCCGGGCGAGACGCCCGGTTCGCCGACGGGGCTCGTCGCCGACGGGGCCGCCCCGGAGGGCGACGTCGCGCACACCACCCGGCTGCTGAGCCTGGACAACGCGTTCGGACCCGAGCAGCTGGTCGCGTGGGACGCCTCGCTCCAGCGGCGGCTCGGGCGGCCGGTGGAGGGCGGCTTCACCGTCGAGCCGAAGCTGGACGGCGCGGCGATCGCCGCGCGCTACCGGGACGGCCGGCTGGTGCGGGTCGTCACGCGCGGCGACGGCACGCACGGCGAGGACGTCAGTCACGTGGTGGGCTCGGTCGTCGGGCTGCCCGAGCGGCTGGCGGAGCCGGTGACGTTCGAGGTGCGGGGCGAGGTGCTGTTCACGCACGAGCAGTTCGAGACGGCGCAGCAGGTCCGCGCGGCGCACGGCGGCGCGCCGTTCGCGAACCCGCGGAACGCGGTCGCGGGGACCCTGCGGGCCAAGGACCGGCCGTACCGCCTGGAGATGGCGTTCTGGGCGTACGGCGCCGTGGACCTGGACGGCGGATCGTTTCTTCCGGTGGGGGCGACGCACGCCGAGACGCTGGCGGCGGTCGCCGCGGCCGGCGTCCGGACGACGGCGGACACGCCCGCCGGGCTGCACGTGGTCGCCACCGTCGCCGAGGCGCAGGCCCGGGTCGACGCGATCGGCGCGCTGCGCGCCGGGCTCCCCTTCGGCATCGACGGCGTCGTCGTGAAGGCGAACAGCGCGGCCGAGCAGGCCGAGGCGGGGCTCGGCAGCCGCTTCCCGTACTGGGCCATCGCGTACAAGCTGTCGGCGGTCGAGCGGCAGACGGTGCTGCGGGACGTCGTGTGGGAGGTGGGGCGCACGGGCGTGCTCGCGCCGACCGCCCTCCTCGACCCGGTCGAGATCGACGGCTCCACGGTCTCCCGCGCCACCCTGCACAACCCCGCGGACATCGCCCGCCGCGACCTCCACCTCGGCGACACCGTGACCGTGTACAAGGCCGGCGACATCATCCCGCGCGTCCAGGCACCCGTGGTCGAGCTGCGCCCCGGGGACGCGGTGCCGGTCCCGCTGCCGGCCGCGTGCCCGAACTGCGGCGGCGAGATCGACAAGAGCCAGGAGCGCTGGCGGTGCGCCAAGGGCGCCGGCTGCGCGCTCGCCCCGCTCGTCGAGTACGCGGCCGGGCGCGACGTCCTCGACATCGACGGCCTCGGCAGGACCTACGTCAAGGCGCTGATCGACACCGGCCTGGTCACCGACGTGGCCGACCTGTTCACCCTCACCGAGGAGCAGCTGACGGTCGCCTCCGGCAGCGCCCGGCGCGGCGCGAAGCTCGCCGAGCAGTTCGAGCTGGCCCGCAGCCGCCCGCTGAGCCGGGTCTTCTGCGCCCTCGGCATCCGGGGCACCGGCCGCCGCATGTCGCGGCGGCTCGCCGCCCACTTCGGCACGATGGAGGCGATCCGCGCCGCGAGCGCCGAGGACCTGCTGGCCGTGGAGGGAATCGGCCCGGAGAAGGCCCCGGTGGTCGTCGCCGAACTGGCGGCGCTCGCCCCCGTCGTCGACAAGCTGATCGCGGCGGGCGTGAACATGACGGAGCCTCGGCAGCCCGGACGCCCGGCCGGAGCGGCCGACGCCGCCGGTGGGGCCGACGCGGACGGCACGGACGCCTCCGCGCCCGCCGAGGGCCCGCTCACCGGCAGGACGGTCGTCGTCACCGGGAAGATGACCGGCCGGCTCGACGGCTTCGGCCGCTCGCAGATGAACGAGCTCATCGAACGGGCCGGCGGCCGGGCGGGCAGCGGCGTCAACGGAAGGACGAGCTACCTCGTCGCCGCCGCCTCCCCCACGGGCAGGCCGAGCTCGAAGGCGGTCGCCGCCGAGAAGCTCGGCGTCGAGGTCCTCACCCCGGAGGCCTTCGCCGACCTCGTCGCCGACTACCTCACCTGACCGCCCACGGCTCCGGGAGGGGGCGGGTTACGCCGCTCCGCCGCCCTGCGCGGACGTGCGCCGGCGCGACCGCCGCTCGCCGCCCCGCGCCGCGGGCTTGGCGGGGCCGTCGCCCTTGGCGGCACCCGCCGCGCCGGAGCCCGTGCGGCGAGCGGTTCCCCGCCCACCGGCGACGGAGCCCCGGCCACCGGCCTTGGCACCACCGCCGCCACCTGCACCGCCACGGCCACCACCGGCACCGCCACGGGCACCCGCGCCCGCGCCGGCCTTCGCCTCACTGCCGCCGCCGGTGCCACGGGCACCGCCGGTACCACGGGCGCCACCGTCCCCACGGGCGCCGGCACCACCACCGGCGCCGGCGCCGGCTCCCCCGCCCCCGCCGCGGCGACGCCGCGGCGGACGGGTGCCGGCCTCGCCCGCCGGCTTGCGAGCCGGACGGGAGGCGGCGGGAGCGGCCTGCTGGGGCACCTCGATGGTGACGGCGACACCGGACGGCTCACGGGCGCCGGTGAGGGTGGTCAGCTCCTCGTCGCTCGACTTCAGGCGGGTCGTACGGGGCTGGATGCCCGCGTCCCGCATCAGCTTGGTGACCTCGTGCTTCTGCTCGGGCAGGACCAGCGTGACGACGCTGCCGGAGCCACCGGCGCGGGCGGTGCGGCCGCCGCGGTGGAGGTAGTCCTTGTGGTCGCCCGGCGGGTCGACGTTCACGACGAGGTCGAGGTCGTCGACGTGGATGCCGCGCGCCGCGACGTTCGTCGCCACCAGCGCGGTGACCTGGCCGTTCTTGAACTGCTCCAGGGTCCGGTTGCGCTGCGGCTGGGTGCGGCCGCCGTGCAGCGCCGCCGCCCGGACGCCGACGGAGAGCAGCCGCTTGGCGAGCCGGTCCGCCGACCGCTTGGTGTCGAGGAAGAGGATGACCCGGCCGTCACGGGCCGCGATGCGGGTGGTGACGGCCTTCTTGTCGGTGGCGTCCAGCACGTGGAGCACGTGGTGCTCCATCGTGGTGACCGCGCCCGCGGACGGGTCCACGGAGTGCACCACGGGGTCCGTCAGGAAGCGCTTCACCAGCTGGTCGATGTTCCGGTCCAGGGTGGCGGAGAAGAGCATCCGCTGCCCGTCGTCCCGCACCTGCTTGATCAGCTTGGTGATCTGCGGCAGGAAGCCCATGTCGGTCATCTGGTCGGCCTCGTCCAGGACCGTGATGCGCACGTCGTCGAGGACGCAGTCGCCGCGCTCGACGAGGTCGTTGAGCCGGCCGGGGCTCGCCACGACCACCTCGACGCCGCGCCGCAGGGTGGCGGCCTGCTTGGTGATCGAGAGGCCGCCGACGACGGTGGCCATCCGGACGTTCACCGCGGTCGCGTACGGGGCCAGGGAGTCCGTCACCTGCTGGGCCAGCTCGCGGGTGGGCACCAGGACCAGCGCGAGCGGCGCCCGGGACTCGGCACGCAGCCCGGCCGTGCGGGCCAGCAGCGCGAGCCCGAAGGCGAGGGTCTTGCCGGAGCCGGTCCGCCCCCGCGCCAGCACGTCACGGCCGGCGAGCGAGTCGGGCAGGGTGGCGCCCTGGATCGGGAAGGGCGTGGTCACGCCCTGTGCGGTGAGGGTCGCGAGCAGTCCCGCCGGCATGTCCAGGGCGGCGAAGTCGTCCACGGCGGGGAGGGCGGGCGTCGCGCTCTCCGGCATGCGGAACTCGCCCACCGAGGCCGAGGAGGGAGCCGAGGAAGGAGCCGAGACGGGAGCGGAGCCTCGCTTGCTCGACTTCCGGGGCCTGCGGGACATAAGAGTTCTGCCTTTCTTCGAACAGCACAAACCGGGGTCCGCACCACGAAGGTGCGGACCCCGGCGGGCGACGGACAAATGTCCGGCGATCAGGCGGGGACGATGTTCTCCGCCTGGGGGCCCTTCTGGCCCTGCGTGACGTCGAACGTGACGCGCTGGCCTTCCTGGAGCTCACGGAAGCCGGAGGCGTTGATGTTCGAGTAGTGGGCGAACACGTCCGGACCGCCACCGTCCTGCTCGATGAAGCCGAAGCCCTTTTCCGCGTTGAACCACTTCACGGTTCCCTGTGCCATGACCTTCTCCTTCTGTAGGCAGAGGCCCCATCCGGAGATGCCGGAAAAACGAATAATGCGCCTGCGGAAAAGCATTCCGGTCAGGCGCACATAGGTTCATGGGTACCACAACTGCAACAAGTCCACCGTAGCACGATCCGGCCCTCAAGGAGGGAGGGGGCGCGCGGCGACACGCCGCACGCCCCCTGCTTCTTCCTCCGCCCTCGCGGCTCAGGCGGTGACGGCCGCCAGCAGGTTCGCCGCGATCATCAGGACGACCCCGAGCCGGTGCACGGCGAAGCCGGTGCGGCGGGCCCGCATGATGTCGCCGGACCGGAAGCCGAGCAGGTACTGGCGCAGCCGCAGCAGCGAGGCCGGCAGCATCACCAGGACGAACCACCAGGGGGCGACGCCCACGAGGCTCGCGACGGCGATCGTCAGGAACTCGGCGAGTGAGAGCGCGCCGATGAACCGGGCGTTGCCGCGCTCCGAGACCAGGGCGGCGACGGTGGGCCTGCCCACCGCGCGGTCGCCGTCCACGTCGTTGGTGTTCGAGTAGACGCCGAACATCAGCGGGCCGAAGCCGAAGAGCACGGCCTGGACGAGGAGGAAGCCGGTGGCCTGCCCGGTGACCATGCCGTACGGGAGGATCACCAGGGCGAAGCCGAGGGCGACCAGGTAGAGCTCCTGGAAGCCGTGGTAACTGAGCTTGACCCCGTACGAGTACTGGAGCGTCACCACCCACAGCACGACGAGCCCGATCGCGGTCCAGGCCGGGCGGTGCGGGGCGAGGACGGCGGTCACCCCGAACAGCAGGGCGGCCAGGACGGCGCTCGCCCAGGCGAAGCGCAGCGCCTCCGGCACCGTGAGCGCCCCCGCCACCAGCGGCTTGCGCTTGACGTTGCGCAGCGGGTGGTCGGGGCCGTAGTTGGTGATGTCGCTGCCGTCGCGGAAGCCCGTGACGTCGTCGAAGGCGGTCATCGCCATGAGCAGGAAGACCTGTCCGACGAGGAAGACGCCGAAGAGCGCGGCCGTCCGCCCGGTGAGCGCTCCCGCGGGCAGCAGGACGGCGGAGAGGGCGATGAAGGTGCCCAGGTAGTAGTCGTAGACGTCCAGCTTGCCGAGCCGCGCGTAGGTCCGGAGCCTGCTGTCGGCGGCGGGGGCGGCGGCCGGGCCGTCGGGGGCCGCGGCGGTGTCGGGCGCGGTGGTCGTCGTGAGCGTGGAGTCTGTCATGTCGCCTCGGAGCGTGGGGTGGAGAGGGGGGTACGGGCGGGGCGGCGGCCCTGCACGGAGTAGAGGACGCCGGTCGCGGCGGCGAACCCCGGGTCGCGCATCAGCGCGCCGAGCCGGTCCAGCTCGACGGGGGTGAAGCCCGCGTCGAGGAGCCGGGGCGCGAGATGGGCGAGGTGGTGGAGCTGGAGGCCGAGCGCGGGCGTGCCGGGGGCGCGCACCAGGACGTGCGGCCGGATGCGCAGGCCGGTGAGGCCGGCCTCGCGCAGCGCGGCGGGTGCCCGGCGGCCCCACGTGGGGTCGCCGCCCGCCGCGCGCATCAGGTCGGTCTTGGCCGTGGTGAAGCGCTCGTAGAGCCGGGCGTCCTCCGGGGAGGGCGCGAGGAGGCACGGTTCGTGTCCGGCGTCGAACTCGTCGACCTGGAGGAGTCCGCCGGGCCTGAGCGCGCGGACCAGCCGGGCCAGGACGGCCTGTCGTCCGGGCAGGTGCTGGAGGACGAGGCGGGCGACGACGAGGTCGTACGCCTCCTCGGGAAGCGGGTCGGTGACGACGTCGTGGTCGAGGACCGTCAGTCCGGGTGCCGGTGCGATCCGGCCCGGTTTGATGTCGGTGGCGGTGACGGTGCCGCCGGGCGCGACCAGCCGGAGCAGGGCGTGCGAGACGCTGCCGGCGCCGGCCCCGATCTCCAGGCAGTCCATGCCGGGCGTCACCCCGGCCTCCCGGAGGTGGCCGAGGGTGAGCGGGTCGAGGGCGCCTTCGAGGGAGGCGTGGTGGCGGGCGCTGTGCGGGCTGTCGTTGTCGAAGACGTAGCCCTCGGGCGCGGGGGGCGGGGGCGCGGTCATGTCCAGCGGCCGGTGCCGCAGGTCTCGGCGCTGCCGGTGAGCTGTTCGAGGAGGACGGCGCGGCGGACCTTCCCGGTGGCGGTGCGCGGGACCTCGTCCCAGGCGACGACGGCGGGTTCCGCGAGCGGCGGGAGGCCGTCCGCGGCGCGCTTCCAGCTCGCGGGGTCGAGGACACCGTCCTCGGTGACGATGACGGGCAGCGGTGCGGCGCCGCCGGTCCGGGCGAGGACGACGCACTCCAGGGCCTCGGGAAGCAGGTCCTCCAGCATGTCCTCGGCCTGGAGGCAGCTGAAGCCGGGGAGGTGGTCGACCTCGCGGTCGAGGAGCCGGACGCTGCCGTCGCGGGCGATCGTGCCGATGTCGCCGGTGTTCCACCAGTCGCCGTGCGCCTTGGCCGCCCAGCGCTCCGACTCGCCGGGGTAGTCGGGGGCGAGGGCCTTGGTGCGGCACAGGATGAGCCCCGGGGTGCCGGCGGGCACGGGGAGGAAGGTGTCGGGGTCGACGGCCTTGAGGCGGGTCTTGAGGGGGACGGGCCGCCCGAGGTCGCGCGCGGTCGTCGCGGTGCCGTCGGCGGCCCGGGCGACGGAGCGGCGGGTGTGGAAGGCGAAGGTCAGCGGCCCGGTCTCGCTCTGTCCCCAGCCCTGCATCCACAGCGGGCGGCGCCGGGTGCTGGCCTGGAGGTAGGAGCGGATGACGGGCGGGTGCACGGCGTCGTAGGTGCTGATGTAGGTGCGGACGTCCCGGAAGGGCTGGTCCAGGCGGCGGGTGAGCGGGCGGAGCCGTACGTAGTGGGAGGGCAGCGCCTCGACGACGGTCGGCGGGTGGGCGCGCAGCAGCAGGTCCGCGGTGTCGGGCCGGCCCTGGGAGTCGATGGAGATGTGCCGGGGCCCGCGGACGGGGGCGACGGCGGTCCAGCAGATGGTGCGGCCGTGGGCGTAGGAGCTGGCGTTGAAGAGGGTGTCGTCGCGGCGCAGGCCGATGCGGGGCGTCGGCAGGGTCTCGAAGCGGGCGAGCTGGTGGATGAGGGTGCGGGTGGTGTGGGAGACGAGTTTCGGCACGCCGGTGGTGCCGCTGGTGTGGACGACGACCAGGGGGGCGTCGTCGTCGCGGGGGTGCGGTCCGGGGTCGGTCCCGCCGGCGAGCTCGTCGAGGTGGACGGTGCCGTCGGGGAGGGCGTCGCGGGGGCCGACGACGACGGTGGTGCGGGCGGCTCCCGCGAGGTCGACGGCGGGGTCGCGGCGCAGGACGTCGGCGTCGGTGACGAGGACGGCGGGGGCGCAGCGGTCCAGGAGGACCCGCAGGACCCCGGGGGCGAGCCGGTCGGAGAGCTTCACGGGGACGGCGCCGACGCGGACGGCGGCGCAGGCGATCAGGTCGTAGTCCCAGTGGTTGGCCTTGACGATGGCGACGCGGTCGCCGGGGCCGGCTCCGGCGGTGGCGAGGGCGCCGGCGGTCTCCCGGACGAGCAGGGCGAGTTCGGGGACGGTCCATTCGGTGGCGCCGTTGCCGGTCGGCGAGGGGGCCAGGTCGAAGGGGCGGTCGAGGTGGATCCGGGTGGGGGTGCCGGCGTCGGCGAGTTCGTCGAAGAGGGTGCCCAGGTCGTGCGGGGTCATGCGGCGGTCTCCTGCCGGGTGGTACGGCCCCGGTGCGGGGCGAGGTGGGCGAGGACGCGGGCGGCGGCGAGGGCCCCGGAGCGGGCGGCGCCCTCGCTGGAGGGCCGGGCGGCGACCCAGTCGCCGGCGTACTCGACGGCGCGGGCCGGGCGGCGCAGGAAGGCGGCGCGGACGGCGAGGGCGCGGGGGGTGAGTTCGGGCATGGCCTCGGGCCAGTGGTGGACGTGGGTGGCGGTGAGGGCGGCGCCGAGGCCGGGGACGTACCGTTCGGCGGCGGCGGTGAGCCGGCGGGCGGCTTCCTCCTCGGTGGCGCCGGCGAGTTCGGGGATGTGGCGCGGCGAGGCGAGCAGGCTGATGAGGCCGGCGCCGGCGGGGGCCCGGTCGGCGCACTTGAGGTGGTCGGCGATGACGCAGGAGAGGAGGGGTTCCTCGACGGCGGGGGTGAGCAGGGCGTAGCCGCCGCCGCGCGGGGCGAGGGGCCGGTCGAGGGCGCAGCTGACCTTGAACATGGGCCGGAAGGTGGAGGCGGCGACGTAGCCGGCGTCGGCCGGGTGGGGGCCGCCGGTGAGCCCGACGGCGACCGGGGCGGGCACGGCGAGGACGACGGCCCGGGCCGTGAGGGTGGCGCCGTCGACGGTGAGCCGGGCGTGGTCGCCGTGGTCGGTGACCTCGTCGACCCGGTGGCCGTAGCGGGTGGTGAGTCCGGCGGCGAGGCGGGTGGCGAGGAGGTCCATGCCGCCCCGGTAGGTGCGCCAGGCGGAGACGGGTCCGACGGCGAGGAGCAGTCCGACGAGGGGTGCGGCGGCGCTGCGCCCGGCGTCCCAGCCGAAGAAGGCGGCGGAGAGCGGCTGGAGCAGGTGGTCGTGGAGGTCGGGGTGGTAGGCGCGGGCGGCGTCGGCGATGGTGTCGGAGCCGAGCGGGGTGGTCTCGGGGTGGTCGTGGTCGATCTCGGCGCGACGGCGCCCGCTCCAGGAGAGGAAGCGGGCCAGGGAGGGCCGGGCGGCGGGCACGAGGCCGGCGCCGGTGAGGACGGCCCGGGGTTCGCCGACGCCGTTGTGGGGCCGGCCGCCGCGCCACACGGCCATGGGACGGCCGATGCGGGGCACGTCGTCGGGGGTGAGTCCGGCGCGGCGGATCAGCTGCCAGGTGGCGCGGTAGCCCTGGGCGGAGATCTGTTCGGCCCCGGTGTCGATGAGGTAGCCGTCGCGGCGGACGCTGCGCATCCGGCCGCCGGGGGCGTCGGCGGCCTCGAAGACGCACACCTCGTGGCCGTTGCGGCGCAGTTCGTGGGCGGCGGCGAGTCCGGCGAGGCCGGAGCCGATGACGGCGATGTCGAGGTCAGGGGTCATGCGGGGCTACTCCGTGCGGGGCGGGGGCGGGGGACGCGGCCCGTCCGGGGCCGTGCGGTCACCGGCGGGTGCGCAGGACGTGGGCGCGGACGGCGTCGGTGACGCGTTCGACCTGGGTGTCGGTGAGCCGGTGGTGGACGGGCAGGGAGAGGTGTCGGCGGGCGGCGTCGCGGGCGTGCGGCAGGCCGGGGCCCGGCTGGGCGGCGGCGACGGGGGCGAAGGCGATCTGCTCGGGGAGGGTCCTCGGGTAGTAGACGTGGGTGTCGACGCCTGCGGCGGAGAGGTGGTCGCGCAGGGCGTCCCGGTCGTCGGCGAGCAGGGTGTAGACGTAGTAGCAGCGGCCGTCGGTGCCGGGTGGCGGGGTGGTGATGCCGGGCAGTTCCGCGAGGTGTGCGGTGTAGTGGGCGGCGATGCGGGCGCGGCGCTCCAGGCGGGCGTCGAGGCCGGCGAGCCGGTGGAGCTGGAAGGCGGCCTGGATCTCGTCGAAGCGGCTGTTGACGCCGATCCGGTGGTGGAGGAAGCGGTTGACCCCGTCCTGGCCGTGGTTGCGGAGCATGCGGACGGTGCGGCCGGTCTCCTCGTCGCGGGTGACGACGGCGCCGCCCTCGCCGGGCATGCCGAAGGACTTGACCTGGACGAAGGAGTAGAGCCCGGCGTCGCCCCAGAGTCCGGCGGGGGTGCCGTCGAGTACGGCGCCCTGGGCGACGGCGGAGTCCTCGACGAGCCGCAGGCCGTGCTCGGCGGCGAGGGCGGTGAAGCGGGGCATGTCGGCCATGACGGAGAACATGTGGGCCGGCATCAGGGCCTTGGTCCGCGGGGTGACGCGGGTCTCGGCGTCGGCCGGGTCGAGGGTGAGGGTGCGGGGGTCGATGTCGCCGAAGACGGGGACGGCGCCGGTGTGGAGGACGGCGGCGGCGAGCGGGGCGCAGCCGAAGGCGGGGACGACGACCTCGTCGCCGGCGCCGATGCCGAGGGCGGTGAGGATCAGCTGGAGGGCGGAGGTGCCGCTGGAGCAGGCGACGACGTCGGCGGCGCCGAGCCGCTCGCGCAGGGCGTCCTCGAAGCGGCGGGTGCGGTCGCCGAGGATGAACTTCTGGTCGGCGCCGGTGCCGATCTCGTACAGGAGCCGCAGCAGGGTGTCGCGGTCCTCGTGGAAGAGGTCGGGCGGGAAGAAGGGGACGCGGTCGCCGGGGCCGGCGGTCGGCTCGCCGGTCCGGTCGCTGGTGGTGGTCATGCGGGCACCTTCCCGGTGTGGAACGCGCGGACGGCGGCGCAGACCCGGTCCACCTCGGCCTCGGTCAGATCGGCGTGGAGGGGCAGGGCGACGGCGGCGCGGGCGGCGGCCTCGGCGACGGGGAAGTCGCCGGGCCGGTGGCCGAGTCCGGCGAAGCAGGGCTGGAGGTGGAGCGGGCGCGGGTAGTACGTCTCGGTGCCGATGCCCTGGTCCTGGAGGTGGTCGACGAGGGCGTCGCGCCGTTCCGTCTCGATCAGGTAGACGTAGAAGACCTCGTCGGGGGCGCCGGTGACGGCGGGCAGCCGGGTGAGGCCGGGCGTGCCCCGCAGGCCTTCGTCGTAGCGGCGGGCCAGGGCGGCCCGGTGGCGGATGGCCTCGTCGAGGACGGTGAGCTTGGCGAGCAGGACGGCGGCCTGGAGGTCGTCCATCTTGCTGTTGTGGCCGATGTGCACGGTCTCGTGGGAGATGCCGGGGAAGTGGGCGAGGGTGCGCCCGGTGCGGCCGTGGTGGCGGAGGGCGGCGACGTGCTCGGCGAGTTCCGGGTCGTCGGTGAGGACGGCGCCGGCGTCGCCGAGCGCGCCGAGGGTCTTGCTGGGGAAGAAGGAGAGCACGCCGCCGCGCCCGTGCAGTCCGGCGTGGACGCCGTCCTGCCGCATGCCGATGCCTTCGGCGCTGTCCTCCAGGAGCGTGAGGCCCCGGTCGGCGGCGTAGGCGGAGAGCGCCGCCATGTCGGCCATCCGGGAGAAGAGGTGCACGGGCATCAGGAACCGTGCGCCGTCCGCGTCCTCGTCCCGGATCGTGTCGGGGCTCATGGCGTACGTGTCCGGTTCGACGTCCGTGAAGACGGGCCGGCCGCCGGCCAGGACGACGGCGCTGGCGGTGGCGACGAAGGAGTACGTGGGGACGAGGACCCGGTCCCCCGGGCGCAGCCCGCACGCCTGGAGGAGGAGCACCAGGGCGTCGGTGCCGCTGTTCACGCCGATGACGTGGCGGGCGCCGGTGTACCGCGCGAGGGCGTCTTCCAGGACGCCGACCCGGCGGGAATGCGAGAACTTGCCGTCGGCGAAAATCTCGTCCACTCCGGCCCGGAGTTCCGGCCAGATCTTTTCGAACGTCTTCGCCTGGGAGAAAAAGGGAATGCTGGATCGCGTCACGCGGAAACAATTCTTCTCGGCCGACGGGACGCCGGCGTCAACTGGGGCCGGAGAGAAGGCCCGAGAGGGATGAAGGGCCGGTCTCTGCCTGCCCTGGAAGCCTGCCGAGCGAGCGTAACAGTACGAAGATCTGCGTCACGAATCCCTCATGGAAATTCATACTTCTCGGTGATCATGCCTCCGATTTCCTTGACCGATGTCGCGCGCGACGGCGAGATTCTTCGCTGCGTCCCGCCCGAATCACCGAAAGGGAACAACTGTATGAGGCAGCCCCTGATCATCGGACTGGGCCGGGCCGGCGCCGGGCTGCATCTGCGGGCCCTGCGCACCGCCCGGGACCGCTCGCCCGGGCTCTGGCACGGCCCGGCCGTCGCCGTCGACCCCCGGCCCGGCGAGCGTGCCCCGGTGCCCGACGGCGTCACCGTGACGGCCACGCTCGCCGAGGCGCGCGCCCTGCTGCCCCCCGGGCGCGCCGTGGTCCACGTCTGCACTCCTCCGTCCACCCGGCTCGCCGTCCTCGCCGAGCTGGCCGCCGCCGGCTACCGCGACCTGATCGTGGAGAAGCCGCTCGCCGCCGACGCCGCGGAACTGGCCGCCGTCACCGAGCTGGTGACCCGGCACGCCCTGCGGGTCGCGGTGGTGGCGCACTGGCCCGCCTCCGGCCTCGCCGACCGGCTGCGCGCCCCCCTCGCCTCGGGGGAGCGGGGGCGGCTGCTGCGCATCGACGTCGTCCAGCACAAGCCGCGCTTCACCCGCTCGCTGCGCCCCGACGACGGCCACCCCACGGCGTTCGACGTGGAGCTGCCGCACTCCCTGGGCCTGGTCCTGTCGCTCGCGGGCCCGGCCGAGACGACCGGCGCCCGGCTGACCGACCTGCGGATCGGGGAGACGGTCCGACCGGGCCTGGGCTCCGCGGTCCTCGACCTCCTCCACGGATGCGGGGCGCGCACCCGGATCCACTCCGACCTCACCGCCCCGGTGCGCGAGCGGCGGGTCGCCCTCACCTTCGAACGCGGCACCGTCGTGGGCCACTTCGCGCCGAGCGACGCCGACGACCACGTCCAGCTGGAGGCCGACGGGCACCGCGAGGTGTTCCGCGACGACGCCCTGTCGGCCTTCCTGCACCGGACCTACACCCGTTTCGCCACCGTCCCCGCCGAAGAGCCCTCCTGGGGCGCGGACTTCGCCCTGCACGCCGACGTGGTCCGCATCCTCGACGCGGCCAAGAGGCGCTGCGCGGCGGACGCGGCCGGCGAGCTCCACAAGGAGGACCGCCGTGCCGTGGCCCGTTGACCTGACCGGCCGGATCACCGGCATCGGTGACGAGGCCGCCCCCGGCCTCACCGAACAGATCGCCGTCGCACAAGAGTTGGGCTGGTCCTCGCTGGAGCTGCGCAGCCTCGACGGCACCGCCCTGGCCGACCTGCCGGCGAAGGCCGTACGGGAGGCGGCGGCGCGGCTGCAGGCGGCCGGGCTCGGCGTGGTCTGCCTCGACTCCCGCATCGGCAACTGGGCCCGCCCGGTCACCGGCCCCTTCTCCGCCGACCTGGACGAGCTGGACCGGCTCGCCGAGCACGGCAGGGTGCTGGGCTGCCGCAGCCTCCGCGTCATGTCGTGGACGGACGGCGGGCTGCCCGAGGAGGAGTGGGCGGCCGAGGCGATCGGCCGCATGCGCCGGCTCGCCCGCCGGGCGGAGCGGCTCGGCGTCGAACTGCTCCACGAGAACTGCGCGGGCTGGGCCGGCTCCGACGCCGACCGCGCGCTCCGGCTCCTCGCCGAGGTGGACAGCCCGGCGCTGCGCCTCCTCTTCGACATCGGCAACGGCGTCCCGTACGGCTACGACGGCCACGCCCTCCTCGAACGGCTCCTGCCGCACGTCGCCCACGTCCACGTCAAGGACGCGCTGCCCGGCGACCGCCCCGGCGAGGCCGAGTACACGCTGCCCGGCGAGGGAGTCGCCCGGGTCGCCGACTGCGTACGGCTCCTGGAGGAGCACGGCTACCGGGGCGCGTACTCCCTCGAACCCCATCTCGCGGTGGTCCCGCACGAGGGCCGCCGCGCCGAGGACACCGACCCGGCCGTGCCCTTCGTCCGGGCCGCCCGCCGCCTGGCCGCCCTGCGGATCCCCGCCCCCGCCGTCCCCGCCCCGGCGCCGGACCCCGACCGGCCCCGGAAACCGTCCGGCGTCGACACGGGCCTGCTGCTGCACCTCCTCCACACGCCCACCGCCGGCCCCCTGGAGACCGGCCCCGAGGCGCCCCACCACCTGACGGCCGCGCTGCACGCCTATGCCACGGCCGCGGCCCGGATCGGCTTCACGACGGTACGCCTCGGCTCCCCGGCCCCCGAGTCGGTGCTGCGCGAGGACACCCCCCGGCCGGTACGCCGCGCGGTCGCCGCCGACCCCGCGTTCCTGCAGCGCCAGCCGAGCCTCGTGCTGCGGCTCGGCCCCGAACTGCCCCGCGAGCGCACCGTGATGTTCAACGCGCACCTGGACACCGTCGCCGGCGACGCGCCCCCGGCCTTCGACGGAGCCCGGTTCCACGGCCGGGGCGCCGTCGACGCGAAGGGCCCCGCGGTCGCGCTGCTCGCCGGGATCGCGGCGGCCGCCGCGCGCCGCCCGGCGATCGGGCGGGACGTCACGGTCCTCGTGCAGGCGGTGGCCGGCGAGGAGGGCGGAGCGCTCGGCACCTTCGGCACCCGGCCGCTGGTGGAGGCGGGCCACGTGGGCCGGCTCAACGTGTTCTGCGAACCGACCGGGCTGCGCCATCTGCCGCGCGCCACGGCCGCCGCCACCGCCCGCGTCACGGTCGACGGCGAGGACGCCGTGGACGACCGGCCCGGCGCCGGGCACAACGCCACCGTCCTCCTCGGCTTCCTCGCCCAGCACCTCGCCGGCGCACTCGGCCCGGCCCCCTCCGGCGGGCCCTCGCCCACGGTCTGCGTCGCGGGGCTGCACACCGGCACCCTGCACAACAAGGTGCACGGCACCGGCACTCTGCTGCTGAACCTCGCCTACGCCACCGCCGAGGCGGGCGCCGCCGCCGAGCGCGCGCTCGCCCGGGCCCTCGACGAAGGGCTGCGGGAGTTCACCGCCCGCTTCTCCGGCCTCCCCCTCTTCGCGCGGACGGCCGCCGACGCGGCCCGGATCACCCGCCTCGACTGGGACAAGCGCGGCCTGCCCGCGCTCGGCCCCCAACCGGCCTGGGGCGCGGAACTGCTGGCCCGCGCCGGCATCCCCCGGTGGCCCGACGACGAGCCCGCCTTCACCTGTGACGCGATCTGGCTGGACGGCACGGAGGCCACCTACACCACCGTGTTCGGCCCCGGCTCCCTGGACGCGAACGGGGCCCACGCGCCGGGCGAGTTCGTCGACCTCGCCGACCTGGAGACCTTCGCGGACCACGTCGCCGCGCTGCTGACCGCCTTCGCCGACGACCTCCGGCACGACGCGGACCACCGCGCCCTGCCGGCCCCTACCGAGAAAGCAGGAACCGCATGACGTCCACGCTGCCCGACGGCGCCGTACCCCGGAGCGCCGGCCCGGCACCCGGAGAGAGCCGGGAGGTGACGGTCGCGTACGAGACGCTGCTCGACGAGACCGCCGCCTGCTTCGTCCGGCTCGGCCTCCCCGAGGGCCGGGCCCGACTCGCCGCCGAGGCGCTCTGCTACGGCGATCTGACCGGCATGGACTCGCACGGCGTGTTCAACCTGGCGCGTCTCTACGGGCCGCTGCTGCGCTCCGGCGGCGCCGACCCCGCCGCCGAACCGCTGGTCCTGCGCGACCTGGGCCCCTGCGTGGTCCTCGACCACCGCCGGGCGCTCGGCCTGTGGGCCGCGTCGGAGGCGATGGACCTCGCCGTGGAGCGCGCCTCCCGCTGCGGCATCGGCCTCGTGTCGGTGCGCGGCGCCACCCACTTCGGCTGCGCGGGCGTGCACGCCAAGCGGGCCGCCGACCGGGGCATGATCGGCGTCGTCGCCTCGAACTGCGGCGGCCAGCGCATCGCCCGCCCGCCGCTCGGCGCCACCGCCCTCCTGGGCACCAACCCGCTGAGCGTGGCGGCCCCCGCCCTCGAAGGCCGCCCGTTCGTCCTCGACATGAGCACCACCGTCGTTCCCACCGGCCGGATCCGCACGGCCGCCCGCGACGGCCGGGAGGCGCCCGAGGGCTGGCTCACCGACGACGCCGGACGGCCGGTGCGGGACGCCGCCGCCTACGACCGGGGCGAGGCCTGGCTGGGCTGGCTCGGCGGCACCCCCGCGACCGGCGCCTTCAAGGGCTTCGGCCTCGGCCTCGCCGTGGAGCTTCTCGCCGCCGTGCTGCCCGGCGCCGCCACCGGCCCCTCCCCCGCCGCGCTGGAGGGCGACGGCAGGCCCGGCGGCAGCGACGACGACATCGGCTTCCTCGTCCTCGCCCTCGCGCCGCACGTGCTCCGCGACGGCTTCGACGACGACGCCCGGGAGATGTTCGGCACGATCGTCGACTGCCCGCCGCTGCCCGGCCAGGGGCCGGTCCGCTACCCGGGCCACCCGGAGGCCGAGCGGGCCGAGCGGCGGCGCGCCACGGGCGTCCCGCTCTCCGCAGCCCTGCACGCCGAGCTGACCGCCCTCGGCCTCCGCCTCCCGCTCGCCCCGGAGGAGAACCGATGACGCCCGCAGCGGACCGCCCCCTCCGCCTGGGGATCGCCGGACTCGGCGTGATCTCCCGCTTCTACGTGGCCGCCGCCGAGGCGATGCCCGCATGGGAGGTCGCCGCGGTCTGCGACCTGCGCGAGGAGGCCCTGGCCCCCTTCCGCGGCCGGGTCGCCTGCCACACCGACCACCGGGAGCTGCTCGCCGCCGGCCCGCTGGACGCCCTGGTCGTCGCCGTGCCCAACCACGCGCACGCCGAGGTGTGCGCCGACGCGCTGCGGGCCGGCGTCCCGGTCTGCGTGGAGAAGCCGCTCGCCCTGGACCCCGCGGACGGCCACCGCCTCGCCGCGCTCTCCAAGGAGCACGGCGTCCCGCTCCTCACCGCCTTCCACCGCCGCTACAACGACCGGGTCCTCGCGCTGCTCGGCCGGCTGCCCGCACCGGACGCGCCGGTGCGGGTGGAGTCCGTACGGGTGCGGTACCTGGAGCGGATCGAGGAGCACATCGGCACCGACACCTGGTACCTGGACCCGGCCCGCTGCGGCGGCGGCTGCGTCGCCGACAACGGCCCCAACGCCTTCGACCTCGTCCGTCTGCTGCTGGGCGAGACGCCTCTGGAGGTGGTCGGGGCGAAGGTGACCCGGGACGGGGCCGGCATCGACCGGCAGGCCGTGGTCGAGCTCGCCGGTCCGGGCGGGCGCGGCCTCGTGGAACTGGACTGGTCGTACCCCGGGGAGGTCAAGGATGTCGTGGTACGGCTCAGCGACGGCACCGAGCTCACCGCGGACATGCTGGGCGGCCGGCCGGGCTTCAAGGAGTCGCTGTGGCACGAGTACGAGGGCGTGCTGAGGGAGGTCGCCGGGCTCCGCGACCTGCCCGACCCTTCCCGGGCCGTCGAGGGCGGCCTGGCCGCGCTCGGACTGGTCGCCGACGTCTACGCCGCGGAGGCGGCCCGATGACCGCGTCCCCCGCGCTGCCGACCGCCTCCCTGGACGCCGGCCGGCACGAGAACGGCGCCAAGCGCGCGGTGACCGGGACGCTGGTGAAGGTGCTGCTGCACGAGCGCACGGACCGGGGCATGACCCTGGAGCCGTTCGCGGCCCGCTGTGTCCGCCGGGGCGAGGTCCACGAGCTGCTGACGACCGACCGGTGGACCGACGCGCCGGGCGCGCGGGTGGACCGGGTCGGCTTCCTCGGCTTCGTGGAACTGGAGGCCGGAGGGGTCGTCGACCGGGGCGACACGGTGTTCATCGGCGGGGAGCCGGTCGGCACCGTGCTCGGTTTCGACGGCTGCCACCTGCCCAACCACTACAACATCGTGATCCACGCGCCCCGGCTGCTCACCGGCCGCTCCCTGGCCCTCGTACCCGAGACGCCCGTGGTCTTCGCTCCGGCCGACTGAGCCGCGACGGACAGGGAAACGGCCGGCCGGCACCCCCCGAGAGGGTGCCGGCCGGCCGCCGTCGGCACGGTGGGGCTCAGCCGAGCAGCTCTACGTCGAGCTCACCGGTGTGGAACTGGCGCACGGCGTCGAGCAGCTCGTCCTCCGAGAGCGAGCCGCTCTTGTCGGTGTCGATCTGCTGGAAGGCGGCGCGGCCGGCCTGCTCGTCGAGGCCGATGGCACCGAGCCACGCGGCGAACTCGGCCTCGTCGATGACGCCGTCGTTGTTCTTGTCGGCGAGGGCGACGATGCCCTTCGTGACCGGGCCGAGGACCGGGTTGAAGGTGGCGGGGCCACCCTTGACGACGTCACCGGCGGCCTGGAGGAACTGCGCGCGGTTGATCTGACCCGACGCACCCGCCTTGTCGGCGAGCTTCTCGAACATCTCGGTGAAGCCGTTGCGGAGCTGGACGCCCTTCGCCGACTCCGGGGTCTCACCGAAGGCACGGGCGATGTTGGCGGCCTCGGTGGTGAAGTCCGAGAGCTCCAGCACACCGTCGCCGTTCACGTCCCACTTCTCGAAACGCTTCTCGAGACGCTCCTGGGCGATGGTCATGATTTTCTCCTTAGATTTCTTCATGGTGCCGTTCGGACAGGCGTCCGGACGGCCTTTCCTCGGTCCGGCCACGCGCGCGCGTGGCCGGACCGGAGGTCTGTGGGGCGTGGGGCGGCGTCAGAGCCGCACCACGCGTCTGCCCTCGGCCGTCCCCCGGGTGTCCAGGACGGGGCAGTCCGCGCCGTCCCAGTCGGTGGACCGGTACTCGGCGTGCTCCTGGAGCAGCACCACCAGGTCGCTGTCGGCGAGGGCCTGTTCGCGCGAGCGCTGTCGGGGTACGGCGACGCCGTCCACCTCGAAGCGCCCGACGTACGGATCGTGGTAGGAGAGCCGGGCGCCGAGCGCGCCCAGCGCCCGGGCCACGGGGTAGGCGGGCGACTCCCTGGTGTCGGAGATGTCGGCCTTGTAGGCGACGCCGAGCAGGGTCACCCTGGCGCCGGCGGGGTCCTTCCCGGCCGCGATGAGCAGGTCGCGGGCCCGGCCCGCGACGTGTTCCGGCATGGCGTCGAGGACGGCGCGGGCGGCGCCCAGGGTGTGGAAGGTGAAGCCCTGTTCGGCCGCGTGCGTCATCAGATAGCGGGGGTCGACGGGGATGCAGTGGCCGCCGACGCCGGGGCCCGGCCGGAAGGCGGTGAAGCCGAAGGGCTTGGTGTCCGCGCAGCGCAGCACGTCCCAGATGTCGATGCCGACCCGGTCGCAGTAGAGGGCGACCTCGTCGACCAGGGCGATGTTGACGTACCGGTAGGCGTTCTCCAGGAGCTTGGCCATCTCCGCCTCCCGCGTCCCGGCGGCGACGACGACCTCGTCGACGAGCCGCTCGTAGAAGGCGGTGGCGTGCTTGGCGCAGAGCTTGGTGCAGCCGCTGACGACCTTGGGCGTGGTGCGCAGGCCGTAGTGGCGGTTGCCGGGGTCGATGCGCTCGGGGGAGTACGCGAGGTGGAAGTCCTCGCCGACGCGCAGTCCGTGCGCTTCGAGGAGGGGCCGGACGATCTCCTCCGTGGTGCCCGGGTGGCTGGTGGACTCGACGCAGACGAGCACGCCGGGTTCCAGGTGGCGGGCGACCGTGCGGACGGCCGTCGTCAGCGGTAAAAGGTCGGGCTCGCCGGTCTCGGTGAGCCCGGTGGGCACGCAGACGACGACGGTGTGGGCGCCGGCGAGGACGGCGGGGTCCGTGGAGGCCCGGAAGCCGGCGGCGCGCATCGCCTCGACGTCCTCGTCCGGGATGTCCTCGATGTGCGAGCGCCCCCGGCCGAGCCCCTCGACGACCTCGGCGTCGACGTCGAAGCCGACGGTCACGAGCCCTGCTTCGCAGGCCCGGCGGGCCAGCGGAAGACCGACGTAGCCGAGACCGACCACGGCGACTTCTGTGAACATTCGTCCCCCCGCGATTCACTTCCCGGCAAGAGAAGTTGAATCAAAGATTCCGTTTGCAGTAACAGGATTGCATGCAATTCCGGGCTGTTGCGCAATCAATGCACGAGTTCGCCCGCATGAGTGACATCTTCTGCCTTCAAGTCGACGCGCACCGTCGTGCCGGCCGGTGTGGCGCCGCCCAGGGCGTCCACGGCCCAGGCCGTGACGGTGCGCCGGCAGACCTTGCCGGTGGGCCGCAGCGGCATCCGGTCGAGCACCAGGAGGTACTCGGGGAACTTGCGGCGCTCCAGGCCCCGGGCCGCGAGGTGCGCGGTCACGGTCCCCAGGTCCGGCGCGGGCGCCCCCGGGACCGGGCGTACGGCAGCGCACAGCCGCTCGCCGAACTCCTCGTCGGGCACGGGCACGCAGACCGCCTCCGCGAGCAGGGGGTCGGCGCCCAGTTCCCGTTCCACCTCGGCGGGGCTGATCGTGTAACCGCCCCTGATCACCACGTTCTTGAGCCGGCCGAGAACCCTCAGCCGCCCCGCCCCGTCCAGCGCCCCGAGGTCCCCGGAGCGGACCCAGCCCGTCGCGGTGCGGTAGCGGGCGTCGAGTTCGGGCGCGTCCACGTAACACAGCGGCGTCATCGGCCCCTTGGCCTGGATCTCCCCCGGCTCGCCCACGGCGGCGGGCGTGCCGTCCGGCCGGACGATCCTGAGCTCGGCCACGGCGGGGTCGGGGGTGCCGGCGGTGTCCCCGGACGGCGTGACGGTGTGGCAGTTGACGCCGTCGGACGAGCCGTAGACGGTGACGACCGGCACGCCGAAGCGTTCCCGGCAGGCGGTCGCGGTGGAGGCGGGCAGCGCGGCGCCGCTGGAGACGACGGCCCGCAGCCCCGAGGCGGACTCCCCGGGCAGCCGGGGCAGGTCAGCCATCCGCCGCAGCATGGTCGGCACCCCGAAGACATGGGTGGGCCGGTGGTCGACGACCGCCCGGAGCGCCTCGCGGGCGTCGAACCGCTCGCGGACGATCAGGGTCGCCCCGAGCGCGGCGAGCGCCACCGGGACGCCGAGCGAACCGTACGAGGAGGCCAGCGGGACGAGGACGAGGAAGCGGGGCGGCTCCGCGGGGAAGCCCGCGAGCGCCCGTACGTAGGCGGCCCGGCCCCCGGCCAGCGCCTGGTGGCTGTAGGCCACCAGCTTCGGCTCGGCCTCGGAACCGGAGGAGACGAGGAACCGCGCCGGCGCGCCGGGCCCGGCGGGGCGGTCCGCCGGCCGGTAGGCCGTACGCGGCACGGCGCGGTCCAGGCCGTCCGCACCGGAGGAGGTGCGGAACACGGCGCGCGTCCAGGGCAGTTCGGCCGCCGCCTCGGCGTCCTGCGGTTCGCTGAGGACGGCTCCGCCCGCCCGGGAGCGGGCCAGGAGCGCTCGGGTGTCGCGGACCCCGCCGCCGAGCGGATACGGCAGGGCGACCGCGCCGAGGGCGTAGACGGCGAGCTCGGCCGCCGCGGCGAGCCGCCCGTTGGGCAGTCGCAGCGCGATCACGTCCCGGGCGCCGAGCCCGGCCTCCGCGAACAGGCCCGCGACGCGCAGTACTTCGGCGTACAGCTCGCCGTAGGTGAGGCTGCCCCGGTCGTCCACGACCGCCTCGCGGTCGGGGAAGGCGAGGGCGTTGCGCCGGAAGAGGGTGAAGAGGTCGGCGTCGGGGCACAGCCCCCGGGCCGCCCACGCCTCGCGGTCGGCGCGCGGCACCCGGTCGGGCAGCTCCAGGCCGTTGCGGGAACGCCAGGGGGTCTCCCGCACGGCGGTCGTCGCGGTCATCGGTGTTCTGCCTTCCGGGGTGGGTTCGGGTCGCGCGTGGGGCCTCGGCGCGACGCGCGTACGAGCGTGGGGTCAGTGCGTACGGGCCGGCGTGGGCGCCGGTACGCCGGGGGTCGGGCGGCGGCGTCTCACGCGGAGGGATCCTCGGTGAAGGTCCAGGGCGCGGCCGGACGGGCGTACGGGAGGTGCTCGTCCGGCGGGAGGACGGCGCGGGCGAAGGCCGGGTCGGCGGCGAGGGCGGCGAGGTCGGTGCGGACGGCGACCGACGGCAGTCCGGCGGCGCGGAGCTCGGCCAGCCAGGCCTCCGTCGTCCGGCTCCGCAGCCGCTCCCCCACCGTGCCTGCCCCGGTGGCACCCAGGGCCCGGGCGAGCTCCGCGGGCCTGGAGCGGGCCCGGGCGCCCAGGTAGAGCAGTCCGTCGGCGGTGGGCAGCGGGTGGTCGAGCGGGGAGAGGGCGACCCGGTGGCCGGCCCGGGGCACCAGCGCGGCGGCGGAGAGCAGCGAGGAGTGCACGCGGGCGCCGCGGCGGGTCCGCTCGCGGGCGAGGAGACCGGCGAGGACGGCCTGGGCCAGGACCAGGCCGCCGAGGACGTCGGTGACGGTCATCAGGGAGGGGGCCGGGGGCTCCGCCGAGGGGCGCAGGGCGGCGGCGAGGCCGCCGTGGACCTGGGCGAGGTAGTCGGTGCCGATCGGCGGGACGGGTCCGAGGGCGGTGCCGAACCCGGAGGCGGAGGCGTACACCAGGCGGGGGTGGCGGGCGTGCAGCGCGTCGGCGTCCAGGCCGAGGGCGCGGTCCTTGCCGGGGGCCCAGTTGTGCAGGAAGACATCGGCGTCGGCGGCGAGTCCGGCGACGGCGTCCCGGCCCCGGGGGGTGGTCAGGTCGGCCTCGACGACGGCCTTGCCGTGGTTGAGCGCGGAGAACCGGACCGAGCAGCCGGCGGCGACCGGCGGCAGGTGGCGCAGGGGGTCGCCGCCCGGCGGTTCCACGCGGACGACCTCGGCGCCGAGCATCCGCAGGACGTGTCCGGCCATCGGGCCCTGGACGCGACGGGCCGATTCGACGATCCGCACCCCTGCCAGCGGCGGGGCGTCCCCGCCGAGCGGGATGGCGGCCGGGGGGCGGTGGGGTGCGTGGGGGGCGGGTTCCAGCGTCCAGGGGGTGAGGCCCGGCGGGGGTGCCGTGGACTCGCCGACCTCGGCGACGGACACGCCGTGGGCGGCGCCCGCGCGGCGGACGGCCTCCAGGGGCAGGGCCAGGACGGCGGCGCGGAGCTCCGGAGGGAGGGGGCAGACCGCCGTCCCGAAGCGGGACTGGAAGGGCAGCCAGCCGCGGCCCGCCGTACGCGGGGGAACGCCCAGGCGACTCCAGAATCCGGCCCAGGCGTCGGGGTCGAGCGTCTCGATCTCGACGCGCGCGCCGTCGCGTGTGACGAGCGTGGCGAGTCCGGGCGGGCCGCCGGACGGCGGGGCGTCCTCGGGCGCGGTGGCGGCGGCGAGGTACTGGGTGACCGTGAGGAGCGCCCCCTGGGCGAGGGAGGTGCCGGTGCGCAGCGGCGGGCGGCCCTGGGCGCGGGCGAACAGGGCGGCCGTGACGCCCTGGGCGGCGAGCACGCCGGTGACGGCGGAGACGTACTCCGCGGCGAGGGGCGCGGGGGCGCCGGTGGCCCGGCCGTGCACGTGCATGAGGCCGCAGGCGGCCTGGGCGGCCCGCTCGTCGCCGGCGTCGATGCCGACGGGTCCGGCGCCGCCGACGGTCCAGGCGGGGCGGTCCCGGTCCTCGCCGGGCAGGGCGTCGAGCGTGCGGTCGAGCAGTGCCCCGGCCACGGCGCGGGCGGTGCGGGCGGCGTCGGCGGGCGCGGACGGCGCCCTCGTACCGGTCTCCTCGGACAGGCTCACCTACGCCGACCGCCTTCCCCGTCCCGCAGCATGCGCCGTCCCTCTCCCACCGTCGAAACGATCTTTGATCTCCGGGTGAGAACAGCGGACGGACGGGGAGGGCACGGCCACCGCCCCGGCTTCCGCCCGACGGGCGAGCGCTCGCACGGCCGTCCGGGAGCAGTACCGGCCACTCCGGGGGCGGCGGGCGGGCGGTCAGGCGCGGGAGACGGCCGAGGAGAGGGCGTGCAGGCGGAGCGCCAGCTGTATCTCCAGGGCGCGGGAGGGCGCCTGCCAGTCCGGGCCGAGGAGCCGGCCCACCCGCTCCAGGCGCTGGGCCACGGTGTTCACGTGGACGTGCAGGTCGTCCTTGGTGCGGGCCGGGCTCATGCCACTGGCGAAGTAGGCGTCGAGGGTGCGCACCAGATCGGTGCCGCGCCGCCGGTCGTAGGCGACGACCTGGCCGATCGTGCGCTCCACGAAGCCGCCGATGTCACGGCCGTCGGCGAGCAGCAGGCCGAGGAAGCCGAGGTCCTCGGCGGCGGCGCCCTCGCCCGCGCGGTGGAGGAGTCCGAGGGCGTCGAGGCAGCGGCGGGCCTCCTGGTACGCGCCCGCCACCCGGTCCGGGTGGTCGAGGAGGTGCCGGACGGGGGCCGAGGCCCCGACGGTGACGGGCTCGCGGAGGGTGCCGCCGAGGTGGCGGGCGGTCTGGCGGGCCAGTTCGGCGGCGTCCTCGCCGGGGCCCAGCGGCAGCAGGAGGACCGTACCGCCGTCCCGGGCGGAGGCGAGGCCGCCGCGGGTGGCGGCGAGATGGGAGGCGGCGGACCACAGCCGCTGCCGGTCGGCGCTCTCGCGGCCGGGCCGACCGGTGTCGTCGGCGGGCCCGGTGCGGTCGATGCGGGCGGCGAGGACCACGTGCGGGGCGGCGCTGTCGGTGCGGAGGCGGGCCGCGCGCTCGCGCAGCAGGCGGCGGTCGCGGTCGGGGGCGTCGAGGAGGTCGTCGAGCAGTTCGCCCCGCACCCGCTGTTCGGCCTCGCCGGCCGAGCGGCGGGCGAGCAGCAGCAGGGAGGTGACGAGCGCGGCCCGCTCCAGGGTGCGCAGGTCGACGGGGTCGAGGTCGGGTCTGCCGCGCAGGACGAGGGCGCCGAGGTGCTCGCCTCCGGCGGAGACGGCGGCGACCCAGTCGTCGCCCTCGCGGACCGCGTGCCCGCCGGAGCGGCGGGCGGCGCCGCCGGCGGGGGTCTCGGTGAAGTCGACGGTGCCGCCGAGGACCTCGGAGACGGCCTCGGCGACGTCGTGGACGCCGCCGCCGCGCAGCACCAGCTCGGAGAGGCGGTCGTGGACCTCGGAGGCGCGCTCGATGACGGCGCTGTGCTCGCGGATGATGTCGTTGGCCCGCTCCAGCTCGGCGAGGGCGGAGCGGGTCTCGGCGAGCAGGTTGGCGGTGTCGATGGCGACGGCCGCGTGGGCGGCGAAGGAGCCGAGGAGGGCGACCTGCTCGCGCTCGAAGACCCTGGCGCGGCGGTCGGCGGCGAAGAGCACCCCGATGACCTGGCTGCCGAGGCTGAGCGGCACGCCGAGGATGGCGACCAGGCCCTCGTCGCGGACGGCGGAGTCGATGGTGCCGGTGTGCTGGAAGCGGTCGTCGCCGAAGTAGTCGGCGGTGACGTAGGGGCGGGCGGTCTGGGCGACCAGACCGCCGAGCCCTTCGCCCATGCCGAGGCGGACCTGCTGGAAGCGGGCGGAGACGGAGCCCTCGGTGACCCGCATGTAGGTGTCGCCGGCGACCGGGTCGTTGAGGCTCAGATAGGAGACCTCGGTGCCGAGCAGGGCGCGGGCGCGCTGGACGATGGCGCGGAGCACGGCGTCGAGGTCACGGAGTCCCGCGAGGTCGTGGGCGGTGGCGAAGAGCGCGGACAGCTCCGCCTCGCGCCGCCGCCGGCCCTCCAGGTCGGCGCGGACCCGCAGGGCGAGCTGCTTCGCCTCTTCGAGCCCGGCCAGCACCTCGGCCCCCGCGCCGCTCGCGCGGGCGAGGAGCACGGGCCGGTCGTAAGCCTCCGTGGCGGCTCCCCGGGCGAGGAGTTCCAGATAGGAGACGTGTTCGTGGGACATGGACACAGGAATACCCGGCGGGCGTGTGCCCGCACCACCCCTGTGGACGGCTCCTGTGGACAACGTCCGCCGGGTGCCGGGCGCCGCCGGGCCGTGCCTCAGTCGCCGGACGCGGCGCGGAACCAGGTGGGTTCGTCGGCGAGCGCCTTTTCGATCCGGCGCAGGGAGAAACGCTTCATCTCGGGGAGGGCGCCGATCTCGAACCAGCCGACGTCGGTCGACTCGTCGTCGTTGACCCGGGCCTCGCCGCCGACGGCCCGGCAGGCGAACGTCACGTCCATGTACTGGCAGATGTCGCCGTTGGGGTAGACGACGGGCTTGCGCAGGGTCTCGACCAGGAGCACCCGCTCGGGCACACAGCGCACCCCGGTCTCCTCCTCGACCTCCCGGACCGCGCAGTCCGCGGGCTGCTCGCCGGGCTCGACGATGCCGCCGATCACGGCCCAGGCGCCGGTGTCGGCGCGGCGGCCCAGCAGGACCCGGCCCCGGTCGTCGAGGACGACGGCGCTGACCCCGGGCAGGAAGAGCAGCTGGTGCCCGGCGGTCTTGCGCAGTTCACGGATGAAGTCAGGGGTAGCCATGGGCCGACCCTAGATCATCTTTCCGGACGGGTCCCGGGGATCAGGCGCGCGTGCGGCGGGCCCGTACGCCCCGGGCGGCGGCCCAGCCCAGGCCGGCGGCCGCGACGGCGGCGAGCAGGGCCTCGGGAAGGGTGCCGAGCCGGGTCGCGGGGGTCTGCGTGGAGCGCAGGGGGACCTCCTCGACCAGGTAGTCCGGGGTGAACATCGCGGTCTGCGAGACGATCTCGCCGTCGGGGCGGATGACGGCGCTGACGCCGCTGGTGACCGGGACGACGACGGCGCGGCTGTGCTCCACGGCCCGGACGCGGGACATGGCGAGCTGCTGGTAGGTCATCTCGCTGCGGCCGAAGGTGGCGTTGTTGCTGGGGACGGTGAGCAGCTGCGCCCCGTGGGTGACGGTGTCGCGGACGGCCCAGTCGAAGGCGGCCTCGTAGCAGGTGGCGAGGCCGACCTTGGTGCCGGCGAGGTCGAAGACGCCGACCTCGCTGCCGGGGCCGAAGTCGCGGGCGACGCGGTCGACGTCGCTGTTGAAGAGCCGGACGACCGACCGCATGGGGATGTACTCGCCGAAGGGCTGGACGTGCCGCTTGTCGTAGGTGGCGACGGGTCCCTTGCCGGGCTCCCACTGGATGAGGGTGTTGCGGAGCTTGCCGGTGGGCGGGGCGATCACGGCGCCGACGACCGTGGGGGCCTTGACGGCGTCGACGGCGCCCTCGATGACGGCGGCGGCGTCGGGGTTGGCGTAGGGGTCGATGTCGGAGGAGTTCTCCGGCCACAGGACGAAGTCCGGCTGCGGCTTGGTCCCGGCCTTCACCTCGGTGGCGAGCTCGCGGGTGCGGGCGGCGTGGTTGTCGAGGACCTGGCGGCGCTGGGAGTTGAAGTCGAGGCCGAGGCGGGGCACGTTGCCCTGGATGGCGGCGACGGTCGCGGTCCCGTCCTCGGGGGCGTCGCTGACCAGCGGCAGGGCGGCGAGGGCGCCGGTGACGGGGACGAGGACGGAGAGCGCGGCGGCGGCGAGCGGTCCGCGCGGGACGGCGCCGGTGGCGCGGTGGAGGCGGACCAGGCGGACGGCCTCGTAGAGGCCGAAGCCGCAGAGGGCGACGGCGAAGCCGAGCACCGGTGTGCCGCCGACGGCGGCGAGGGGCAGGAAGATCCCGTCGGCCTGGCCGAAGGCGACCTTGCCCCAGGGGAAGCCGCCGAAGGGCACACGCGCGCGTGCCGCCTCGCCGAGGATCCACACCCCGGCGGCGAAGACCGGCCACCAGGGCAGCCGGGAGACGGCGGCGACGCCGAGACCGACGAGGGCGACGAACAGCGCCTCGATGGCGGCGAGGGCGAGCCACGGCACCGGGCCGACCTCCTCGCCGGTCCAGACGAGGAGCGGCAGCAGGAAGCCGAGACCGGCGAGGTAGCCGAGGCCGAAGCCGGCGCGGAGGCGGCGCCCGTACAGGCTCCAGCCGAGGAGCGCGAAGGCGGGCAGCGCGAGCCACCACAGGGGGCGCGGCGGGAAGCTCAGGTAGAGCAGGACGCCGGAGAGCAGGGCCGTTCCGGGGCGGACGAACCGCTGGAGCCGGGCGAGACGGCGCGGCCGGTCGTCGGTCGCGGACGGGTCGTCGGCGGCTCCGGCCGCCTCGGGGGTGATGGTGGTGCTCACCTTGCGGAGTGTACGTGCCGTGCCTGTTGACGCCCGGTCCGGCACCGTACGGCTCCGGGCGCGACGCCGGGCCCCACGGGAGCGTCCCACCCGTCCGCGCGCGTGCCGGTCAGGCGCCGGCGTGCGTCTGGGGCGGGGCCGGGTGGCCGAGGCGGCCCCGGATGGAGTCGACCGCTCCCTCGGCGCCGTCGACAGTGACGGTGAAGGTCCGTCCGTCGGCGAGGCGGAGGACCAGTCCCTCGCCCCGGCGGACGACGACGGCGGTGCCCCGGTCGGGGCGCCAGCGGTAGCCCCAGCCGCCCCAGTGGCGGGGGTTGACCCGGGGCGCGTAGTCGGCGTCGACGACCTCGCTGAGCGGGATGGTCCGGCGGGGGACGCCGATGTGGCCGCAGCGGACCTCCATGGCCCGGTCGTCGACGCGGACCTCGACGTGGACGAAGGCGAGGGTGCCGAAGAGGACGAGGAGTCCGGCGGCGACGCAGCCGAAGACCGCCATGACGAGCGCGGCGATGCCGGAGGTCCAGGCGGACTCGACGGCGAGGGTGATCCCGAGCGCCATGAAGGCGGCGCCGGCGACGGCGGCGATCCACTGGAAGCGGTTCGTCGCGCGGCCGGTCCACACGGCGGGCGGACGCCCGCCGGCACGCACCTGGCCGGATTGCTTCCTCATACCGGGAAGACTACCCAGCGGTGCCCGGTTCAGCGCGTCGGAGGGGAGCCGTCCGGTGACCCTGGGTGATGCCGTCGAGGGCCCGAAGCGGTCAGGCGGTGGGGGCCGGGGCAGCGGCCAGGAGCCGGCCGTCGGCGTAGGCGAGGGCGGCGGCCGGGAGGACGCCGGGGCGGCCGCTGAGCAGGACGGAGAGGGTGCCGGTCGGCTCGGCGTCCGGGGCCGGTGCGGCACCGACGCGGCGCAGGGCCTGGGCGGCGACGGCGTCGGCGGAGCCGTGGAAGACGATCGGCGGCAGACCGGGGCGGCGGCCGGGGGCCAGGGCGGCGAGGATGCGGTCTTCGACGAGTTCGTAGTGGGTGCAGCCGAGGACGAGCGCCCGGATGTCCGGCGGGGTGAGGGCGGCGGCGGCGGCGACGGCCCGGTCGACGGCCTCGGGGTCGGCGTGCTCGACGGCGTCGGCGAGGCCGGGGCAGGGCACCTCGGTGACCTCGGCGCCCCCGGCGAACTCACGGATGAGTCCGCGCTGGTAGGCGCTGCCGGTGGTGGCGGGGGTCGCCCAGATGGCGACCTTGCCGCCGGCCGCGGCGGCCGGCTTGATCGCGGGGACGGTGCCGACGACCGGGATGACCGGTTCGAGGGCGGCGCGCAGCGCGGGCAGGGCGTGGACGGTCGCGGTGTTGCAGGCCACGATCAGGGCGTCGGGCCGGTGGGCGGCGGCGGCGCGGGCGACGGCGAGGGCGCGTCCGGTGAGGTCCTCGGGGGTACGCGGTCCCCACGGCATGCCGTCGGGGTCGTTGGAGAGCAGCAGCTCGGCGTCCGGGCGGAGCCGGCGCACCGCGGCGGCCGCCGGGAGGAGGCCGATTCCGGAGTCCATGAGCGCGATCTTCACCCGGTCACCCTAGCCGATGGGCCCGCCGCGCCCGGCGTTCTGGGGCAGACTGCGGCAAATGAGCCCTCTCGCCTGGTTCGCTTCCGTCTCCCTGGTCGTCTGGGTCTGGCTCCTGCTCGGACAGGGCTTCTTCTGGCGTACCGACCAGCGCCTGCCGAAGACCGGCCGCGGCGGGGGCCGCGCGCGCGTACGGGCGGACGGAAGGCGGGCGGACGCGGACGGGAGGGCGGACGCGGACGGGAGGCGGGCGGACGGGAGGCGGGCGGACGGGAGGCGGGCGGACGGGAGGGCGGAGGTGTGGCCCGGCGTCGTGGTGGTGGTGCCCGCGCGGGACGAGGCCGGGGTGCTGCCGCTGAGCCTGCCGTCGCTCCTGGCCCAGGACTATCCGGGCCGGGCCGAGGTGATCCTGGTGGACGACGGCAGCACGGACGGCACGGGCCGGCTAGCCGCAGAGCTGGCCGCGCGGCACGACGGGCTGCCGCTCACGGTGGTGTCGCCGGGCGAGCCCGGGCCGGGATGGACGGGGAAGCTGTGGGCGCTGCGGCACGGGATGGCGCTGGCACGCGCGCGTGGGCCGGAGTTCCTGCTCCTCACGGACGCGGACATCGCCCATGAACCCGACAGCCTGCGGCGGCTGGTGGCCGCGGCGCGGGACGACGGCCGGGACCTGGTCTCGCAGATGGCCCGGCTGCGGGTCACGAGTCTCTGGGAGCGCCTCGTGGTCCCGGCCTTCGTCTACTTCTTCGCCCAGCTCTACCCCTTCCGCCGGATCAACGCGGCCCGGCCGCGGGCGACGGCGGCGGCCGGGGGGTGCGTGCTGCTGCGGACGGAGACCGCCGTGGCGGCCGGGGTGCCGGACGCGATCCGTACGGCGGTGATCGACGACGTGTCGCTGGCGCGGGCGGTGCGGGCGGCGGGGGGCCGGATCTGGCTGGGGCTCGCCGAGCGGGTCGACTCGGTGCGCCCGTACCCGGGGCTCGGGGAGCTGTGGCGGATGGTGACGCGGAGCGCGTACGCCCAGCTGCGCTACAGCCCGCCGCTGCTGCTCGGGACGGTCGCCGGGCTCGTGCTCGTCTATCTGGTTCCGCCGGCCGCGTGCGTGGCGGGGCTGGTGTCGGGGGACGCGCCGGCGGCATGGGCGGGCGGGGCGGCCTGGGCGGTGATGACGGGGACGTACGTGCCGATGCTCCGTTACTACCGCCAGCCGGTGTGGACGGCGCCGCTGCTGCCGTTCACCGCCTTCCTCTATCTGCTGATGACGGTGGATTCGGCGGTGCGGCACTACCGCGGGCGGGGCGGGGCGTGGAAGGGCCGGGTCTACTCCGGGGGCCGGACGGCGACGGAGGGCGGGGAATTCACTCCCCGCCACGGGGAGTAACGCGGCGAATTCGGCGTGTGCGCGTCTCGCCGTTCGGCATCGGATTGACGATTCGACTTACCCAAGATCGCTTCTCCCACTCCTTCCGGACGCCTTTTCTTTATCCGTTCTTCATACCGGACGGAGTCGTCGGCGCCTTGCGGCCCGACCCGGCGGTAACCCCCTCTCAACTCGGGTTTTACGCGATCATGGGACAGCGGCGTGCCCGTTTTCTACGAGTTCGCTCTGGTTGGGGATCCACGGCCGCCGGAAGCCCGTCAAAGAAGCCGTTGAGCAGGCTCCCCAATCGGCAGATCGTGGGCTTAACTTATGTGCCATGACCTCCCCCCGCTCCAGCTATGGAGGCGGTTACCACACCGCGCCGTCCTTCCCGGACACCCCTATCTACGACTCCCTGGTCGCGGAGCGGGGCACGCCTCAGATCGCCCCGATCCGAGTGCCCGCCGCGTACGAGGCCCCCGTCGGCTATCCGGCGCCCGCGCCGACCGGCTCCTACCTGCCGGCGCTCCCGGCGGCCCTTCCCGCCCTCCCGGCGGCGCCGTCCCCCCAGCCGGCGCCCGGCTACCTCGGCGGCGGTTACGGCTATCCGCAGCCGGCCCCGCAGATGACGGCGCCCGCGCCGCTCCAGCCGGCGCCGACGCCGTACATCCCGCAGCAGCCCATGCCGCCGCGCGGCTACCCGGGCGGACCGGTCCCGCAGCCGGCCCGGCCCGTCGCCCCCGGCTACGAGGCGATGCGCCCGGCCGCCCCGCGCCCCGCACCGGCGCCGGTCCCGGCCCCCGCGCAGTACCACGACCCGTACAACCGCCCCTACCAGGGCGGCGGTTACTGACGGCACGCGCGGCTCCGGTCACGGCGGGGGCGGAGCGGCTGGCAGGATGAGCCCATGGCTGATCCCGTCCTCCGCTCCGTCCACGTCCATCCGGTGAAAGCCCTGCGCGCGCTCGACCGCGCGGAGGCGGAGGTGCAGCCCTGGGGCCTCGCGCACGACCGCCGCTGGGCGGTCGTCGACGCCACCGGCACCGTCATGACCCAGCGCCGTCACCCCCTGCTCGCCCTCGCCGCCGCCGAGCCCCTCCCGGACGGCGGCCTGCGGCTGACCGCGCCCGGACGCGAACCGCTGGTGGTCCCGGTGCCGGAGCCCTCGGCCACGCTGACCACGAACCTCTTCGACAAGGACGTGGAGACGGTGCCCGCCGGCGAACCGGCCGCCGCCTGGTTCTCCGCCTACCTGGAGACCGACGCGCGCCTCGTGCACCTGGACGCGCCCGAGCACCGGCGCCCGATCGACCCGGCGTACGCACTCCCCGGCGAGACCGTCAGCCTCGCCGACGGCTACCCGCTCCTCGTCGCCTCCAGCGCCTCCCTCGACGCCCTCAACGCGCTGATCGGCGAGGGCGACCACGCCCACGAGGGCCCGCTGCCCATGAGCCGCTTCCGGCCCAACCTCGTCGTCGACGGCACCGAGCCGTGGGCGGAGGACGGCTGGACCCGGCTCGCCGTCGGCGACGTGACCTTCCGGGTCGCCAAGCCGTGCGGGCGGTGCGTCGTGACCACCACCGACCAGACGACCGCGGCGCGCGGCAAGGAACCGCTGCGGACCCTCGGCCGACACCGCAAGCTGAACGGCAAGCTCGTCTTCGGCCAGAACCTCGTCCCCGAACAGCGCGGCACCGTCCGCGTCGGCGATCCGGTGAAGATCCTCGACTGACCGCCGTCCCCCTCCCTCCCCCTCCTCCCTTCCCCCTCCCCGCTCGACAGGCGAACCGCGCGCCCCGAGGGCAGACTCGTCGGAGGACCGACGAACGAGGGGGTTCCGGCACATGCGCGCAGTCACCGGACTCTGGCGCTGGCGGCACAATCCCCTGCGCCGCACGACGGACCTGGTCGAGGCGTGGGTGGCGCTCGTGGCCGCCCTCGCGCTGTGCCTGGCGGTGCCCGTGGCCGGCTGGACGGCCGGTGCCGCGGCGCAGCACTCGCTCCAGCGCGCGGTCCACGCCCAGCAGCAGGGGCGCGTGGAGACCACGGCCCATGTGCTGCGTCCCGCCGCGAAGCCGTCGAGCGCCGCCGCGTCGGGCGACCAGGCCGCCGAGCAGCGCTTCCGGCGCGCGGTCGTGGCCCGGTGGACCGCCCCCGACGGCACCTCCCGCACCGGTACCGTCACCACCTCCCGGGCCAGCTCCGCGCCCGGCGACGCCTTCTCCCTCTGGACCGACCGGGACGGCCGGCCCGTCGCCGCGCCCCTGGCCCGCGACACGGCCCGCGCCCACGCGGTCCTCGTCGGCCTGATGGCGGCCGTCCTCGCCGGGGTCGGCGTCGAGCTGGTCCGACGGCTGGTCATGCGCCGTCTGTGCTCCCGTCGGTACGCGCGCCTGGACCGCGCCTGGGCGGCCGTCGGCCCCGACTGGGGACGTACCGGCACCGGCAGTTGACCCCACCCTGGAACCCCGGGTTCCGTGCCCCGTAAGGGTGCGGCTCGACGACCCGTCAACCCCGCGCCGCCGCGCGCGCTACGGTGGGGCATCGGGTCCACGATCCCGGATATCGGATCCACCGCATGGGATCCAATACGCCGGATCCCGAGTACACCGGATCCCGAGTACACCGGATCCTGTACATCGGATCCTGTACATCGGATCCGGTACATCGGATCCCGTAGGTCGGATCCAGGATCCGTTGTATTGGATCCAGGATGCGTTACGTCGGATCCCATGCATCGGATCCTGGATCCGGTTCAGCGTCGACGGCACGAGGCGGGGGCAGAGCACACCCATGGCACAGGGCACGGTCCAGGTGACGCACACCGGCACGTCGCGGTGGCGGCGCCGCACGGGCGAGTACGCCTCCCTCGCCGCCGCGCTGGAGGCCGCCGGAGACGGCGATGTCCTCACCGTCGCGCCGGGCACGTACCGCGAGAACCTCGTGGTGACCCGGGCGGTGACGCTGCGGGGGCCGGAGGACGGGGCCGGGCCGGTGCGGATCGCGCCCCCGGACGGGGTGCCGCTGACGCTGCGCGCCTCGGCGATCGTGCAGGATCTGCACATCGAGGGCCAGGACGTGGCGGCGCCGGCGCTGCTCGTCGAGGACGGCACGCCCGAACTGCTCGACCTGCGGATCATGACCCGCTCGGCCGCCGGGATCGAGGTGCGCGGGCAGGCCAGGCCGACGGCCCGGCGCTGCACGGTGGACAATCCGGCGGGCGTCGGCATCGCGGCGGTCGACGGCGCCGGCGGGGTCTTCGAGGAGTGCGAGGTCGTCGCGGCCGGGCAGGCCGGGGTGGCCGTGCGCGGCGGGGCGCACCCCCGGCTCGAACGGTGCCGGGTGCACCACGCCTCCGGCGCCGGCATCGCCGTCACCGGTGAGGGAAGCGGCCTGGAGGGCGTCGGCTGCGAGGTGTACGAGATCAAGGGCGCCGGGCTCCAGATCGCGGGCCGCGCCACCGCGCACCTCGTGGACTCCTCCGTGCACCGCACCTCGGCCGACGGCGTCACCCTGGACACCGACGCCGTGCTCACGCTCTCCGACTGCGACATCCACGACGTGCCGGAGAACGCCGTGGACCTGCGGTCGCGTTCGGTGCTGACGCTCACCCGGTCGACCGTGCGCCGCTTCGGGCGCAACGGTCTGTCGGTGTGGGACCCGGGCACGCGCGTGGACGCCCACCAGTGCGAGATCCACGACAGCACCGGCGACTATCCGGCGGTGTGGGTGAGCGACGGGGCGAGCGCCGTGCTCGACGCGTGCCGGGTGCACGACGTGCCGGACGCGCTGTTCGTGCTCGACCGGGGTTCCCGGGTGGACGTCGTGGACAGCGACCTCACGCAGGTGCGGAACACCGCCGTGTCGGTGAGCGACGGCGCCACCGCCCAGCTGGACGACTGCCGGATCAAGGAGGCGTCCACCGGGGCGTGGTTCCGCGACCACGGCAGCGGCGGCACCCTGGCCAACTGCACCGTGGACACCGTGCAGACGGGCGTCATCGTCACCAAGGGCGCGGACCCCACGGTCGAGCGCTGTGTCGTCACCTCCCCCGCCGAGGCCGGTTTCTACGTGTCGGCGGAGGGCCGGGGCACCTTCCTCGGCTGCCGGGTCACGGGCAGCGGCGGCTACGGCTTCCACGTGATGGACGGCTGCCGGACGGTGCTGCGCCGCTGCCGGACCGAGCGGTGCGCGCGGGGCGGGTACGAGTTCCCCGACGACGGGCCCGTCGTGGAGGACTGCACCGGCGACGAGAGCGCCGTGCGGACCCCTCCGGCGGCCGCCGCGGCGGCTCCGGCCCCGGCCCTGACGGCCGTCCAGCACTCCCCCGGCCTGCTCGGCGCCTATCCCCCCGCGCGTACCGCCGCCGCCCCCGCCCCGGCGGCCCCGGCCACCGTGCCGGTCCCGGCTCCGCGCTCCTCGGACGACGTGCTCGGGGCGCTGGACGCGCTGGTCGGCCTGGACAGCGTGAAGCACGAGGTGCGGACGCTCACCAACATGATCGAGGTGGGCCGCAAGCGGCAGGAGGCGGGGCTGAAGGCCGCCTCGGTCCGCCGCCACCTCGTCTTCACCGGCAACCCGGGCACCGGCAAGACCACCGTCGCCCGCCTCTACGGCGAGATCCTCGCCTCGCTCGGCGTCCTGGAGCGCGGTCACCTCGTGGAGGTCTCCCGGGTCGACCTGGTCGGCGAGCACATCGGGTCGACCGCGATCCGCACGCAGGAGGCGTTCGACCGGGCGCGCGGCGGGGTGCTGTTCGTGGACGAGGCGTACGCGCTGTCGCCGGAGGACTCGGGGCGGGACTTCGGACGCGAGGCGATCGACACGCTGGTGAAGCTGATGGAGGACCACCGGGACGCGGTGGTGGTGATCGTCGCCGGGTACACCGCCGAGATGGAGCGCTTCCTCACCGTCAACCCCGGTGTGGCGTCCCGTTTCTCACGGACCATCAGCTTCGGCGACTACACGCCGGAGGAGCTGCTGCGGATCGTGCGGCAGCAGACGGACGAGCACGAGTACCGGCTGGCGGAGGGCGCGGACGACGCCCTCCTGAGGTACTTCGAGAAGCTGCCGAAGGGGCCGGCGTTCGGCAACGGGCGCACCGCGCGGCAGACCTTCGAGTCGATGGTGGAGCGGCACGCGGGCCGGGTCGCGGTGCTCGCGGAGGCGAGCACCGACGACCTGACCCTGCTCTATCCGGAGGACCTGCCCGAACTCCCCTGATCCGCCGTCCCGTCAGCCGTGCGCTGGCGGGGCAGGGCGGGCGGCAGCCGGTCGAGGAGGTCGGACCGGCAGGCCGCGAAGGCCGGGTCGGCCTGGTAGTCGGAGTGGCCGAGGACCGGTTCGGGCAGCGGGTGGGCGCGGGTGCGTCCGTAAGCGACCGGGTCGAGCAGCACCGGCGCGTCGACGGGCGGACGGCCGTCCTCGGCGGGGACGCGGACGGGGCCGCCGATGGGGTCGGTGGCGCGGTGCAGATTGGTCCAGCAGTGCACGGCGCGGTGCAGTCCGCGCAGCGCTTCGGGGCCGAAGTAGGCGGGGAACCAGCGGCCGTAGAGCCGTTCCAGCGGGGAGCCGTACGTGAGGAGGGCGACGCGCGCCCGGGTCGCGGACGGCAGCTGCCAGACGGCCGCGGCGGCGAGGACGCTGCCCTGGGAGTGGCCGGAGATGACGAGCCGGCCGCCGGAGTGCCGGGTCCAGGAGCTCATCCGCCAGGTGAGGTCGGGCACGGCCCGCTCGGCGTAGCAGGGCGGCGCGAAGGGATGGGCGGCGCGCGGCCAGAAGGTGCCGACGTCCCAGAGGATGCCGATGGTGCGGCGGGCGGAGGCGTCACGGTAGGCGCGGCGGCCCCAGGTGACGAAGAGCAGGAAGCCGAAGCCGATCATCCAGGAGCCGAGCTCCTGGGTGGTGGAGGCGAGGGCGGCGATCGCCGGGTGGGCGCCGGAGAAGGCGCTGCCCGGGACCTCTCCGCTGGCCCAGGCCCCGGCGACGGAGGCCGCGCCGAGCAGCAGCGCGGTGCCGGAGACGACGCCGATCAGGACGGGCGCGGAGTCGGTGAGCGAGGCTCGGGCGCGGCTGGTGGCGATCTGGCCGGTACGCACCGGGTCGGGGTGCTCGCCGGCGTAGTCCGCCTCGACGGCGGCCCGCAGCCGGCGGGTCGCAAGGACGGTCCTGACGCCGAGGAGGGCGGCGGGCACGAGCAGCAGCAGGAGCAGCACCGGGATGGCGGACGCCTGCCAGCTGAGGAGGACGGGCGGGCCGGCGAGGGGACCGGAGTCGCCGAGGCGGTCGGCGACCCACTGGGCGACGCCGCCCGACATGACGCCGCCCAGGGCGCAGGCCAGCATGGCGGTGGCCGGTCCGCCGAGTCCGGCGAGGGCGGTGCGGGGATCGCGCCGGGGCCGCTGGAGCAGCAGGGCGACGGCGCCGAGGGCGACGACGAGCCCGCCCTGGGCGAGGGTGAGCGCCCCGAAGGCGGCGTTCCCGGGGAGGGTGCCGGCGGAGGTCCAGCCGGGCCGGTCCCAGGCGGTGTGCAGGGCGGTCAGCGCGAGCAGGACGAGCGCGGCGGTGGGCAGCCGGGTGAAGAGGGCGCTCTCGACGCGCTGGTCGAGCCGGCGTTCGCTGCGGCCGCGGGCGCAGACCGACCACAGGACGACGGCGGCGACCGCCAGGAGGGCGGCCCGCAGGGCGAGTCCGGTCGCGGCGAGGGCGCCGGTGTCGTGGCGGGCGGGCGCGGCGGCGAGGGCGCCGGCGACGGTGAGGAGGCCGGCGACGGTGTGCGCGGCGCGCAGCCGGGCGACGAGCCGCCTCCCGTACCAGAATCCGGGCCGTCCGAGCGCGGGCCGCGGGTCCTCGGGCGGTACGGGCCCGGGGGCCCCGGATCCGGGCGGTACGGGCCCGGGCGGGGCCTCGTCGGTGGGCGGGCGCTGGGCCTCGTAGGCGCTCCAGGTGCGGTGGGAGAGGTACCAGAGGAGGCCGACGAGGGCGGCCGGGAGGACGGCGGCGAGGGCGAGCCGGCGGCCGGGCCCCGACCACCAGCCGCCCCGGTCGGCGGCGAGGAAGCCGAGCCAGGCGCGCCCGTCGGCGCAGCCGGCGGTCCCGGCGCACTGCCAGGCCGTCAGGTCGAGGGCGACCTCGCAGGCGGCGGCGGTGAGCAGCGCGGTGAGCGTGAGGGCGAGGAGGCGGACGAGGACGCCGTAGAGCCGGACGAGTCCGGGGCGGCCGGCGGCGGGCGGGCGCATCCAGTGCGCGAGGTTGACCACCATGAACGGCAGGAGCAGCAGCCAGAGGGCGCGGGCGCCGTCGCCCGAGGTGAGGTGCGACCAGACGTACGCCTCCGGCACCGGCCGGGCGGCGTACCGCCCGGGGTGGTCCTCGGCGTCGAGGTCCTCGGCGCGCCGGTGCACGGCGGCGGTCTCGTCGCCGGTGACCCGTACGGTCCTGGGGTCGTCCAGCATCGACTGGGGGGTGGCGCCGCCGACTCCGTGGACGAGGAGTTCGAGCGCCGCGCCCCCGTGCTCCGGGGCGGGTGTGGCAGGGGACACTTAGGAGTCCTCCTCTCGGGAGTGGGAGGATGCGACGTCGGCTCCAGGATCGCGGACGACCGTGTGCCCGCGCACGGTCTCTCACCGAATCCGACAGCCATCCCCTCGTCTCCTGCGGAAGGACCGGCCCCGGCGGTGACTGACAATCAGAACCTCCTCGCGGAGCAGCGGCGCGCCCTGATCCTCGACGAGGTGCGGCGGCGCGGCGGCGTACGGGTGAACGAACTGACCCGTCGGCTCGGCGTCTCGGACATGACGATCCGCCGCGACCTGGACGCGCTGGCCCGGCAGGGCATGGTCGCGAAGGTGCACGGCGGGGCCGTGCCGGTGACGGATCCGAGCACGCACGAGCCGGGGTTCGAGGCGAAGTCGGTGCTGGAGCCGAGCGCGAAGGACGAGATCGCGCGCGAGGCGGCGGCGCTGGTGCTGCCGGGTTCGGCGATCGCGCTGTCGGGCGGGACGACGACGTACGCGCTGGCGCGGCAGCTCCTCGACGTGCCGGACCTGACCGTGGTGACGAACTCGGTCCGCGTGGCGGACGTCTTCCACGAGGCGCGCCAGACGTCCGGCGAGGGCCGGCGGGCGGCGACGGTGGTGCTGACGGGCGGGGTACGGACGCCGTCGGACGCGCTGGTGGGGCCGGTGGCGGACCGGGCGGTCCGCTCGCTCCACTTCGACCTGCTCTTCCTGGGCGTGCACGGTCTGTCGGTGGAGGCGGGCCTGTCGACGCCGAACCTCGCGGAGGCGGAGACGAACGGCTGCCTGATCCGGTCGGCGCGCCGGGTGGTCGTGGTCGCCGACCACACCAAGTGGGGGACAGTGGGCCTGAGTTCCTTCGGGACCCTCGACGAGGTGGACACCTGGGTGACCGACCGGGGGATGGCCGCGGAGCTGCGGGCCGAGGTCGCCGAGCACGTGCCGGGGCTGCTGGTGGCCGGCGAGACGGCGGCGTGAGCCGCTTCCGGGTGGTGCGGGCGGTGCCGCTGCCTCCGGCGGAGGCGTGGCGGCGGCTGACGGACTGGCCGGCGCACGGCCGGCGGGTGCCGCTGACGCGGACGACGGTCCTGACGTCCGGCCCGAGCCGGGCCGGGACCCGTTTCACGGCGCGCACCGGGCTCGGCCCGCTGGGCTTCGACGATCCGATGGAGGTGGTCCGCTGGGAGCCGCCGCACGCGGACCGGCCCGGGCTGTGCCGACTGGAGAAGTACGGGCGGCTCGTACGGGGCTGGGCCGAGATCGAGGTGGCTCCGGAGGCCGGCGGCACCCGGGTGGTGTGGACCGAGGACCTGGCGGTGCGGGGGCTGCCGCGCGTCTTCGACGGGGTGCTGGCGCGGGCGGGGCGGGTGGTGTTCGGCCGGGCGCTGGACGGCCTGCTGGCCGCGGACCCCGGGGGCGGGCGGTGAAGGGTCCGGCGCCGTCCGGCGGGGGCGCGCGCCCGGACGGTGACGCCCCATACCCCCGCCGGCGATCCCCCGACAGCCGTTCCTCGAACGGACTTTCGCGCTGACGCACTGTCAGCTAGGGTGCTTCTTCCACTCATCCGGGAGGTCCGGTCCATGCAGCGCCGACTGCGGCCGGTGGAGCTCGGCTTCACCGCCAACGCGCCCGTCCGCCTCGCCTTCGAGGCCGCCCTCCAGGCGCCGCCTTCGGCGGTCTACCGCTCGATCGCGGTGGAAGTGGGCAGCCTGCCCGCCTGGTTCACCCCCGTCGCCTCGGCCGTCCCGCTCGACGACGGGGCGCGCCGGACGATCCGCCTGCGCGGCGGGATCCGGTTCGAGGAGACCATCCTCGCCTCCGAGCCGGACCTGCGCTACGCCTACCGGGTGGACCTCACCAACGCGCCCGCGGTCTCCGCGCTGGCCGAGGAGTGGGCCCTGGCGCCGGACGGCACCGGGACCCGGCTGCTCTGGACGATGGCCGCCGACGGTCCCGCGGCGTTCCGCGCGGGGCTGCGGCTCGCCTCCCCGGGCCTGGGGCTCTCCTTCCGGCGCGCCGCCGCCGCGCTGGACCGGCGGCTCACTCCGGCCAGACGCCCGTCGCCAGGAAGCGCTCGATAGCGGCGGCGTACGGGGCGATGTCGAGGCCCTGCTCCGCGAGCCAGGCGTCCGAGTAGTACTTGTCGAGGTAGCGGTCGCCCGGGTCGCACAGGAGGGTGACCACGCTGCCGGTGCGCTCCTCGGCGACCATCTCCGCGACGATCTTGAGGGCGCTCCACAGGCCGGTGCCGGTGGAGCCGCCCGCCTTCCGCCCGATCGCGCCCTCCAGGGCCCGGACGGCGGCCACGCTCGCCGCGTCCGGGACCCTCATCATGCGGTCGATGGCGCCGGGCACGAAGCTGGGCTCCATCCGGGGCCGGCCGATGCCCTCGATGCGGGAGCCGCAGTCGGAGGTGGCGTCGGGGTCGTGGTGCACCCAGCCGTCGAAGAAGCAGGAGTTCTCCGGGTCGGCGACGCAGATCCGGGTGTTCTGCTGGGTGTAGTGGACGTAGCGGGCGATGGTGGCGGAGGTGCCGCCGGTGCCGGCCGTGGCGACGATCCAGGCCGGCTCGGGGTACCGCTCCAGGCGGAGCTGCTGGTAGATCGACTCGGCGATGTTGTTGTTGCCGCGCCAGTCGGTGGCCCGCTCGGCGTAGGTGAACTGGTCCATGTAGTGGCCGCCGGTGCGCGCCGCGAGCGCCGCCGCCTCCTCGTACATCGTGCGCGAGTCGTCGACGAAGTGGCACTGGCCGCCGTGGAATTCGATGAGCCGGCACTTCTCGGGGCTGGTGGTGCGGGGCATCACGGCGACGAAGGGGACGCCGATGAGCTTCGCGAAGTACGCCTCCGAGACGGCGGTCGAGCCACTGGACGCCTCGATGACGGGCTTGCCGGGCCGGATCCAGCCGTTGCAGAGCGCGTACAGGAAGAGCGAGCGGGCGAGGCGGTGCTTGAGGCTGCCGGTCGGGTGGGTGGACTCGTCCTTGAGGTAGAGGTCGATCCCCCACTTCTCGGGGAGCGGGAAGCGCAGGAGGTGGGTGTCGGCGGAGCGGTTGGCGTCCGCCTGGACCTTGCGGACGGCCTCCTTCAGCCAGGTGCGGTACGCCGGGTCGGTGCGGTCGACGTCCACGGTGGCCATCGCCTCGCCGCCGTGGGGGGTGGTGCTGGGGGCGGTGCTCAACGGTTCTCTCCTCGCTGTCCCGCCGGGTCGGAACCCGGCTTCCCGCTGCCGACGATACCGCTCCGACCTGGGCAAACGTTCACTTTGACGCTCCATAGGAACGCCTTGGGGAACACCTGCGCGGGGGCCCTGGCGTCCGCGCCGACGGCCCGGCACACTGGGAGGGACGGGCAGTCGGAAGGGGTGGATCGGCATGGCGGAGCCGGAGTTCAGCGCCAGGGGCGTACGGATCGCGCGGTGGCCGCGCTCGCTGACCCGGGCCGGGGAGGTCCGCATCGAGGACGGCCGGCTCGCGCTGCTCACGAGTTACGGCTCCGAGATCGACAGCGCGCCCGTCAAGGCGGTGCGGGCGGGCCGCCCGTGGTTCGCGAAGGGCGACGAGACGGTGGCGACGGTGAACGGCACGCGCTACCGGCTGACCATGGACGCCGCCGGGGAGGACGACGCCCGGGACGTCGAGCAGGCGGGGCGCTTCCTCGCCGCGCTCAGGCGGGCGGGCGGCGGCAGGTGACCGGCTCGTCGGGGCGCTGACCTGGGGCGGCTCGCGGCGGGTTGCGGCGCGGTCACGGGTGGTTCACGCTGGAACCACCTCACTGAGGGTTCAACGGTGGTGACACTGTGCTCAGTGCGCCGCCCCTGATGTACCGCAGGACAGATCCGAATCTCCGTTTCTCAGGACTACTTCGGGGAGTCGCAGCCGTGATCAGCGAGCCGAGCAGGTTTTACGCGGTGGAGCTCCAGGCCCTGCCGTCGCGGATCGGTCAGATCCGCAGGATCGTCGCCGCCCATCTGCGCCATTGGAGCCTCGACGCTCTGGTCGATCCCGTCCAACTGGGAGTGACCGAGCTGTTGAGCAATGTGCACCGCCATGCGCAGCCCGACAAGGAGTGCACCGTCGAGCTGGAACTCCTGCTCGACCGGCTGACCGTCTCGGTCCGGGACAACGACCCCCGGATACCGGTGGCGACCGAGTCGGCCTTCCTCGACCCGTGGGACGAGCCGGAGGCGCTCGCCACCTCGGGGCGCGGCCTCGCCATCGTCGGGGCGCTCAGCGACAGCTGGGGCGTCCGCCCGCGGGGCGCGAGCGGCAAGGTCGTCTGGTTCACCCTGACGGCGCCGCCGTCCGCCGACGGACCGGCCGCGGCCGGCGCCGAGGCGGGGTTCGGCTTCGGGCTCGGGTTCGACGCGGTGCCGCTCGCCCCGATCGTCTCGTACAGCCGGCTCGCGGGCGTCCCCCTGGGCACGCCCGCGGAGACCCCGGCGCTCGCCGCGAGCGGCGCCCGCGCCTGAGCCCGGGCGCCGGGTGGGTGTCAGGCGCCCGGGTGTCGGGTGGGTGTCAGGCGCCCGGGTGTCGGAGGCCGGGTGGCCGTCGGCGCCCGGATGTCGGAGGCCGGGTGTCAGGCGGTGGCGACCAGCGTCAGGTACGCGATGCCGAGGACGTTCCGGTAGCCGTTCAGCCAGCCGGAGCGCTGCCGGTCGACCCGCTCGCGGGTCTCGGCGGCCAGCGGGTGGTCCGGGTGGGCGGCGAGCCAGAGCTCGGTGTCGTACCGGTAGCCGGACTCGAAGTGCTCCCACTCCTCGCGGCTCGCCGTCTCGATCCACGCCGGGCGGAACCCCGCCGCGATCGCCAGGTCGACGAGCTCCCCCAGCGGAAGGTGGTCGCCGGTGCTCGCGCCGGGCCACATCCCGGCGAGCTCCGCCTCGGTCGGGGTGCGCTCCCAGAAGCCCTCGCCGAGCACGACCACGCCGCCGGGCCGCACGAGGCGGCGCAGCTCGCGCAGCGCCTCCGCCGGGTCGAGCGGCAGCTCCGGGTCGCACAGCGCCTGGCTGGAGCCGAGGCAGAGGATCGCGTCGACGGGGCCGCGCTCGCTGCCGCGGGCGGACTCCTCGACGAACGTGGTGCGGTCGGCGAGCCCGCGTTCCGCCGCGAGCCCCCGGCCGCGGGCGAGGTCCTCGGCGTTGATGTCGATGCCGACGCCCTTGGCACCGGGGGCGGCGTCGAGGATCCGCAGCAGCAACTCGCCCCAGCCGCAGCCGATGTCGAGGACGTCGGCCGGACCGGAGTCGGCGATGCGGCGGACCAGCCGCCCGGCCCGCTCCTCGGAGAGCGGGCCGTGGAAGGTGAGGCTGCCCAGGCGGGGCGGGAGCGGGGCGTCGGAAGAGATCATGAACGGGGACGTTACCCGTCCGCGCCCCGGACGCCCACCTCCTTTTCCGTGGGGTCCGCCCCGGTCAGGCGGGGGCGCCGGCCAGGGCGGTCAGGGGGTCGTCGAGGACCGGCTGCCAGGCCAGTTCGGCCGCGCCCACCAGGCTGTTGTGGTCCAGGGTGCAGGGGAGGATCGGGACGCCGCCGCTGCGGCCCCACAGGCTCCGGTCGGCGACGACCGCGCGCAGCCGCTCCGGGTCGGCGTCGAGCAGCTCGCGGTGGAGGCCGCCGAGGATGATCCGGTCCGGGTTGAGGATGTTCACCAGGCCGGCGAGGCCCAGGCCGAGACGGTCGATCAGCTCCGCCACCGCCGCCCGCACGCCCGGGTCGTCCGGTGCGGTCCGCAGCAGGTCGCGGGCCTGCTGGAGCAGGGACACCTCGGGACCCGGCGCCCGGCCGGCCACCGTGAGGAAGGCGAGCGGGTCGGTCTCCACGTCCAGGCAGCCGCGGCCGCCGCAGTGGCAGGGGCGGCCCTCCGGATGGACCGTCAGATGGCCCACCTCCAGGGCGAGCCCCGAACTGCCCGTGTGCAGCCGCCCGTCGAGGACGAGCGCCCCGCCGACGCCCCGGTGTCCGGTCGCCACGCACAGCAGGTCGCGGGCCCCGCGCCCGGCGCCGTGCCGGTGCTCGGCGAGCGCGGCGAGGTTGACGTCGTTGGCGGTGAAGGCCGGGCCCTCGATGCCGGCGGCCCGGATCCGCTCGGCGAAGATCTCCCGGACGGGCGCCCCGGCCGGCCAGGCCAGGTGGAGCGGGTTGAGCGCGGTGCCCTCGGGCTCGGCGACCGCGGACGGCACGGCGAGGCCGGCGCCGACGCAGCGGCGTCCGCTCTCGCGAAGCAGCGCCGCCCCCGCGTCCACGACGGCGCCGAGGACCTGCGCCGGGTCGGCCGAGACCGTCACCGAGCCCGGGACGGTGGCGACGAGGGTGCCGCCGAGGCCGATCAGCGCGGCCCGGAACCCGTCCGCGTGGACCTGTGCGGCGAGCGCCACGGGCCCCTTCTCGTCGACGGCGAGCCGGTGCGAGGGCCGGCCCTGGGAACCGGCGGCGGCCCCGGGGTTGGAGTCGACCCGGATGAGCCCGAGGGCCTCCAGCTCGGCGGCGACGGCACCGGCGGTGGCCCGGGTGACGCCGAGCTCCGCGGTGAGGACGGCCCGCGTCGGCGCCCGGCCGGTGTGCACCAGCTCCAGCGCGGGGCCGAGCGCGCTGCGCCCCCTGTCCAGCCGAGTACGCGTCGTCGTCGCCTTGCCGTTCATGCGCCCGAGTCTGCCATGATCGGGGCCACCCGCCGGACGCGGCCGGACCGGTCCTCGCCCCCGGACGCACCGGCCGCGCGCACCGGTCGGACGGGACGCCGTGACCGGCCCCGGCGACCGGATCCGGCGACCGGCGACCGGATCCACCGTCGGCGGTCAGGGCCGCGGGAGCAGGCCCGCCTCGCGGCCGAGGCGCTCGGCGGCGACGGCGAAGAAGGCGTCCCGGTCCTCGACGACCCGGTTGAACTGGCCGAAGACCTCGAACGAGACCAGGCCGAAGAGCTGCGCCCACGCGGAGGCGAGGGCGACGGCGAGCGCGGGCGGCAGGTCGGGGGCCACGTCGGCGGCGAGCCGCTCCGCCTCCGGCGCGAGGACGTCCGGGAGCGGCGGAAGCGCGACGCCCTCGGCCTCGTACGCGGCACGCGCGGTCCCCACCAGGAGCAGGGCGACGCGCCCGGCCGGAACGACGGTGTCCCGGGGGGCGGTGTAGCCGGGGACCGGGGAGCCGTAGATCAGGGCGTACTCGTGGGGGTGGGCGAGGGCCCAGACGCGCACGGCGCGGCAGACGGCGGTCCACTGCACGAGGTGGTCGGCGGGGGCCGCGCGGACGGCCGCGGCGTGGGCCTGCTCGGCGGCGGCGCCGACGGAGTCGTACGCGTCGATGATGAGCGCCGTCAGCAGCTCGTCGCGGCTGGGGAAGTAGCGGTAGAGCGCCGAGGAGACCATGCCGAGCTCGCGGGCGACGGCGCGCAGCGAGAGTTTGGCGGCGCCCTCGGCGGCGAGCTGCCGGCGGGCCTCGTCCTTGATGGCGGCGGTGATCTCGACCCGGGCTCGGGCACGGGCTCCTTGAACGGTGGTCATGGGAGCAGTCTGCCACGGTTCGGAGCGGCGCACTGAAATGAGAGCGGTGCTCTTGCTTGTGAGCGGCGATCCGTGCAGACTGTTCTCAAGTGAGAGCAATGCTCACGGTTCAGGGGGTCGGTACGAATCGAGAGCAGTGCTCACACAAGCAGCACCAGTCCGCCCGCCCGCCGGCCCCGCCGACGCCCACCCCCTCCAGGAGGATCCGATGTCCGCCGAGACCACCGCCCACGTCATGAAGCCCGGCTGGTTCACCGTCCACGTCGTCAACCGCTCCGTCGCCTGGCTGACCCGCCGCGGCGTCAGCGTCTGGGGCTCGCGGATCCTCGCCGTCCGGGGCCGCAAGAGCGGCGCCTGGCGGACCACCCCCGTGAACGTGCTCACCCTCGACGGCGAGCGCTACCTGGTCGCCCCGCGGGGCCACGTCCAGTGGACCCGCAACATGCGGGCGGTCGGCGGCGGCGAGCTGCACCTCGGCAAGCAGGTCGAGCCGTTCACCGCGGCCGAGGTCGGCGACGACGACGCCAAGGTGGCGGTGCTGCGCGCCTACCTCAAGCGCTGGAAGGCCGAGGTCGGCGTCTTCTTCGGCGGTGTCGGCCCGGACTCCACCGACGACGAGCTGCGCGCCATCGCGCACAAGCACCCCGTGTTCCGCATCACGGCCGCCGCGCACGCGTGAGGGTGGGCGCGGCCCCCTGGCCCGCACCCACCCTCGTAACCCCGGCGACGCCCGGTCGTCAGAGCGTCCCGGCCGCCTCTTCCGGAGCGGCGGCGTCCTCCTCGTCCTTCCGGGTCACCCCACGGCCCGCCGGGCCGACGCCGGACTCCGTGTCCATGCGCTTGTCGAGGACTTCGAGGGCCCGCCGGGCCAGGCCGTTCGAGCGGACCATGCCGCCGAGCGTGGCCGAGCCCCGGGTGATGTCCGCGAACGCCTTCCAGGCCGGCCGCACGCCCGTGATCACCGCGTGCAGCAGCCCCGGGCGGCGCTCGAAGACGGCGAGCATCCGCCGCCCGACCGCCATCTCCACCCCGAGTCCCGCCTTGATCGCGAAGGCGTAGTTCAGCGCCTGGCGCCGGGCGTCCACCGCGTCGCTCGCCTCCGCGACCCGGACCGCCCACTCCCCCGCGAGCCGGCCGGAGCGGAGCGCGTACGAGATGCCCTCGCGGGTCCACGGTTCGAGCAGGCCCGCGGCGTCGCCGCAGACCAGGACCCGGCCACGGGAGAGCGGGGAGTCGTCGGTGCGGCAGCGGGTGAGGTGGCCGGAGGAGATCGACGGCTCGAAGCCGGCGAGACCGAGCCGGGCGACGAAGTCCTCCAGGTACCGCTTGGTCGCCGCGCCCTCGCCGCGCGCCGAGATGACGCCGACCGTGAGCGTGTCGCCCTTCGGGAACACCCAGCCGTAACTGCCCGGCATCGGGCCCCAGTCGATGAGGATCCGGCCCTTCCAGTCCTCCGCCACCGACGGCGGCACCGGGATCTCCGCCTCCAGGCCCAGGTCCACCTGGCCGAGCTTCACCCCGACGTGCGCCCCTATCCGGCTGGCGCTGCCGTCCGCGCCGACCACGGCCCGCGCGAGCACCGTCTCGCCGTCGGCGAGGACCACCGCGACGGTCCGCCGGTCCGGCACGGACGGGCCGTGCTGCTCCACCCGGGTGACGGTCGCGCCGGTGCGCAGCTGGGCGCCGGCCTTCTGCGCGTGCTCGACGAGCTGGGCGTCGAACTCGGGCCGGTTGACGAGCCCGAAGAGCATCCGGCGCGAGCGGCGGGTGCGGGCGAAGCGGCCTTCGAGGGAGAAGGTGACCGCGTGCACCCGGTCCAGGAAGGGGAGTTCGAAGCCGGGCGGCAGGGAGTCGCGGGAGGGGCCGATGATGCCGCCGCCGCAGGTCTTGTACCGGGGCAGCTCGGCCTTCTCCAGGAGCAGCACCCGGCGGCCCGCGACCGCCGCGGCGTACGCCGCCGAGGCACCGGCCGGGCCGGCGCCGACGACCACGACGTCCCACACCTCGGGCCGGTCCTGGTCGTCCGCGGAGACGGGCTCCGCACCAACCTCCGCACCGGGCTCCGCATCCGCCGGAACGTCCGTCGCCGCGTCCGTCGCCGCGTCAGCCGACGGGGCGGACGGCCCGGCCGCCGCGGCGGGATCGCCGGGCGCGAGCGGCTCGATGGGCTCCGGACCGGCGTTCTCTGCGTTCTCGCTGCTCACGATGTGCTTCTGCTCCTGATCCGACCGGCGTCTGCTTCCCGCATCCTACGGCTCGGTAGGCCGGAGCCCGGTCGTAGGATCGACGGTGCGAACGCCGTACCACCCGATACGCCGTTCGCTCCCCTGACTCTCAACGTCGCACCCACGAGGAGCGTGCCCATGTCCCCGAATCCGATCGCCGAGACCGTCCGGTCCCTGATGCCTCGCGCGAAGGCCGAGCTGACGGAGCTGGTCGCCTTCGAGTCGGTCGCGGACGAGGCCGTGGCGCCCCGCAGCGAGTGCGAGGGCGCCGCGCGCTGGGTCGCCGACGCCCTGCGCGCCGAGGAGTTCCAGGACGTGGCGCTGCTCGACACCCCGGACGGTTCGCAGTCGGTGTACGGCGTTCTGCCGGGCCCGGCGGACGCGCCGACGGTACTCCTCTACGCCCACTACGACGTGCAGCCGAAGCTCGACGAGTCGGCGTGGCTGACCCCGCCGTTCCGGCTGACGGAGCGCGAGGACGGCCGCTGGTACGGCCGCGGCGCCGCCGACTGCAAGGGCGGGTTCATCCTGCACCTGCTGGCGCTGCGGGCCCTCAAGGCCAACGGCGGCGTGCCGGTGACCGTGAAGATGATCGTCGAGGGCTCGGAGGAGCAGGGCACCGGCGGTCTGGAGCGGTATGCGGAGCAGCACCCCGAGCTGCTGGCCGCCGACACCATCGTGATCGGCGACGCGGGCAACTTCCGCGTCGGCCTGCCGACGGTGACCGCGACCCTGCGCGGCATGACCATGATCCGGGTGCAGATCGACACCCTGGAGGGCAACCTCCACTCGGGCCAGTTCGGCGGGGCCGCGCCGGACGCGCTCGCCGCGCTCATCAGAGTGCTGGACTCGCTGCGGGCGGAGGACGGCTCGACGGTGATCGACGGCCTGCCGGCGGACGCCGTGTGGGAGGGCCTCCAGTACCCGGAGGAGCAGTTCCGGGCCGACGCGAAGGTGCTGCCGGGCGTGGAGCTGCCGGGCTCCGGGTCGGTCGCCGACCGCATCTGGGCGCGTCCGGCCGTCACCGTCATCGGCATCGACTGCCACCCGGTGGCGGGCGCCACCCCGTCGATCCCGCGCACCGCGCGCGCCCAGATGAGCCTGCGGGTGGGGCCCGGGCAGGACGCGGCCAAGGCGACCGAGCTGCTCTTCGCCCACATCGAGAAGCACACGCCGTGGAACGCGCGGGTGACCCTGGAGCAGGTCGGCCAGGGCCAGCCGTTCCAGGCGGACACCTCCAGCCCGGCGTACGCGTCGATGGCCGAGGCGATGCGGGTGGCGTACCCGGGCCAGGAGATGCAGGCGGCCGGCATGGGCGGCTCGATCCCGCTGTGCAACACGCTCGCCACGCTCTACCCGGAGGCGGAGATCCTGCTCATCGGCCTGAGCGAGCCGGAGGCGCAGATCCACGCGGTGAACGAGTCCGTGTCGCCGGAGGAACTGGAGCGGCTCTCCGTCGCCGAGGCGCTGTTCCTGGCGAACTACGCGGACGCGCGCCGGGCCTGACGCTCCGACGGCCGCCGGGGGCCGGTCCGCCGCGACCGGCCCCCGGCGGTCTTCCGTTTCCGCGCTGGGCGAAGCTCGCCGAGAGCGTAGAACGCCCCGGCGGGCGGGCCTCCTTGCGTACGTTCGGCGTATGGAAGCCCTCACGGTCACGCCCCGGCTGCACCTGCTCGACTACGGAATCGGGCAGGCGTACCTGTGGCGCGACGACAGCGAACTGACCCTGGTGGACGCCGGCTGGGCCGGCGCGGCGGACGCCACGACCGAGGCGATACGCGGCGCGGGCCTCGACCCGGACCGGCTGGCCCGGATCGTGCTCACCCACGCCCACCGCGACCACGTGGGCGCGGCGCAGGAGCTGGCCGACCGGCACGGCGCCGAGGTCCTCGCCCACCGGCTCGACGCGCCGTACGTGCGCGGCGAGCTGCCGATCCCCCTGCCCGACCTCCTGGAGTGGGAGCGGCCGATCTGGGATCACGGCCTCACCTGCCCCGAGGCGCCGCCGACCCGGGTGGACCGGGAGGTGGAGGACGGCGAGGAGCTCGGCTTCGGGGACGGGGCGGTCGCGGTCCACGTCCCCGGGCACACCCCCGGTTCGATGGCGGTCCATCTCCCCCGCCACGGTGTGCTCTTCGCGGGCGACACCGTGGCCTCGGTGCAGGGGGTGACCTTCGGAGTGATGCACGTGGACCGCGCGCGGGCCCTGGAGTCGCTGGGCCGGCTCGCGGAGCTGCGCCCGTCGGTGCTGTGCTGCGGGCACGGCCCCGCGGTGACGGAGGACACCGCGGAGCGGCTGTCGGCGGCCGCGGCGGCGGGACCCCTGGCGCTCTGACGGCGGGTCTCAGCCCACCGGTACGCCCGCCTCCAGGTTCAGCACGGTGCCGCGCTCCCGGGCGCGCAGGGCCCAGCGGAGGCGGTCGTACCGGACGGGTGGGAGGAGGTCGGCGGCCTCCGCCTCGGTGACGAAGCGCCAGGCGCGGAGTTCGGCGCCGGGGAGCCGGAGCCGGTCCCGGTCGTGGGCGGCGATCCGGCCGCCGTCGAAGAGCAGGCGCAGGCCGCCGAAGCCGGGCGGCCGGGGGCGTTCCCAGTCGACGAGGAGGAGCCGGGGGACGGCGGCGAGTTCGAGGCCGATCTCCTCGGCGACCTCGCGCATCCCGGCGCGGGCGGGCGGCTCGCCGGCCTCGACGACGCCGCCGGGGAACTCCCAGCCGGGCTTGTAGGTGGGATCGACGAGCAGGAAGCGGTCCTGGTCGTCGAAGAGGAGGACGCCCGCGGCGAGGGTCTCCCGGGTCGGTTCCGGTGTCTGGACGATCCCGCAGGGCGCGGCGAGGCCGCCCTGGACGGCGTCGGCGACGGCTCTGGCCGTCTCCGCGACGGTGAGCGCCGAGTTGTCGACGGTGTGGGCGTCGGCGCCGAGCCAGCCGGCGGCGGCCTCCCGGTAGGGCGGCAGACGGTCGTGACACCAGCGGCGGACGTCGGCGTCGACGCCCGGGTCGCCGTAGTCGGCGCGGCCGTCGATCCGGGAGCGCAGGATCGTTTCCTCAGGTGCCAGGAGCACATGCCGGACATCGATGCGGCGGGCGGCGAGACCGCCGAAGATCTCGTCCCGGTACTCCTGCCTCAGGAGGGTCATCGGGACCACGAGCACGCCGCCCACCTCGGCGTACAGGGCGGCCGCGGTGTCCACCACGAGCCGGCGCCAGATCGGCAGGTCCTGGTAGTCCTCCACCTCGGCGAGGCGCTTGTCGGGGAGGAGCCGGCGCAGCGCGGCGCCGGTCGCCTCGGGGTCGTACAGGGTGCTGTGCGGGAGCAGTCCGACCAGCTCGCGCGCGGTGCTCGACTTGCCCGCGCCGAAAGCACCGTTGATCCAGACGATCACGAGTCCCCCCTCATCGACGGCCCCCTGTGGCCTGCCCGCAACACCCTGCCACGGAAACCACGAACACACGTCCGGCCCCGACGCGTAACGCTTCGGGGCCGGAGGTCGTTGAGAACCGCGAGCACGAGGGGGTGCGGAGATGGACCGTACGGTTCTGGAGCGGTTTCCCGCGGGCGGGCCGCGAGGGCACTGGCCCGCCGAGGAGTACGCGGGCGCGTGCCGCGAGGAGGGGGTGCCGGCCCGGGTGGTGATGGACCTGGCGTCGGACGCCTTCCTGGTCGTGGTGGAGCAGCGCGCTCCCCGGCGCGCGGAGCCCCGGGACGTTCCCGTACGCGAGTGAGCGCGGCGCCCGTGCGGTCCGCGCGGGGCGCACCGCGAGGTCGGCGCGGCTCCCGGTCGGCGCGGCTCCCGCTCAGCGCGGCGCGCGGGCCGCGGCGGCGGCGCCCAGGAGGCCCGCGTCCCTGCCGGTGGCGGCGGGGACGACGGTCAGGTCGCGGGCGAAGGAGAGCGTGGCGTAGTCGGCGAGGGCGCGCCGCAGCGGGGTGAAGAGGATCTCGCCGGCGCCGGCGACTCCCCCGCCGATCACCGCGATGTCGACCTCGACGAGGTGTGCGGTGGCGGCGATGCCGGCCGCGAGGGCACGGGCGGCGCGCTCGAAGGCGGCCAGGGCCGCCGGGTGGCCTGCGCGCGCGGCCTCGGCCACCGCGGCGGCCGAGGCGTCGCCGTCGGGGCCCGGCCGCCAGCCGCCGTCGAGGGCGTGGCGGGCGATGTGCGGACCGCTGGCGAGGCGTTCGACACAGCCCCGGCCGCCGCAGGCGCAGGGGTCGCCGTCGAGGTCGACGCTGAGGTGGCCGATGTGGCCGGCGTTGCCGGTGGGGCCGGGGTGCAGACGCCCGCCGAGGACGAGGCCGCCGCCGACACCGGTCGAGACGACGAGGCCGAGGGCGTCGGCGTGGCCGCGGGCGGCGCCGAGCCAGTGCTCGGCGGCGGTCATGGCGACGCCGTCGCCGACGAGGGTGACAGGGCGGCCGCCGGCGTGCGCGCGGACCCGCTCGACGAGGGGGAAGCCGCGCCAGCCGGGCACGTTGACCGGGCTGACGGTGCCCCGGGCCGCGTCGACCGGGCCCGCGCTGCCGATGCCGACGGCCTCGGCGGCCGCCCAGGACGGGGAGGCCGCCAGGGCGTCGAGCACCGCGCCGACCTGCCCGAAGACGGTCTCCGCGTGCTCCCGCGCCGGGGTCGGCCGCTGGGCGCGGGCCAGGATCCGCCCCTCGGTGTCGACCAGCGCCCCGGCGATCTTGGTGCCGCCGACGTCGAGGGCGACGACGGGTCCGGAGGCGGGTCCGGAGGCGGGGCGGGAGGCGGGCGCGGTGGGCATGGGCATCAGGTTCTCACGGGCCCGTGCGACGGCCTCGGGCCCGTACCCGAAAGCGCCGGACGGGCGAGGTTTTCGAGGATCTATGCTCGGTCGGGAGCGCATGATCCGCCGGTGGCCGCGCCCGCCGGTGGCCCCACCGAGGAGGATTCCCGCATCGTGGCCGAGACCACCCGCCCCGAGCCCCGTTACGGCAACCGGCCCACCATGAAGGACGTCGCCGCCCGGGCGGGCGTCGGCCTGAAGACGGTCTCCCGGGTCGTGAACGGCGAGCCGGGGGTCACCCCGG
>NZ_JBEZNU010000037.1:0-59989 GCF_040653375.1 Streptomyces sp. NPDC047974
TTGGCACGCTGTTGAGTTCTCAAGGTGCGGACGCTTCCTTCGTTCCTGTTTCCAGGCCCTCCGGGCGCTTCCTTCGTTTCCGACTCTATCAGATCCTTTCGGCGTCTGATTCCCAGTCAGAGGGGATTGGCTTTCCGGCTGTTGGGCCGTTCCGACGAGTGAGACTTTAGCGGATTCCCCGCCCCCGACGCGAATCGAGGGTTTCGAATCCTCATTTCGCAAAAACGAACGGAAAGCAGAACGACACGACGAATGATCGGTCGTAAGGCTCGTTGGTTCCTGCGGAATGACTGTCCGGGGCCGACCGGAGTCGGTACTCACGTCGGACAGCTCGGAGAACATTACGGATCGGGCGGACCCGTGTCAACCGCGCAGGTGGGGCGACACCTGCGGGTGATCACGGCCGGAGGCTGGACACGACCTCGGCGGTGGCGGCCACGCCGTTCTGGATGGTGGGGGCCATGCTCGTGCCGGCCAGGAAGAAGCCGAGCAGGGCGCAGACGACGGCGTGGGTGACCTTGAGGCCTCCGCTGCGCATGAAGATCACGGCCAGTACGAGAAGCAGCACCACGACGGAAACGGAAACGGCCATCGCTCTCACGTCCTTCTTCTGCCGCACCGGAATTGCGGCGTTCGGCGGACAGTGTGGCGGAATGGGCGATCCGTCCGGGGGAACGACGGGGCGGCCATTCGGGTGACAGGCGAAAGGATCATGCACGGGGGCGGGGCAGGCAGTCCTGCCACTCGACCGTCCGGTCGCACCAGCGGTTCAGGAGGACGCGGTCGTGGCCGACGGCGAGGAGGCCGGCGCCGGTCTGTGCGCGGTAGGTCTCGACGGCGGCGACGAGGGCGGCCGTGGTGGAGGCGTCGAGCATGGCGGTCATCTCATCGCAGACCAGCCACCGGGGGCGCAGGGTGAGGGCGCGGGCGAGGCAGGCGCGCTGGAGCTGGCCGTCGCTGACGGCGTGGGGGCGGCGGGTGAGGAGTTCGGGGGTGAGGCCGACGGCGGGGGCGAGCTCGGCGACGCGGTCGGCGGCCTCGGCCTTGCGGCCGGTGGCGCGCAGGGGTTCGGCGATGAGGTCGGCGAGGGTGAGCCGGGGGTCGGCGGCGGTGCGGGGCTGCTGGAAGACGACGCCGACGGCGGTGCGCTGTTCGCGGGGGGCGCGGTGGCGCCAGGCCGTGACCTCGGTGCCGTCGAGGACGAGGCGGCCCGCGTCGGGGCGGTGGAGGAGGGCGGCGACGCGGGCGAGGGTGGACTTGCCGCAGCCGCTGGGGCCGAGGAGGCCTACGGACTCGCCGGCGGCGAGGGTGAGGGAGGCGTCGCGGAAGACCGGCCTGCGGGGCTCGTATCCGGCGGTGACGGAGTCGAGTTCAAGCACGGGGTCGCTCCGGGTGGTGGCAGGCCACGCCGGCGCTGAGGGCCGGGGCGGTGGCGCAGAGGTCGGTGGCGCGCGGGCAGCGGGGGGCGAAGGCGCAGCCTTCGGGGAGGTCGGAGAGTTCCGGGGGCATGCCGGGGATGGGGGTGAAGGCGCGGTCGGGGAGGGCGTCGAGGAGGCCGCGGGCGTAGGGGTGGTCGGGGCCGGTGGTGCCGAAGAAGCGGTGGGCGGGGGCGAGCTCGACGATCCGGCCCGCGTACATGACGGCGACGCGGTCGGCGATGCGGGCGGCGGCGGTGAGGTCGTGGGTGATGAGGAGGAGGCCTCGGCCGTCGTCGGCGTGGCGGCGGAGTTCGTCGGCGGTGCGTTCGACGAGGTCGCGGTCGAGGCCGGTGGTGGGTTCGTCGGCGAGGAGGAGGGGGGCGTCGCCGATGAGGGCGAGGGCGGTGGCGGCGCGCTGGGCGAGGCCGCCGGAGAGTTCGTGCGGGTAGGAGTCGAGGTGGGTGGCGGGGAAGGCGGCTCGCTCGGCGGCGTCCTCGGCGGCTTTGCGGCGACCGGAGCGGGGGGTGCCGGTGAGGGCCCGGACGGTCTCCTCCAGGTGCGCCCGTACGGTGCGGACCGGGGTGAGGTGGGCGGCGGGGCTCTGGGGGACGAGGCCGATGCGCCGGCCTCGTACGGAGCGGGCGAGGGTCTTCTCGTCGGCGGTGAGGAGGTCGGTGCCGGCGATCAGGGCCGTACCGCCGGTCTCGGCGTTGGCGGGGAGGAGGCCGAGGAGGGCGGAGGCGAGCACGGACTTGCCGCAGCCGGATTCGCCGACGAGGGCGAGGCACTCCCCCGGTGCCAGGTCGAAGTCGGCGTCGGTGACGGCGGCGACCGTGCGGCCGCCGCGCAGGCGGAAGCGGACGGTGAGGCCGCGGACGCTGAGGAGGGCGTTCTCGGCGCGTTCGGCGGTGACGGCGTCGAGGGCGCGCGCGACGCGGGCGTTCACAGCATGAGCTCCGATCGACGGCGGGGGTTGAGGCGGTCGCGCCAGACGCCGGCGAGGCCGGCGATGGCGAGGGTGGGGACGATGAGGAAGAGGCCGGGGAAGAGGGTGGGCCACCAGTCGCCGGCGAGGAGGGAGGAGCGGGCGGACTGGACGAGGTTGCCGAGGCTGGCCTGGTGGCTGGGGAGGCCGAGTCCGAGGAAGGAGAGGGCGGATTCGTGCCACATGGCGTGCGGGACCATCAGGACGGCGGCGAGGCCGGCCTGCGGGAGGACGGCGGGGAGCAGGTGGCGGGTGGCGACGCGGCGGCGGGAGGCGCCGCCGGAGATGGCGGCCTCGATGTGGGGGCGGGTCCGCAGGGAGAGGACCTCGGAGCGGACGATACGGGCGGTGGAGAGCCAGTGGGTGACCGCGACGGAGGCGATGACGGGCCAGACGCCGGGGCGGAAGAGGGCGACGACGAAGATGCCGAGGAGCAGGTGCGGCACGGAGGAGAAGGCGTCGACGAGGCGCATGAGGGTGCGGTCGGTCCAGCCGCCGAGGGCGCCGGCGGCGGCGCCGACGGCGGTGCCGAGGACGGTGGCGACGAGGGCGGCGACGAGGCCGACGAGGAGGGAGATCCGCAGGCCGTAGACGCAGCGGAGGAGGAGGTCGCGGCCGACGTCGTCGGTGCCGAAGGGGTGGTCCCAGGAGGGCGGGAGGAGCTTCTGGGAGAGGTCGACGGCCTGTTCGTCGAGGTGGACGAGCGGGGGGACGAGGAGGACGGCGAGGGCGACGGCGCCGACGACGGTCGCGGAGGCCCAGAGGCGCAGGCGGTGGGTGCGGGGGTCAGCCATCGAAGCCCACCCTCGGGTCGGCGAGGCCGTACAGGAGGTCGGAGAGGAGGTTGCCGAGGAGGACGGCCGCGGTGGCGAGCACGGTGAGTGCGGCGAGCAGCGGGAAGTCGACGGCGGTGGCGGCCTGGACGGTGGCGGCGGCGATGCCGGGCCAGCTGAAGACGGTCTCCACGAGGAGGGCTCCGGTGATGATCTCGGGGACGCGGGAGCCGATGAGGGTGAGCATCGGGAGCATGCCGGAGCGCAGGGCGTGGCCGGTGAGGACGGTGCGTTCGGCGAGGCCGCGGGCGCGGGCGCCGCGGACGGGGTCCTCGTCGAGGGCGTCGCCGACGCCCTGGCGGACGTACAGGAAGAACCAGGGCAGCTGGGTGAGGCCGAGGACGAGGGCGGGGAGGACGAGGTGGCGGGCGACCTGGTCGGGGGTGACGGTGTCGCTGGCGGTGTCGGTGAGGCCGCCGGCGGGCAGGACGCCGAGTTCGAGGGAGAAGAACCAGATGGCGAGGAGGCCGAGCCAGAAGGCGGGGGCGGCTTCCAGGGTGTAGGCGAGGGCGCTGACGGTCCGGTCGAGGAGGCCGCCGCGGCGGCGTCCGGCGAGGACGCCGAGGAGGGTGCCGAGTGCGATGGCCACGGCGAAGGCGGTGGCGGCGAGGAGGACGGACCAGCCGAGGCGTTCGGTGATCACGTCGGCGACGGGGCGGCGCATGACGGAGGAGTCGCCGAGGTCGCCGGTGACGGCCGAGGCGAGCCAGTCCCACCAGCGGGTGAGGAGGGGCTGGTCGACGCCGAGGTTGTGGCGGAGCTGGTCGAGGTTGTCCTGCGAGGCGGTGAGGCCGGCGGTGCCGGCGTACGCCTTGACGGGGTCGAAGGGGGAGGCCTCGGCGACCGCGAAGACGGCGAGGGTGACGCCGAGGAGGACGGGGACGGCGGCGAGGGCGCGCCGTCCCGTCATCCGGGCCATGGCCCCCCAGGGGAGGCGGCGGCTCACTTCTGGGTGTCTCCGGCCTTCTTGGGCTTCCAGCTCTCGATGTTCCACCAGGGGCCGGCGGCGAGGCCGTGGTCGTGCGGTTCGACCTGGGTGCCGAGGCCGTCCCAGGCGTCGTTCACGACGTAGAGGTGGTCGATGTGGGTGAGGAAGGTGTAGCCGGGGTTCTTGGCGAGTTCGCGCTGGACGGTGTCGTACGCGGCCTTGCGCTGGGCCTTGTCGTCGGTGCGGCGGCCGTCCTCCAGGGCGCGGTCGACCGTCTTGTTGTCGTACCAGGCCATGTTGTTGAAGCCGTCGCCGGCGAGGGTGGACTTGAGCAGGAGGTACTGGTCGAAGTCGGGGTCGCCGGGGGCGCCGCCGCCGGCGAGGACGGCGTCGGTCTTCATGCGGGGTTCGATGACCTCCCAGGTGCCGGCCTGGGTCTTGATCTCGATGCCGGCCTTGCGGGCGTCGGAGGCGTAGGCGAGGGCGTGGTCCTGGCGGAGCTTGTCGCCGGAGAGGTACCAGAGGGGGAAGGAGGCGCGGACGCCGTTCTTGGCGCGGACGCCGTCGGCGCCGGGCTTCCAGCCGGCCTCGTCGAGGATCTTCTGGGCGCCGGCGAGGTCGTGGCGGCGTTCGGTGCCCTGGGCGAACCAGGGGCTGTCGGTGGGGACGGGGCCGTAGGCGGGCTTGCCGGCGCCTTCGAGGATCTTGTCGACCATGGTCTGGCGGTCGACGGCGATGTCGAGGGCGCGGCGGACGGCGGTGTCGCCGGCGACGGGGTTGTGGGTGGGGAGGGTGACCGTGCGGTAGTCGTAGGTCTTGGCCGTGTAGGTCCGCTTGGCCTTGTCCTCGGCGAAGCCGGCGGCGAGGTTGGGCGGGAGGATGGCGCCGTCGAGGTCGCCGGCGCGCAGGCGGGTGGCGCGGACGTCGTCGTCCTTGATGATCGCCATGGTGAACTTCTTCACCGCGGGGGCGCCGTTCCAGTACTTCGGGTTGGCCTTGAAGGAGAGCTTCTCGCCCTTCGACCAGCCGGTGAGGACGTAGGGGCCGGTGCCTATGGGGTGGGTGGTGAAGGCGCCGGTGTTGACGTCCTGCTGGGCGGCGACGTGTTCGGGGGCGATGGCGTGGACGGTGCGCTCGGCGAAGGGCGCGTAGGGGTACTTGAGGCGGAAGACCACGGTGTCGTCGCCGACGGCCTCGACGCTGTCGAGGGCGTCGAGTTCGGTGCGGGAGGGGTTGTTGGTCTTCGGGTCGAGGATCGTCCGGTAGGTGAAGACGACGTCCTTGGCGGTGAAGGGCGCCCCGTCGCTGAAGGTGACGTCGTCGCGGAGGGTGTAGGTGTACGTGCGGCCGCCGTCGCTGATGTGCGGGAGCTCGCGGGCGAGGGCCGGCTTGAGCTTCATGTCGGCGTCGAAGGCGAGGAGGCCGTCGAAGATCTTGGAGTTGCCGTCCTTGCCGTAGCCGAGGAGGGGGCTGAGGGTGTCGGGCTCGTAGGCGATGCCGACGACGGCGGAGTCCTTGGGTCCGGCGGGGCCGGCGGTGTCGGCGCCGGGGTTCGTGCAGGCCGCGGTGGCCAGGGCGAGGGCCCCGGTGACGGTCGCGGCGGTCGCGCGGCGGACGGTTCGGGCGGCCATCGTGCCCACACCCCTTTTGAAGATCAACTGTTATTGCGAACAATTCGCAATTAAACCTCATGGGTGCGCCGGGACCCCCGGTGGGGTAGGCCGCCCCCGGACACCGACGACACCGGGAGCAGACGATGAGCGACGGGTACGGGGACGGGGCGGCGGATCGCGGCAGGGCGGAGGGCGCCCTCGGGGCGGCCGAGCTGTTCGACGGGGTGGGGCTCGACTACGAGCGGGCGTTCGGGCGGCTGCCCGCGCAGCTCGCGGCGGTCGAGTGGCTGACCGGGCGGCTCCCCGCCGGCGCGCGGGTCCTCGACGTCGGCAGCGGGACGGGACGGCCGGTCGCCGCGCTGCTCGCCGCCGCGGGGCACGAGGTGACCGGGATCGACGTCTCGCGGACGATGGTCGGGCTGGCGCGGGAGCGGGTGCCGGGGGCGCGGTTCGAGCAGGTCGACGTCCGGGACCACACCCCTCCTCAGGAGGGGTACGACGCCGTGTGCGCCTTCTTCCCGCTGCTGATGATGGACCGGGAGGACCAGGCCTCGGCGGTGCGCCGGATGGCCTCGTGGCTGGTGCCGGGCGGGCTGCTGGTGTCGGCGACGGTCCCGGCGGACGTCGAGGGCCTGGAGATCACCTGGATGGGGCGGCGGGCGCGGGTCTCCAGCTTCTCGGCCGAGGCGTACCTGGGGCTGCTGCGCGAGGAGTGCGGTCTGGAGGTGCTCCACCACGAGCTGTCGGTCTTCACGCCCGAGGTGCCGGGCGGCGAGCCCGAGGAGCACCTGTTCTGCTACGCGCGCCGGGGCGCGGGCACCGGCGGGTGAGGCGCGGCGGCCGGGGCCCGTGGGTCCCCGGCCGCGCGGCGGCGGGTCAGGCCGGGGCGGGGAGGCCCGCCAGGTCGGCGACCGCGTCCTGGTGGTGACCGGCGGAGCCGAGGGCGAGCTGGTCGGCCTTGGCCCGCTTGAGCGCCAGGTGGGCCGGGTGCTCCCAGGTCATGCCGATCCCGCCGTGCAGCTGGACGCACTCCTCGGCGGCGCGGACGGCGACGCCGGAGCAGTACGCCTGGGCCACGGCCACCGTCAGTTCGGTGTCGGGCGCGCCGGTGGCGAGGGCGTCGGCGGCGGCGCGGGCCGCCGCCCGGGCGCCGACGAGGTCCAGCCAGAGGTGGGCCATGCGGTGCTTGAGCGCCTGGAAGGAGCCGATGGGCCGGTTGAACTGGTACCGCTCCTTGGTGTGGCGGACGGTCTCCTCCAGGCACCACTCGGCGAGGCCCAGCTGTTCGGAGGCGAGCAGCCCGGCGCCGGCGAGGAGTCCCCGGCGGACGGCGGTGCGCCCGGCCCCGCCGTCCGCGAGGCGCACGCCACCGGCGTCGCGGGTGTCGACGACGGCGAGCGGCCGGGTCAGGTCGAGCGAGGACTGGGGGGTGACCACGGCGTCCGTCGCGTCGACGGCGTACAGGCCGTCGGGGCGCGGGACGAGGAGGACGTCGGCGGCGAGGGCGTCCGCGACGGCGGGCACGCGGCGTTCGGCGTCGATCGTCCCGCGCGGCGCGGTGGAGAACGGCAGCGCGAGGACGGCGACGCGTTCGCCGCTCGCCAGTGCGCCGAGCAGCTCGGCCGCCGGGCCGCTGTCGGCGGCGAGGGCGAGCAGCGTCTCGGTCGCCACCACCGAGCCGGTGAGGTACGGGGCGGGGGTGACGGCCCGGCCGAGCTCCTCCAGGACGACGGCGGCCTCGCGGTGGCTCGCGCCCTGGCCGCCGAGCTTCTCCGGCACGAGCAGTCCGGCGGCGCCGATGCCGCCGGCGAGGGCCTCCCACAGGCCGGGGAGGTACGGGCTCGGCTCCTCGACGCGGTCGAGGACGGTCCGGGTGTCCGCCCGGTCGGCGAGCAGGGAGCGGACGGCGGCCCGCAGGTCGTCCTCGGTGTCGGAGTAGAGGAGATCCGGCTGTCGGGTCATCGGGCGAGGTCCTTCCAGGGGACGTCCTTGTCGTTGCGGGGCTCGGGCGGCAGGCCGAGGACGCGTTCGGCGACGATGTTGAGGAGCACCTCGGTCGTGCCGCCCTCGATCGAGTTGCCCTTGGAGCGGAGGTAGCGGTAGCCCGCGTCGCGGCCGGTGAAGTCGACCAGGTCGGGCCGGACCATCGTCCAGTCCCCGTACAGCAGCCCCTCGTCGGCGAGGAGTTCGACCTCCAGGCCGCTGATGGCCTGGTTGAGGCGGGCGAAGCCGAGCTTCATGGCGCTGCCCTCGGGGCCGGGCTGGCCGGCGACGAGCTGCTGGCGCAGCCGCTCGCCGGTGAGGCGGGCGACCTCGGCGTCGACCCAGAGGTCGAGGAGCCTGCGGTGGAGGGCGTGGGTGCGCAGGTCGGGGCGGTCGCGCCAGACGGCGGCGGCCTTGCCGATCATGCCGCCCTCGCGGGGGATGCGGGCGCCGCCGATGGAGACCCGCTCGTTCATGAGGGTGGTCTGGGCGACCCGCCAGCCGTCGCCGACCTCGCCGAGGCGGTGGGCGTCGGGGATGCGGACGCCGGTGAGGAAGACCTCGTTGAACTCGGCCTCGCCGGTGATCTGACGCAGTGGCCTGACCTCGACGCCGGGGTCGGTCATGTCGCAGACGAAGTAGGTGATGCCGCGGTGCTTGGGGAGGTCGGGGTCGGTGCGGGCGATGAGGATGGCCCAGCGGGCGGTGTGGGCGCTGGAGGTCCACACCTTCTGGCCGTCGACCACCCAGTCTCCGCCGCTCCCGGCTTCGTTCGAGCGGGAGGTACCCCCGTCGTCCCGGACGGCGCGGGTGCCGAGGGCGGCGAGGTCGGAGCCGGCGCCGGGCTCGCTGAAGAGCTGGCACCAGACCTCCTCACCGGTCCACAGGGGCTTGAGGAAGCGGGACTTGACCTCGTCGGAGCCGTACGCGAGGAGGGTGGGGGCGGCCATGCCGAGGCCGATGCCGATGCGGCGAGGGTCGTTGTCGGGGGCGCCGGCGGCGGCGAGTTCGGCGTCGACGACGGCCTGGAGGGAGCGGGGGGCGTCGAGGCCGCCGAGGCCGACGGGGTAGTGGACCCAGGCGAGGCCGGCGTCGAAGCGGGCCCGGAGGAAGTCGAGCCGGTCGGTTTCGGCGGGCGGGTGCTCGGCGAGCAACGCCTGCGTGCGCGCCTTGAGTTCGGCGGCGTCGGTCATGCGCGGGCTCCTTCCGGGAGGACGACCAGGCGGCCGGTGGTGGTGCCGTCGGCGACGCGCTGGACGGCGTCGGCGGCGCCGGCGAAGGGGACGCGCTCGGCGACGAGCGGCTTGACGGTCCCCTTGGCGGCGAGGGCGGTGAGGGTGTCGTGGCACTGGAGCACGGCGGCCGGGTCGAGGCGGGCGTAGAGGCCCCAGTGGAGGCCCAGGATCGAGTAGTTCTTCACCAGGGCGTGGTTGAGGGCGGGGGCGGGGATGGTGCCGCTCGCGAAGCCGACGACGACGATCCGGCCCTCGAAGGCGACGCATTTGGCGGACTGCTGGTAGGCGTCGCCGCCGACGGGGTCGTAGATCACGTCGGCGCCGCGGCCGCCGGTGGCGGCCTTGACGGCGGCGACGACGTCCTCGGCGCGGCGGTCGATCACGACGTCGCACCCGAGGGCGCGGGCGACGGCCGCCTTGGCGGGGCCGCCGACCACGCCGATGACGGTGGCGCCGGCGGCCTTGCCGAGCTGGACGGCGGCGCTGCCGACGCCGCCGGCCGCGGCGTGCACGAGGAGGGTCTCGCCCGCTTGGAGGGCGGCGCGGCGGTGGAGGCCGAACCAGCCGGTCTGGTAGCCGATGTGGAGGGCGGCGGCCTCTGCGTCGTCGAGGGCGTCGGGGGCCGGAAGGAGGGTGGCCGCGTCCGCGAGGGCGAGGTCGGCGAAGCCGCCGTGCGGGAGGGCGGCGGTGGCGATGACCCGGCGCCCGTCCCGGGTCTCGCCGCAGAGCTCGACGCCGGGGGTGAAGGGCAGCGGGGGGCGGACCTGGTAGTGGCCGCGGCAGAGCAGCGCGTCGGGGAAGTTGACGTTGGCGGCGCGGACCTTGAGGAGGACCTGGCCGGGGCCGGGCTCGGGGACGTCCACCTCCTCGCGGCGCATCACCGCGCCGGGTTCGCCGTTCTCGTGCACTCGCCATGCCTGCATCCGTCGAGCCTCCGTCCGTACCGAGCGGTCGGTCGCATACTAAGCGGTCGCTTGCCTCCAGCGGAACAGCTCAGCCGGACTTCTTGGGCCGGGCCCGTACGTGCATCCGCTCGCCCTGCGGCCCGTACAGGCTCAGGAACTCCACCGGCCCGTCGGCGGTCGGGCCGAACCAGTGCGGCACCCGGGTGTCGAACTCGGCGGCCTCGCCCGCCGCCAGCACCACGTCGTGCTCCCCCAGGACGAGCCGGAGCCGCCCGGAGAGCACGTACAGCCACTCGTACCCCTCGTGCACCCGCGGGTCCGGCTGCTCCGAGGCCTTCTCCTGGACCACCTTGTACGCCTGGAGGCCCCCGGGCTGGCGGGTGAGCGGGTACATCGTGCGGCCGTGCCGGACGATCGGGCGGGCCCGCACCCGGGGATCGCCCACCGGCGGGGCGCCGACCAGCTCGTCGAGCGGGACCTGGTGGGCGCGGGCGAGCGGCAGGAGCAGTTCGAGGCTGGGCTTGCGCTGCCCGGACTCCAGGCGGGAGAGGGTGGAGACGGAGATCCCGGTGGCGGCGGAGAGCTCGGCCAGGGTCACCCCGCGGTCACGGCGGACCCGGCGCAGCCGGGGGCCGACCTCGGTCAGCACGGCGTCGATGCGGTCGTCTTCGGTCATGCCTCCAGTGTTGCAGGAACGGCAAGTTTCCTTGCCGTGATCACGGCTTCCGGGTCACGCTCGCGGCATGAACGCACTCATGGATGACACCCGCTACGAGGTCGTGGTGGTCGGCGGCGGGGCCGCCGGGCTGAGCGCCGCGCTGATCCTCGGCCGGTCGCGGCGCCGCACCCTGGTCGTCGACGCGGGCGAGCCGCGGAACGCGCCGAGCGCCCACATGCAGGGCTATCTGTCCCGGGACGGGATGAGCCCGGCGGAGTTCCTCGCGGCCGGGCGCGCGGAACTGCGCGCGTACGGGGTCGAGGTCCGGACCGGGGAGGTGGCGGGCGCGGTCCGGGACGGTGCCGGCTTCGCCCTGACGCTCGCCGACGGCACCGCGCTGTCGGCCCGGCGGCTGGTCGTGGCGACCGGCCTCGTCGACGAGCTGCCGGAGATCGAGGGCCTGGCCGGGCGGTGGGGCCGGGACGTGCTGCACTGCCCGTACTGCCACGGCTGGGAGGTCCGCGACCGGTCCTTCGGGGTCATCGCGCACCCGGCCGCCCCGGCCCACCAGGCGCTGATGGTCTCGCACTGGTCCCCCGACGTCACCCTCTTCCTGAACGGCGCCGCGCTCTCCGAGCAGGACGCCCGGCTGCTCGCGGCGGCGGGCGTGAGGACCGTGGAGGGCGGGGTCGAGGGGATCGGGGTGGCGGACGACCGGCTGACCGGGGTCCGGCTCGCCGACGGCCGGACCGTCGGCTGCGAGGTCGTCTTCGCGGCGGCGACCCGGCTCGTCGCCCGCGACGGGGTGCTGCGGCAGCTCGGCGCGGAACGGTACGAGACCCCCTTCGGCTCCTTCGTGAAGGTGGACGAGACCGGCCGGACGAGCGTGCCGGGCGTGTGGGCGGCGGGGAACGTGACGGGCCCCGCCGAGCAGGTCGTCAACGCCGCGAGCCTCGGCTACCGGGCCGGCACGGTGATCAACGGGGAGCTGCTGATGGACGACCTGGCGGCGAAGGCCGACGGACGCGACGCACACGACGGGCCCGGCGGGCACGGCGGCTGAGCGGTGCCGGGTCGTGGAGCGTCGGCCTGGCCGGAGCGGAGGGCCCGGCCCGGAGCGGGAGCCCGGGCCGGGCGGTGCGCCGGTCGGATGAACCGGACCGGCAGCGGTCGCGCCGCTCCGGAGAGGCGTTCAGGATCGGCCATGGTGGCCGGACACCGGCCCGGAGGCAGGACGACGGAAGGACGGCACCACCCCATGCTCGACACCCGGTACACCCACGGCTCCCCCTGCTGGATCGACCTCGGCAGCCCGGACACCACCGCCGCGGCGGAGTTCTACGCCGCGGTGCTCGGCTGGGAGTACCGCTCGGCGGGTCCGGAGAGCGGCGGGTACGGCTTCTTCCAGCAGGACGGGGCCACGGTCGCCGCCCTCGGACCGCTCACCGAGGAGGGGGCCCGCAGCGCCTGGACCGTGTACTTCCAGTCCTCGGACGCGGACACGACGCAGATGGTGGCGGCCGCCGAGGGCGGCCGGGTCCGCGTCCGCGCCATGGACGTGATGGACGCCGGGCGGATGGCCGCCCTCACCGACCCCGCCGGGGCCGAGTTCGCCGTCTGGCAGCCGGGCTCGGTGAAGGGCCTGGATCGCACCTCGACCGCCGGCACGCTGGTGTGGGTGGAGCTCCACACGCCCGACCCGGAGGCCGCGCTCGCCTTCTACCGCTCGCTCTTCGAGTGGCGGTGGGCGGAGATGGCGGCGCCCGGCATGACGTACCGGGTGATCTCCACCGCCGACGGCGACCAGCAGGACGCCTCCTTCGGCGGCACCGCCGAACTCCGGGACTCCGGCGAACGCACCCGCTGGATCCCCTACTTCATGGTGGAGGACGCCGACGCGACGGCGAACGCCGTGACCGCCTCGGGCGGCACGGTCCTGCTCCCGCCCGCAGACATCCCCGACGTCGGCCGCCTCGCCTGGTTCACCGACCCCTCCGGCGCCGAGTTCGCCGTCCTGAAGCCGGCGCCGATGGGCTGACCGGCGGCGCGTGACCGTCAGCACACCACTCAGCGTCAGGACACCGCTCAGCGGGGGAAGACCTCGAAGGTGACCGCCGGGCGGCCGCCGAAGCGGGCGGCGTCCCGGGAGGTGGCCGCCGCCATGAACTCCCTGACGTACTCCTCCGGTTCCTGGTCCGTCAGCGCCTCGATGTAGGCGCGGTGGCAGAGCAGGGACTCCACGGCGCGTTCCAGGCCGGGGCCGGCGTCGACGGCGTGGGTCGGGGTGCCGGAGGCGGCGACGGCGACGTACCGGACGCCGTCCCAGGGCTCCGGGCCCCGCTCGGCCGGCTCGGGGAAGATCCAGCGGTTGCCCGCGTCCGACGCCGCGTCGAGGGTGGCGCGGCCCACGGCCACGTGGTCCGGGGTGTTCCGGGGCGCGCCGGGACCGTCTCCCCAGGTGTCGCGGTGGTTGAGGGTCACGACCAGGTCGGGGCGGTGGCGGCGGATCGCGGCGGCGATGTCGCGGCGCAGCGCCGTGCCGTACTCGATGACGCCGTCGCGGTGGTCGAGGAACTCGACGGTGTCCACGCCGACGACGGCGGCGCTCGCCCGCTGCTCGCGTTCGCGCAGCGGGCCGCAGACGTCCGGGGCGAGCGTGTCGATCCCGGCCTCGCCCCGGCTGACGAGCAGGTAGACGACCTCCTTGCCGGCGTCGGTCCAGCTCGCCACGGCCGCCGCGCAGCCGTACTCCAGGTCGTCGGGGTGGGCGACGACGGCGAGGGCGCGCGACCAGTCGCCCGGCAGTTCCGGAAGCTGCGGCAGGTCGGTGGCTTCGGTGTCGATCATGCCCGCAGGATACGGGCCGCGTCGGCCGCGGTCGGGCGGAACGCTCCGGCGAGGATGACGGAGCGGGAGACGTGGCGGGGGCGGTCGGGGTTGAGTCCGCGCCGGGCGGCGAGGGCGACGGCGAGCCGCTGGGCGCGGACGAGGGCGGCGACCGGGTCGACGGCGTCGGCGGTGAACAGGGCTCCGGTGGACTCGACTTCCTCGCGCAGCCCGGCCGGGACGGGGCCGAGGCACCAGACGAGGCTGGTCCGGTCGCTGATGCTGATCGGGCCGTGGCGGTACTCCATCGCCGGATACGACTCCGTCCAGACGCGGGCGACCTCGCGGAGCTTGAGCGCCGCCTCGTCGGCGAGGCCGACGGTCCAGCCGGTGCCGAGGAAGGTGAACTGGACGCGCCGCAGCCAGTGTTCGGGCAGCGGCTCGTAGAGGGCGAGCTCGGCGTCGGCGAGGGAGGAGGCGAGGTCCACCCCGAGCCCGGCGCGCAGGAGTTGGAGGGCCGTCGTCGCGAACCGGGTCTGGACGACGGAGCGTTCGTCGGCGAAGGAGAGGTCGACCACGTGGTCGGCGAGGCGGGCGGCGGGGCTGTCCGGGACACCGGTGAGGACGAGGGTCGGCAGCCGGCCCGCCGCACCGCCGAGCAGGTCGACGACCTCGGTGGTGGTACCGGAGCGGGTGAGGGCCACGATCCGGTCGTAGCCCCGGCCGAGCGGGGTCCGCTCGGAGGCGGGGAAGGCGTCGGTCTCGCCCGCGCCGAGGGACTCCCGCAGGGCCGCGTAGGCGCGGGCGATCAGGTACGAGGTGCCGCAGCCGACGACGGCGACCCGCTCGCCGGACCGGGGCAGCCGGTCGGCGAGCGGGCCCGCGAGGGCGACGGCTCGGCGCCAGGAGTCGGGCTGGCCGACGATCTCGGCGGTGACGTGTGCGCTCATGCACCGAGTTGTAGCGGCCCGTGACGGACCGGGACCATGTGCGATCGGGGTCCGGCTCTTGGACTTTCGCGCACGCCGGCCCCGGAGCCGTACGGGCACGGGGACGGCGTCAGAGCTCGTCGCGGGAGAGGGCGAGGAGGCGGTCGAGGACGCGCGGGCCGCCGGCGCGCACGCCGTCGTGCTCGAACTCGTCGGTCACCCAGGTGCGCAGCCCCCGGATCGTTCGGGCGGTCTCCAGGGAGTGGGCGGTGTCGACGTACATGTCGTCGTGGTAGACGGCGGCGGCCACCGGCACCCGGTTGGCGGCGAGCCGCTCGGGGTCGTACAGCGGCGTCCAGTCGTCCCGCCGGGCGAGCAGCTCCGCGGTCTCGCGCAGCGGGCGGAGCGCCGGGTCGGTGGTGAAGTGCCAGGGGTGGACGGTCTCGCCCGTGAGCAGGACCGGCGCGCCGGAGGCGAGGGCGCCGGCGGCGTCGAACTCGGGGAAGTCGGCGCGGACCCGCTCGGCGGCCCAGGCGGTGGGGCCCTGGCCCTGGGCGTAGATGGCCTCGTGGAGGACGGCGTAGAGCGGGTGGCCGGCGTACGAGAGGTGGGCCTGGACCTGTTCCAGGAAGGCGTCGGCGAGGGCGGGCCCGGTGGGGGTCGGCACGAAGGCGCCCTCCAGGAGGTGGTGGAGCTGGTGGGTGCCCTCGCCGGAGCCGAGGAGGATGCCGAGGGACTGGAAGGCCTCGACGGTGAGGAGCCCGCCGCCCGGGAGGGTGACCTCGTGCTCCAGGAGGTGGGCGGCGACGGCGCGGACGCGCTCGGCGTCGCGCGGGTAGCGGGCGAAGTGCGCCTCGTTCTTGCGGCGGACGCGCGGGTAGGCGGCGGCGTAGACCTCGTCGGCGGTGGCGTCGAGGGACGGCAGGCCGCCGGTGATCAGGACCCGCTCCAGGCCCTCGGGGGCGGTGGAGAGGTAGTGGACGGCGCAGAAGCCGCCGAAGCTCTGGCCGAGGACCGTCCAGGGGGCGCCGCCGGTGAGGCGGCGGCGGATCAGCTCGCAGTCCCGGACGATCGAGTCGGCGCGGAAGTGCGCGAGGTGGTCGGCCTGCGCGGCGGCGTCGCCGCGCAGCGGGAGGGTCTGGCGGTTGGCGGGCGTGGAGCGGCCGGTGCCGCGCTGGTCGAGCAGGAGGACCCGGTAGTCGCGGACGGCCCGGCCGAGCCACGCCTGCCGGCCGATGAAGCGGCGGGCGCCGAAGCCGGGGCCGCCCTCCAGGTAGACCAGCCAGGGCAGCCGCTCGCGGTCCCGGTCGCCGAGTCCCGAGGCGACGAGCTCGCGGGCGTACACCTCGATCTGCTCGCCGTCGGGGCGGGCGTGGTCGAGGGGGACGGGGAAGTGGTGGTCGGTGACGACGACGCCGGGCTGACGGTAGGTGGTCAACGGTGCTCCTGGGGTGTTCCTGCTCCGTACGCACCCCAGTGGATCACGGACCGGCGCGGCGGGCCTCAGGAGGCCTGCATCACCGCGATGACGTTTCCGGCCGGGTCGGTGAACCAGGCGATGGCCGCCGGCCCGCCGTCGCCGGTGCCCCGGACGACGCCCTTCCCGTCGGCGTCGAACTCCGGGTAGCGCTCGAAGGTGGCGCCCCGGGAGACCAGGTCGTCGACGGCCCGGTCGATGTCGTCGACCTCGAAGTTGAGGACGGTGAAGGAGGCCGGGGTGTGGTTCTCCTTGGGATAGACGAAGACCCGGGCCCCGCCCGGCAGGGTCAGGAACAGCATCCGCATGTCTCCGGTCCCGCTCTCCTCCACGGTCAGGCCGAGCCGGTCGCCGTAGAAGCCGCGGGCGGCGTCGAGGTCGTCCACCGAGAAGCTGCTGTACGCCGTCGTCTCGCCGAACATGGTGCTCCCTTCCGGGGCCCCGGGTGACGGGGCTCCCACCCTTCCAGGATCCGCCTGTCCGGCGAGGGGCGCGCGGGGCCGCCCTGGCCGCCCGCGCGCCCGGGGTGGTGCTCAGGGCGCGATCGGCAGCTGCCGCTTGTGCTCGGTGAGCTCGTAGCGGCGGACGATCGAGGCGTAGGCGGCCTCCGCGACGGGCTTGCCCTCCAGGAAGTCGTCGATGTCGTCGTACGTGACGCCCAGGGCGTCCTCGTCGGGCTTGCCCGGGTCCAGCGTCTCCAGGTCGGCGGTCGGGACCTTCCAGACCAGGGAGGCGGGGGCGCCGAGCTCGGCGGCGACGGCGCGGACCCGGCGCTTGGTGAGGCCGGTGAGCGGGACGAGGTCGGCGGCGCCGTCGCCGAACTTGGTGAAGAAGCCGGAGACGGCCTCGGCGGCGTGGTCGGTGCCGACGACCAGGCCGTCCTGGGCGCCGGCGACCGCGTACTGGGCGATCATGCGCTGGCGGGCCTTGATGTTGCCGTGCACGAAGTCCTCGTGGTGGGCGTCGCGGAAGGTGACGCCGGCGGTCCGGGCGGCGTCGAGGGCGGCGTCGCTGGCCGCCTTGACGTCGACGGTGAGGACCTGGTCGGCGCGGATGAAGTCGAGGGCGGTCTGGGCGTCCTTCTCGTCGGCCTGGACGCCGTACGGCAGGCGCATGGCGTAGAAGGTCGCCTCGTGGCCGGCGGCGCGGGCGCGCTCGACGGCGAGCTGGCAGAGCCGGCCGGCGGTGGTGGAGTCCACCCCGCCGCTGATGCCGAGGACGAGGGAGCGCAGTCCGGTGGTGGTGAGGCGCTCGGCGAGGAAGGCCACCCGGCGCTCGATCTCGGCGAGCGGGTCGAAGGCCTCGGGGACCTGGAGCTCCCGGGCGATCTGCTGCTGGCGGGCGATGGGCGCCGGGTCGGTCACGGAGGGCTCCTCGTCGGAAGGGGTGCGGGCGACGGTTCCGACTTTACGGGGTGCGGAGCGGGGGCCCGGTCAGGGGCCCGGGGCGCAGAGCACCTCGACGCGCTGGACGAGGTTGTTGGCGAAGCCGCCGCGGTTCCAGGGGGCGGCGAGGGGCTGGACGCGGCCGGTGGCGTCGGTGGCGCGGACGGTCAGGTGGCGCAGGCCCGGGGTCGCGTTCCAGGTGGTGTGCCAGGCGGCCCAGGCCCAGGGGTGGGCCGGGTCGTGCTCGACCTCGGCGTCGGTCCAGGCGGCGCCGCCGTCCTCGCTGACCTGGACGCGGGTGACGGGGCCGTGGCCGGACCAGGCGCGGCCGGTGAGGGTGACGGGCCCGGGGCGGACGACGCGAGTGCGGGAGAGGAAGTCGGGGAAGCCGGGCGGGGCCATGAGGGCGCGGGGCGCGATGAGGGTGACGGGTTCGCCCGGCTCGTCGGGCTCCTGGCGCAGGCGGTAGGCGGCGCTCTGCTGGAAGCCGGTGTAGGGGGTGGCGGTGAGGGTGATGTCGCGCAGCCACTTCACGTGTGCCATGCCGTACCAGCCGGGGACGACGAGCCGGAGCGGGCTGCCGTGCTGGGGCGGCAGCGGGGCGCCGTTCATGGCGTAGGCGACGAGGACGTCGCGGGCCGGGTCGGCGGCGGTGGCGAGCGGCAGGGAGCGGCGGTAGTCCTGCTCGACGCCCCGTTCGACACCGTGGTCGGCACCGGTGAAGACGGCCTCGACGGCGTTCTCGGCGGGGCCGGCCTCGGCGAGGAGTTCGGCGAGGGGGACGCCGGTCCATTCGGCGGTGCCCACGGCCTCGACGAGCCAGGGCTGGCTGACCGGCCGGGGGCTGAGCCGGGCGCGGCCGTTCCCGGCGCACTCCAGGGTGACGCGGCGGGTGGTGGCGGGGCGGGCGCGGAGGGCGTCGAGGTCCAGGTCGAGGGGGCGGAGCACCCGGCCGCCGACGGTGAGCCGCCAGCCGTCGGGGGCGGTGTCGGGGATGTCGTAGTGGACCAGGACGTAGTGGAGGCCGGGCGGGGTGACGTCGTACCGGAGGGCTTCCAGCGGGAGTCCGTGGTTGCGGGTGGCGAGGGCCAGTTCCTGCGGGGTGAGGCCCTCGTCCGGTCCGGCGACGCGTGCCGGGCCGCTGACGGCACCGAGGTCGCCCGGCGATCGGTCCATGTCCTCATGGTGCGCCGCGCGGGGCGGGTCCGCCCGGCGGGGAGGTCAGGCGGTGCCGAGGGCGCGGTCGAGGCCGGACTGGGGGAGGTCGGTGAGGGCGCGGAGGAAGATCTCCTCGTAGGCGGGTTCGCCGAGGGCGGCGCGGACGCCCTCGGTGTAGTGGGCGTGGAGGGCGCGCAGGCCGGGCAGGCCGCGGCGGGGCTGGCCGGTGGCCCGCCAGTGGGCTTCGCCGGTGCCGGAGACGTCGGCGGCGCGTTCTCCGTCGCCGGCGGCGGCGTGGGCGGTGGCGAGGACGTCGAGGCCGAGGGCGACGCCGAGGCCGGCGCCGAGGGCGCGGGTGCCGGCGAGCATGGCGCGGGCGTGGTCGGCGGCGGTGGCCGGGTCGCCTTCGAGGAGGCCGGCGAGGGCGAGCTGGTACTCCAGGGCGGTGCGGGTCCAGTGCTCGTCGAGGGTGTCGCAGAGGGTGCGCAGGGCGAGTGCGTCGGCGCGGGCCTCGGCGAGGCGGCCGAGGCCGGTGAGGGCGAAGACGCGGACGAGCCGGCAGCGGAGGGTGGCGGCGGAGCCGGCGGTGCTGCCGCGCGCCGAGCCGAGGACGTGGTCGACGACGACGAGGGCGGCGTGGGCACGGCCGGTGGTGAGGGCGAGGAGGCCGGCGAGGGCGGCGGCGTCGAGGGTGAGCTCGCCGGGGCCGGGCGCCTCCGAGGGAGCCCAGGGGCGTTCCGGCGGGTGTTCGGTGTGGCGGGCTTCGCGGGCGCACCGCTCGCTCGCCTCCTGGGCGGGGCCGAGGTCGCCCTGGAGGACGAGGGTGATGCCGAGGGCCCACAGGGCGCGGGTGCGGGCGCGGCCGCGGGCCTCGCTGCGGTGGAGGGCCCGTTCGAGTCCGGCGCGGGCCTCGCGGAGGCGGCCGCGGCAGGACCAGGCGAAGGCGACGGAGCCGATGAGGTCGAGGGCGGCGTCGGGGTCGGTGCCCAGGAGGTGGTCGAGGGCGGTGCGCAGGTCGGTGTGGTGGGTGTCGACGGCGTGGTGCCAGGGGAGCTGGCGGGGGCCGTGCCAGGCGGTGCGGCCCTGGGCGGCGAGGGCGCCGAAGTGGGCGGCGTGCCGGTCGGCGACGGTGCCGGTCTCGCCGAGGCGGTCGAGCCAGCCGGCGCCGTACTCGCGGATGGTGTCGAGGAGGCGGTGGCGGCCCGCGCTGTCGGCGGGGCGGACGACGGAGGCGCGGACGAGGCCGGCGAGGGCGGTGGGGAGGGTGTCGGGGGTGAGGGGGCCGCCGGTGCAGACGGCGGTGGCGGTGGCGAGGTCGAAGGGGCCTCGGAAGACGGAGAGGCGGGCCCAGAGGAGCCGTTCGAGGGGGTCGGCGAGCTCGTGGCTCCAGCCGATGGCGGCGCGCAGGGTGCGGTGGCGGGCGGGCCAGACGCGTCCGGGGTGGGCGAGGAGGTCGAAGCGGGCCTCGGGGGGTGCGGTGAGGCGGCTGCCGAGCTGGTCGCGGACGGCTTCGGCGCCCTGGAGCCGGATCTGGGCGGCGGCGAGCTCCAGGGCGAGGGGTATGCCTTCGAGGCGGACGCAGATCTCGGCGGCGGGTCCGGCGGGGAGTTCCTCGCCGGTGGCGGTGCGCAGGAGGGCGAGGGCGTCGTCGCCTGAGGGCGGCAGCGGGTCGAGGAGGACGGTGTGTTCGCCGGGGACGCCGAGGGGGCGGCGGGAGGTGGCGAGGACGGTGAGGCCGGGGGCGGCGGCGAGGAGTTCGGCGACGAGCCGGCCGCAGGCGTCGGCGAGGTGGTCGCAGCAGTCGAGGACGAGGAGGAGGCGGGATTCGGCGAGCCGGCGGCGCAGGGCGCCGGTGTCGGTGCCGGGGGTGTGGTCGGCGAGGTCGACGGAGTCGGAGACGAGGGCGACGAGGAGGCGTTCGCCGTCGAGCTGTCCGAGGTCGGTCCACCAGGCGCCGTCGGGGTGGCGGTGGCGCGCGCGGTGGGCGGCGCGCAGCGCGAGCCGGGTCTTGCCGACGCCGCCGACGCCGGTCACGGTGACGAGGCGGTGCTCCGCCAACGCGGCGGTGATGCGCGTCAGTTCCGTGCGGCGGCCTGTGAAACCCGGGTTCTCGTCCGGTAGATGTCCACGCACGGGAGCAGTGTCCCTCATGTCCGGCGTGAAAGCTCCCGCGACGTCGGTTCGTTACGGAGAAAGGCGGGGTCAGCAGGCGTCGCGGGCCGCTTCCTCGAATTCCTCCCGGGTCGTCTCGCCGTGCAGGGTCAGGACGCTGCCGGGCGGCAGGGCGGTGAGGTCGGCGGCGCTGAAGGTGACCTCGCCGGCGTAGGCGTAGGAGTCGTCGGGGTCGGCGAGCGACAGCACGTAGGTCACACCGGGCCGGAGGGTCGCGGGGCCGCGGGTCTCGACGTCCCAGTGGGCGGGCGGGGAGAACAGCGGGATGTCCTCGGCCTTGCGGTTGCCCTCGGCCTGCCAGCCGGACCGGGGGGCGGGGCGCGTCGAGGGCGACGCGCCGGCGGTCGCCGGCGGGTCGGGGTGGATGTCGAGGAGGGGGCCCCGGATGGTGCCGTCGTCCTCGCAGGACCGCAGCAGGGCCTGCGGGGTGCCGTGTTCGTCGAGGTACACCGCGACGAGCGGCAGCAGCGCCGGCGAGCAGCCGGTCGCCGTCAGGCCGATCAGCGCGGCGAGCGCGGTCGCGACGGCCCCCCGCGTCGTCCCGCGTCCGCCGTACGCCATCGTCGCGCCTCTCCCCCGGTGCCGTGTCGGGCGCAGTCTGGCACGCCCGGGTTGCCGGAGGCCCACGGTGTGGTTACGCCTTGGGGCCGGGGGGTTCTCCGGGTGTGGCGAGGTCCTCGACGGCTTCGGCGGTGACGACGGCGCCGGTGGAGCGCTTGCCTCGGCGCAGGCGGCGTTCGAGCCAGGAGGCGAAGGTGGTGAGGGCGATGTTGAGGAGGACGAAGAGGACGGCGACGACGGTGAAGCAGGCGATGGTGTTGGCGCCGTAGTTGGCGCTCATGGGGCGGACGGAGGCGAGGAGTTCGGCGAAGCCGAGCATGGCGCCGCCGAGGGCGGTGTCCTTGACGATGACGACGAGCTGGCTGACGAGCGCGGGCAGCATGGCGGTGACGGACTGCGGCAGGAGGACGTACGCCATGGTCTGGCCCTTGCGCATGCCGATGGCCTTGGCCGCGTCGGTCTGGCCGGCGGGGAGGGCGAGGATGCCGGCGCGGACGACCTCGGCGAGCACGGAGGCGTTGTAGAGGACGAGGCCGGTGACGACCGCGTAGAGGGGGCGGGTCTCGGGGCTGATGTCGGTGAACTCGGCGTAGGCGGCATTGGCGAAGAGCATCAGGATGAGGACGGGGATCGCGCGGAAGAACTCGACGACGGTGCCGGCGCCGGCCCGGACGGTGCGGTGGTCGGAGAGCCGGGCGATGCCGAGGAGGGCGCCGAGCGGCAGGGCGAGGACCATGGCGAGTGCGGCGGCGATGACGGTGTTCTTCAGGGCGGGCAGCAGATACGTCTCCCAGACGCGGCCGTCGGTGAAGAACGGCTCCCATTTCTCCGCCTCCAGCTGGTTCTTCGCGTCGAGTCCGGCGATCACCCACCAGACGACGGCGGCGAGCGCGGCGAGGAAGAGCAGGGTCCACAGGAGGTTGCGGCGGCGGGCGCGGGGGCCGGGGACGTCGTAGAGGACGGTGGCGGCCTCGTCCCGGTCGGTGCGGCGCTTCGCCGCGCGGCCCCTGTCGGCGCGCTTCACCGTTTGACCGCGACTTTCTTGGCGAGCCGGCCGAGGAGGAGGCCGGTGGGCAGGGTGAGGCAGATGAAGCCGAAGGCGAAGATCGCCGAGATGAGGATCAGCTGGGCCTCGTTCTCGATCATCTCCCGCATGAGCAGGGCGGCTTCGGCGACGCCGATCGCGGCGGCGACGGTGGTGTTCTTGGTGAGCGCGATGAGGACGTTGGTGAGCGGGCCGACGACCGACCGGAAGGCCTGCGGGAGCACGATGATCCGCAGGATCTGGGGGAAGCTGAGTCCGATCGCGCGGGCGGCCTCGACCTGCCCGAGGGGGACGGTGTTGATGCCCGAGCGCAGCGCCTCGCAGACGAACGCGCTGGTGTAGGCGGTGAGGCCGAGGACCGCGAGCCGGAAGTTGATGGTGGTGAAGCGGTCGGCGCCGAGGCTGATGCCGAGGGTCTGGAAGAGGCCGAGGGAGGTGAAGACGATGATGACGGTGAGGGGGATGTTGCGGACGATGGTGACGTAGGCGGTGCCGAAGCCCCGCATGAGGGGGACGGGGCCGACGCGCATGGCGGCGAGCAGCGTCCCCCAGACCAGGGAGCCGAGGGCGGACCAGAAGGTGAGCTGGACGGTCACCCAGAAGGCGCCCAGGAGGTCGTAGCCTTCGAGGAAGTCGAACACGGCGGCCGGCTCAGTCGACGATCACGCCGATCTGCGGGGCCGGTTCGTTCTGGTAGTTCGCCGGGCCGAAGTTCTTCTCCACGGCGGCGTCCCAGGAGCCGTCGTCGACCATCTTCTCCAGAGCGGTGTTGATCTTGTCCTTGAGGTCGCTGCCCTTCTGGACGCCGATGCCGTAGTTCTCGTTGCTCAGCTCGAAGCCGCCGAGCTTGAACTTGCCCTTGAACTCCTCCTGGGCGGCGTACCCGGCGAGGATCGAGTCGTCGGTGGTGAGGGCGTCGATGACGCCGTTCTCCAGGCCGGTCAGGCACTCGGAGTAGCCGCCGTACTCCTGGAGCTGGGCGTCGGGGGCGATCTCGTCCTTGACGTTCTGCGCGGAGGTGGAGCCGGTGACGGAGCAGAGCCGCTTGTCGTTCAGGTCGGACGGCTGCTTGATGGAGTCGTCGTCGGCGCGGATCAGGACGTCCTGGTGGGCGAGGAGGTAGGGGCCGGCGAAGTCGACCTTCTCGGCGCGCTCGTCGTTGATCGAGTAGGAGGCGGCGATGAAGTCGACGTCACCGCGCTGGAGCATGGTCTCGCGGTCGGCGCTCTTCGCCTCCTTCCAGACGATCTGGTCGGGCTCGTGGCCGAGTTGCTTCGCTATGTAGGTGGCCACGTCGACGTCGAAGCCGGTGTAGGTGCCGTCGGGGGTCTTCAGGCCGATGCCGGGCTGGTCGAACTTGATGCCGATGGTGATCTGGTCGTCGTCGTGGTCCGCGGGTACCGCTCCCTGGGCGAGCGAGGCGGTTCCGAGGGCGAGGACGACGGCCGTCGCGGAGGCGACGAGGGTCCGGGTGGTCCTGAGCGGGTTCATGTGATCACCCCGTGGGGGCTCAGTGGTGGAGGATCTTGGAGAGGAAGTCGCGGGCGCGGGCACTGCGCGGGTTGCCGAAGAACTCCTCGGGGGTGGTCTCCTCGACGATCCGCCCGTCGGCCATGAAGACGACGCGGTTGGCGGCGGAGCGGGCGAAGCCCATCTCGTGGGTGACGACGACCATGGTCATCCCGTCCTGGGCGAGCTGGCGCATGACCTCGAGGACCTCGTTGATCATCTCCGGGTCGAGGGCGGAGGTCGGCTCGTCGAAGAGCATCACCTTCGGGTCCATGGCGAGGGCCCGGGCGATGGCGACCCGCTGCTGCTGGCCGCCGGAGAGCTGGGCCGGGTACTTCTCGGCCTGCGCGGCGACGCCGACGCGGTCGAGGAGCGAGCGGGCCCGTTCCTCGGCGGCCTTCCGGTCCTTCTTGCGGACCTTGATCTGTCCCAGGGTGACGTTGTCCAGGACGGTCTTGTGGGCGAAGAGGTTGAACGACTGGAAGACCATGCCGACGTCGGCCCGGAGGCGGGCGAGTTCCCTGCCCTCGGCGGGCAGCGGTCTGCCGTCGATGCGGATCTCGCCGCCGTCGATGGTCTCCAGGCGGTTGATCGCGCGGCAGAGGGTGGACTTCCCCGAGCCGGAGGGGCCGATCACGACGACGACCTCGCCGCGCCGGATGGTGAGGTCGATGGACTGGAGGACGTGCAGCGTCCCGAAGTGCTTGTCGACCCCGCGCAGGACGACGAGCGCGTCGCCGTCGCCCGGGACGGGGAACTCCGGTGCGGGGAACTGCGGGGCGGGGACCTCCGGGTCCGGCATGTCACCCTCCTGGCTCACGCCCCCTTCTGCCGTTTCCTCCTCGGTCTCATGCTCCGCCCTGCGCTGCCCCGGCGCACGCCGGGGCAGCGGGGCCGCTCGGGTCAGGCGGTCTCGCGCACGGCGAGGTCGATCAGGTCGCAGATCTCCCGGGGCCGGGAGGCGAGCGAGGCGTGGGAGGCGTCGAGCTCGATCGTCTTCCGGGGGCTCATCCGGGCGGCCATGCGGCGCTCGTTGTCGGGGTGGATCATGCGGTCCTGGGTGGAGACCTGGTACCAGGACGGCTTGGCCCGCCACGCGGGGGCGGTGACGGTGTCGCCGAAGGTGGAGCCGAGCGGGGCCTTCTGCGTGACCGCCATGACGAGGGCCTCGTCGGCGTCGAGGTCCTGGGCGAAGCTCTCCCGGAAGGCGTCCTGCGCGATCCAGAGGTAGCCGTCGGAGTCCGGGGCGATCGCGTCGAAGGCGGCCGGCGGGTGCTCCTGGCTGATCTGGCCGGGGCTCTCCCCCGCGTCGGGCGCGAATGCGGCGACGTACACGAGGCCGGTGACGTTCGGCAGGTCGCCGGCCTCGGTGATGACGGCGCCGCCGTAGGAGTGGCCGACGAGGAGGACCGGGCCGTCGGCCTGCCGGACCATCTTGCGGGTCCGCTCGGCGTCGTCGGCCAGGGAGGTGAGGGGGTTCTCGACGGCGTGGAGGCGGTCGTACCCCCGGCGGTGGAGTTCGACGACGACCTTGGCCCAGTGGGCGGCGCCGCCCCAGAAGCCGTGGACGAGGACGAGGGTGGGCTTGGTGTCTGCCATGACGGTGTGCGCCGTTCTCGCTCGGGTACGTACCGGTCCCTCCCCCCGGCGACGCTACGGCCGCCGGGGTGAGACCGCACCCGCGCCGCCTGCGTTCCGGGCGCGGTGGGCGGAGACTGGGAGCGGAGGCGTACGCGCGAGGAGGAGGGCCCGTCATGAGGAGTGCCGCACCCAAGGTCGGCTCGCTGCCGGCGGAGCACCGCGAGCGGCTGATGGCCTTCGCCGAGGACGTCTACTTCGAGTCGGGTGACCGGCTCTTCGAGGAGCAGCGGCACGCGGACCGGTTCTGGATCGTGAAGACCGGCGCGGTGAACCTGGACGCCAAGGTGCCCGGGCGGGGGTCGCCCGTCATCGAGACGCTGCGCCACGGCGAGCTGGTGGGCCTGTCCTGGCTGTTCCCGCCGTACCTGTGCCAGTCGGGGGCGGAGGCGATGACCCCCGTCAGGGCGTACGAGTTCGACGCGACGGCGGTACGGGCGATGTGCCACACGGACGGGGAGTTCGGGTCCGCGGTCTACTACTGGGTCGGGTCGATCCTGGCGCACCGGCTCCAGGTGACGCGGGTGCGCCTCCTCGACCTGTACGCGCCGCACGGCAGCGGCATCATGGCCTGACGCTTCCGGGCGCACGGGCGTTGACCTCTCACGGCGGCGGCCGTACGGTCCGGACGGCTTCCCCGCCGTGCGGTCCGCAGGGTCTCCCCGTCGTGCCGTCCGGAGGCCTTCCCCGCCGTACCGCTCCGCCGTCGACGTCAGGAGCACCGCATGGTCCCGCCCGGGCTCGGGAACCGGTGGCGCGCGTGGCGGCGTCGGCGGCCCTTCGCCGCCGGGCTGGTGCTCGCGCTGGCCGGCGCCGAGATCCTGCTGGTCCAGCGGGCCGGGCCCGCCGCGCTCGCCACGGGCGAGGTCCGGTACGTGGTGCCGCTGGTGATGGCCGGCTGCGGCCTGCTGGTCGTGGCCGACCCACGCCGACGACGGCTGTACGGAACGGTCGGCGTGCTCGCCTCGCTGGCCTCCTGGGTCGCGTCGGACCTCGGCGGCCTCCTCCTCGGGATGGTCCTGGGGATCACGGGCGGGGCGCTCGCGCTCGGCCGGCGGGAGGGCGGACCGGCCGGTGGTCACGCCGCGGGACGGCCGGCGGGCCGCGCGGAGTGATCTTCGCCGCACCGGAAGTGCGGGGCCTTCCCGGCGGGCTACCCGGCGGTACGGTGACGGCACCCGGCGGCGTGACCCGGCGTACCCGGCGACGGGCGGGAGGCCCCCGATGACAGCAGCTCCGAGCGCGCGCGAGGCACTGGCCCTCGTCACCGACGACTTCACCGAACTCCCCTCCGCCGCGGTGCCCGGCGGCGACGGGCCGGGCGACGGTCCGATCGACTGGCCGGGCTACGGACGGGCGCGGGCCGCGGCGGCCGCCCGGTCCGGCGAGGACGAGTCCGTGGTCTGCGGCACCGGCACGGTCGGCGGGACGCGCACGGTGCTCGTCTCCTTCGAGTTCGGCTACTTGGGCGGTTCGATCGGCGAGGGCACCGGCGACCGGGTCGCCGCCGCGCACGCGCACGCCCGGGCCCATCGGCTGCCCGTGACGGTCCTCCTGGCGACGGGCGGCAGCCGGATGCACGAGGGCATGCGGGCGCTGGTCCAGCTGCAGCGGCTGGCCGGGGAGTCGGCGCTCACCCGGGCCGCGGGGCTGCCGCAGCTCGCCGTCCTGCGCGATCCGACGACCGGCGGCGGCTGGGCCACCCTCGGGGCCGGCTCGGACGTGGTCCTCGCGCTGCCGGGCGCGCAGGTCGGCTTCGCCGGCTCCCGGGTCCGGCCCAAGGACGCCGACCCCGCCGCGTACACGGCCGAGTCCCAGCTCGCCCACGGACACGTCGACGCGGTCGTCCCCGCCGCGGAGCTGCGGGAGACGGTGGGCCGCTGGCTGTCGCTGCTCACCCGGCCGGCCGAGGGGCCGGTCCCGCCGCCGTACGCGCTCGGCGCCACGGACCCGGCCGCGAGCGGGCGCGACGCGGTGGCGCGCGCCCGCCGCCCGGAGCGGCCCCGCGCCGACCGCTACCTCGCCGAGGTGTTCACCGAGCGGGCGGAGCTGTCCGGCGACCGCGTCGGCGGCACCGACCCGGGGACCCGGTGCGGCTTCGGCCGCCTGCCGGACGGGCGTACGGTCGCGTACGCGGCGCAGTGCGGGACGGCGACCCGGCCGGCCGGCTTCCGCACCGCCGCCCGGTTGGTGCGGCTCGCGGGCCGCCTGGGGATCCCGGTCCTGACGCTGATCGACACCCCGGGCGCCGCGAACGACGCCGAGGCCGAGCGCGCGGGCGCGGGTCCCGCGATCGCGGACCTCTTCGGCGCCGTCGCGGAGGCGGCCGTACCGGTGACCGCGCTGCTCGTGGGCGAGGGCGGCTCGGGCGGCGCGCTCGCACTCGCGGCGCCCGGCAACACCTGGGCGACCCCGGACTCGTACTTCTCCGTCATCGCCCCCGAACTCGCCACCGCCATCCTGAAGCGCGCCCCGGAGGACGCCGACGCCACCGCCGACGACCTGCGCCTGCGCCCGGACGACCTGGTCGCCCTGGGCGTCGTGCGGGGCGTGGTCGGGGGACGGGAATAGGGGCCGGGGACAGGGGCTGCGGGCCGGGGGTCAGGCGTCGGGTCGTCCGCCGCCGGCCCGGCACCGGGTCCAGCGGACCACCATGCGCAGGAGCAGGGTCAGCGTCACGACCCAGGCGGCGGCGAAGCCCCAGATCAGGCCCGGGGCCGAGGTCGCCACGGCGAGGACGAGCAGGGTGAGGGTGACGGCCCCGAGAGCCACGGCGCCCACGGCGCCGCGCCCGGTGACCCGGGGCGGCCGGGGTGCCGGCCGGTGTCCGGCCATGCGGCGGGCGAGCCCCTCGTCGGCGCCGAGGTCCGCCTCGATGCCGGCCAGGACGCGTCGCTCGTGCGCGGAGAGACGGGCCTCGTCCATCGCGGACACCTCCTCCGGTCGCGGGATCCCGGCGGAGCGACGGGGTCGTTCCACCGGGCCACCCGCCCGGTGCGACGTCAGACGACCGCCCCTGTCGGGAAGCGGACCTCGCACCACACGGTCCGCCCGTGGTCCCGCGCCACCCAGCCCCAGGCGGCGGCGAGCCGCTGGACCAGGTAGAGGGTGTTCCGGCAGGGGACTCCCGGACGGTGCCGGCCCTCCGGGCGGGGCGCCGCCGAGCAGGTGTCGCTGACCTGGAGCCAGACGCCGTCGACGGAACGGTCGAGGCGGAGCTCGTACGGGACTCCCCCGCACCGCACCGCGTGGACGACGAGCTCGGTGACGAGCAGCTGCACGTCGGCGGCGGCCGTCCTGGCCGACGCGGGGAGCGGGCCGTACCAGTCGGCGACGGCCTGTGCCGAGAGGTGACGGAGGGTGCGGGCGGTGCCCGGTCCGCCACCGAGGGCGTACCGCCTGGAGACGGTTCCGCGGTTGCTTTCCTGTACCTCCATGACAGGCGTCTGACCCACCTCCGGACCACCCAAACATTTACATGGCGGGATATACGGGTCGAAACGTCCCCAGTGGGCATCCTCTCTACAAGGAGGAAACTCATGGCCACGGGCCGAGTCCTGAATGCGTCCCCGCCTCCGTCGCCCACCCGCGAAGAGGCATCCACCTCCGCCGCCACGCGGCGGCGGGCACTCGGGGGGCTGCCGGAGCCGGAGAATCCGCTCGCGTCCTCCACCGACGACGCGCGGACCCTCTCCGCGGCGATGTTCGTACGGCTCCGGGAGCTCGACGAGGGCAGCCCCGAGCACGCGTACGTGCGCAACACCCTGGTCGAGCTGAACCTGAGCCTCGTGAAGTTCGGCGCCCGGCGGTTCCGGGGCCGCCCGGAGCCGATGGAGGACATCGTGCAGGTGGGGACGATCGGCTTGATCAAGGCGATCGACCGCTTCGACCCGGACCGCGGCGTCGAGTTCTCCGCCTTCGCGCTGCCGACGATCGTCGGCGAGATGAAGCGGTTCTTCCGGGACACCGGCTGGGCGGTACGGGTGCCGCGCCGGCTCCAGGAGCTGCGGATCGACCTGGCCAAGGCCTCCGACGACCTGGAACAGCGCGCAGGGCACCGGCCCGACCGCGCCGAGCTCGCCGCGCGGCTGCACCTCACCACGGAGGAGGTGGCGGAGGGGGAACTCGCCGCCAACGGCTACAGCGCCCACTCCCTCGACGCCCCCGTCGGCGACGACGAGTCCCACGCCCCCCAGGGGACGGCCGGACGGCGCACCGCCGTCGAGGAGCCCGCCTACGAGCTGATCGACGACCTCAACTCGCTGCGGCCGCTGCTCGACCGGCTCGGCGCCCGCGACCGGCTGATCCTCACCCTGCGCTTCGGCGAGGAGCTGACGCAGGCCGAGATAGGCCGGCGGATCGGCCTCTCCCAGATGCACGTGTCCCGGCTGCTCGCCCGCATCCTCGGCGACCTCAGGGACGGTCTCCTCGACGACGACGCCACGGCGGACGCGACGGCCTGCTGACCTCCAGCCACACCACCTTGCCCACCGCCCCGGGGCCTCGGTCCGAGGATCCCCAGTCCGTCGCCAGCCGGTCCAGGACCATCAGCCCGTGACCGCCGGGGAGCGAGGGCGAGCGGGGGGCGAGCCGGCGCGGATGGTCGGGGCTGCGGTCGGCGACCTCGACCCGGAGCAGGCCGTCCGCGTGCCGGAGCACGAACTCCTCGGGACCGCCGCCGTGCAGACAGGCGTTGGTCACCACCTCGGAGACCAGCAGCAGGACGTCCTCGACCCGCTCCCGGGCCAGGGTGCTCTCGGCGGGGATCCACCCCCAGTCGGCGAGTGCCCGCGCGGTGAAGTCGCGGCAGCGGGAGACCGCGCCCGTGCTGCCGTGCAGCAGCAGGCGGCGGGTCTGGACCACGGGTGTGCCGTCGCCTCGGGTCCGGTCGCTCTCCCTCATGACCGGCGGCCCGTCAGACCGGGTCCCCGGGGCGCGCATCGCCCGCCCCGGAGGCCGAAGCGTCGTCCTGGCCGGCCGGCGGGTCGTCCGCGAGGGCCTCGCGGACGTCCGCGTACACCCGGAAGACGTGGACGGCGCCGGTGATCTCGAACATCCGGTCCACCGGGGGCCGCAGTCCGGCCAGGTCCAGCCGGGCACCCGCCTCCAGGGCCCGGGAGCGGGCCTTGAGCAGCAGGTTCAGGCCGGTGGAGTCGCAGAAGTCGAGCCCTGCGCAGTCGACGACGATCCGGGCCGCGTCGGCGTGCTCCTCCAGGGCGGAGGCGAGCGGTTCCACCGTGTCGTGGTCGAGTTCCCCGAGCGGTGCCACGACGACGGTCCCCCGGCCCCGTTCGGGCCGTACGTCCACCCGGAACCGGACCCGCCGGCCGGCCGCCGGGCCGCTTCCGGGTGCTCCCTCCTGAGGATCCCCGCCGTCCATGCACACCTCACCTTCACCAGGTGAGTCCATTTTCGGCCAGGAGGCCCCATTCTGCGAGGAGAGGCGCCCCGGGCGGCCCGTCAGACGGTGGACGGGGGCGGTGTCCACCGGTGGTGGCGGGCGACGCCCGTGTCGACGCCGTACTCCTTCCTCAGGTGCTCCGGGATGGCGTAGTGCATCACCCGGCCCCGGGTGAGCGTGGACAGCTCGAAGACCGAGGTCAGGTGGCCGAGCCGGTCCAGCGCCCAGGCCGCGAACGGTGACGCGTCCTCCACCGACTCCAGGACTCCGAGCAGCGGCGGCAGCGCCTTCACCGCGGTGTCCCAGCGGCTGCGGGGGACGTCGAGCCAGTCGCCGGCGGTGTCGCCGACGAGGTGGCGGATCAGGGCGGAGACCACCGGGTCGAAGAAGGTGCCGGGCACGACCTCCTCGTACAGGTCGATCAGCTGCCGGGTCAGCACCACGCCCTCCTCCGAGGGACCCATGTGCCGGAGGAGGTAGAGGTCGAGGAAGGCGCGCGCCTCGTCGAGGGTCTTCGGCACCGCCGTCTGGTCCACGCCGAGGATCGCGCCGACCACCCGCCAGGCGTAGTAGTACGCCTCGGCTCCCTCGGTGGACATGTGGACGCCGAGTCGGTGGAGGCTGTCGAGGACGAGCATCGAGAAGAACATCTGCCCGCCGATCATGTCCTCCTGGCAGATCGGCACGCCGTCGGCCGCGGTGTCCCAGCGGTCGGCGCGGACCAGGTGGTGGCGGATGGAGGCGTGCAGGAGCCGCACCTTCTGCGCGGCGGGGACGAACCGGCCTCCGGCCTCGAAGGCGTCGGGCCGCATGAGGTACGTCGTGAACTGGCCGGTCTCCGCCATGCGCTTGCTCGGGTAGTGCAGGCCGTGGGTGGCGGAGAGCAGCCGGGCGACGCGCGGGACGACGTAGCAGGCGGGCATGGAGGCGAAGGAGAGGGCGGTGTTGATGTGGACGTTGTTGTCGGTGAAGAAGAGCCGGGCCTTCTCCATCTCGTTCCAGTCGACCCAGGCGGGCGGGACGGCCGTCGTCTCCAGGTACTCCCGGGCCACGTCGGGCAGCCCGGCGGGGAGCTCCTGGCCGGAGACGGAGACGTACCGCATGAGGGAGTTGGAGAGGCCGACCTCGCCGCGTTCGAAGAGGGTGGCGACGACGGCGTCCGCGAGCTCGTCGCCGCTGAGGCGCAGGGCGTCGAGGGAGGCGTCGGTGTACGGGGCGGGGGTGGGGGCGGTCGTGGTGGTTCGGGTGGCTGAACGGGCGTGGGTGCCGGTCACGGCGGGCGCTCCAGGGTGCGGTGGAGGGGCGGTCAGTGGTGGCGGACGGCCGCGCGGTGGGCGAGGTCCGTGAGGGCGCGGTGGGCGACGGCCGGAAGGTCGAGCTCGTCGAGGGTGCGGACGGCCTCCTCGACGCGGCCGGCGATCATGCGCTCGACCCGTGCGGGCGCGCCGAGTTCGGCCATGAGGGCGCGGACCTCGCGCAGTTCGCCGTCGTCGGGCCGCCGGTCCCCGGAGAGGGTCCGGCGGAGGAGCTCCCGCTGCGCGGGCCCGGCGGCCTTCCAGGTCTCGGCGAGGAGGACGGTGGGCCGGCCGGCGCGGAGGTCGTCGAGGGGTGCCTTGCCGGTGCGGGCGGGGTCGCCGAAGAGGCCGAGGAGGTCGTCGCGGAGCTGGAACGCCTCGCCGAGCGGCAGCCCGTAGCGGGAGAAGCCCTCGCGGAGGGCGGCGGGGGCGCCGGCGAGGAGCCCGCCGAGGAGGAGGGGGTGTTCGACGGTGTACTTGGCGGTCTTGTAGCGGATCACCTTGAGGGAGGTGCCGGTGTCCGGCGAACCGCCGGTGTGCAGGATCTCCAGGGCCTCGCCGGCGACGAGTTCGCGTGCGAGGGCGGCCCAGAGGGGCCGGCCCCGGGAGAGGTACGCGGCGGGCAGCCCGGACTCCGCGTAGAGGCGGCCCGCGAGGGCCATCAGGTGGTCGCCGAGCAGCAGGGCGAGCGCGCGGGCCGCCGTCCGGGGCGTCCGGCCGAGGTGCGGCAGGGCCGCGAAGTGGCGGTGGGCGGTGGGGCGGCCGTGCCGCAGGGGGCTGTCGTCGATGAGGTCGTCGTGGACGACGGCGGCCGCGTGGACGAGCTCCATGGCGGCCGCGGCCCGCATCAGGGCGTCGCTGTCGGGCTGTCCGGCGGCCCGCCAGCCCCAGTAGCAGAACGCGGCGCGGAGCCGTTTGCCGTGGCGGGCGGTGGTGCGCAGGGCCTCGGCGAGCGGGTCGAGCGCGTCGTCGACGGCGAGCAGTGCGGCGGCCTCCTCGTCGAGGAAGCCGGTGAGGACCGCGTCCGTACGGGCCTTGAACTCCTCCGCGGTCCGGACGTCAGGCATCGGGGTTCGCCCCGCTGTCGGAGGCGTGCCGGCCGCCGGGGCCGGCGGCGGCCTCCGCCGCGGCCGCCCGGCGGGCGGCGGCCTCGCGGGCGAGGAGCTCCATGTGCGGGAGGGAGTGGGGGCCGTCGCGGTCGGCGGCGAGGCGGTCGAGGGCCAGTCGGCCCCGGGCGCGGAGGTCGGCGGCGGCGTCCTGGGCGATGTCCGCGGAGTCGGCGCGGCCGAGGAGGGAGCGGAGCGAGCCCGTGGCGGTGCCGATCGCCTCCACGACCAGGTCGGCGAGGCCTGCGGCCAGCAACAGGGCCTTGTCGTCGGGGCGTTCGCGTGGGGGCGTGGGGTGGGTCATGCCGGCCGGCTCCTCGGAAGAGAGGGGGGATGGGGTGCGTACCGGGCCAGCTTCGGGCATGGGCGGGGCGTTCCCGACCTGCGCTCACTCGTTCAGGTGATCATGACCGGGAGTTCCGGTGGGAGGACGGTGAAGCCCTATGGAATTGCCGCTCCGCAGACGGTAGTTGCCTTCCCATGCCCCGCGGATCCGCACGCCTCGCACCCCCTCCCCTCACCCGCCGCGCCGCGCTCGCCCTGGTGGTGTCCACCGCACTGCTCCCGACGGCGGGCTGCCTCGGCCGGCCGGGGACGGTCTGCACGCTGATCGGTGCCGACTCCGGCGTGACGGTGAGCTGGCGCCCGGCGGACTTCCCGGCGGGCTCGCGCTACCGGATCTGCGCCGACGGCGAGTGCCGGGAGCGCGAGGACCCCACGGCGGGCGACGGCTCCACCACCTTCCTCCAGGTACGGCTGCCGGAGGAGGACGGGCCGCGGGAGGTGGCGGTGCGCTTCACGGTCGTCGCCCCGGCCGAGGTGCTCGCGGGCGGCGACCCGGCGGGCAGTGAACCGGTGGGCGGCGACCCGGGCAGTGAACCCACCGAAGGCGGCCGGGTCGTCGACGCGTTCTCGACGCGGGTCACGCTGCGCGAGTCGACCCCGAACGGCGGGAAGTGCGGACCCACCGTCTGGCAGGCGGGGGTCCGCGTCGATCCTCGGAGGGGCCTGGTCGGCGGGGGCTGACCGGTGTGCGGGCCGCTACGGGACCCAGTGGTTGCCGGAGACCGTGATCATCACCTGGAGCTGGATGCTCGCGGAGAAGTAGCTCCCGGTGTCGATCGGGGTGGCGACCATCTTGTTCCAGAGGGCGTCGAGCCAGGCCTGGCTGCCGGAGTCGGTCATGGCGGCGACGGCGAAGGGGGCGAAGAAGGCGGCCTCGCTGCCCGCGGCGATCTGGGTGCCGTTGAGCTTGTAGCCCATGGCGATCTTGTTGGGGTCGCCGCCGGTCTTGCTCTTGATCCAGCCGTTCAACTTCCGCGCCGCGGCCAGGGACTTGGCGTCGCCGCTGGTGACGGCGTCGTCGGCGATGCGCCACGGGGTGCGGCAGGCGTTCCACCAGTACTGGCCGTCGTTCGGGTCCTCCAGGACCTCGCCCGGGGCCGGCCTGGGGCTGGTGTTCGTGTCGACGACGAAGTCGGGGAGCAGGCCGGTGCTCGGGGCGTAGCCGGACTGGAGGTTGGCGATCTGGGTCTGGTGGGCGGTGCGGGCCGCGTCCCAGGTGGTGTCGCCGGTGGCCGCGCGGAAGGCGCGGAAGTGGTCGACCATCCAGTCGGAGGTGCGGGAGATGTAGTAGTACTGGTCGCCGGAGCCGGACCAGTCGCCGAGCTTGAGGAGCTTGGTGGTGGGGTTCAGCTCGTCCTTCTTGATGGCGGCGATGTGCTTGAGCGCGAGGGCCTTGTAGTCGTACGTGCCGGCGCTGCCCCACTGCTTGTCGGCGAGGAGGAGGCCGTAGGCGACGTCCATGTCGCCGTCGGTGGCGCCGTCGCCGCCGTTGACGCTGCGACAGTCGACGTCCTGTTCGGCGGCGAGGAGGTCGGGGTTGACGGACGACGGGTGGTCGAGCTTCCACTTGACGAGACCGTCGAAGATCTTCTTGGCGTCGGGGTCGGCGCCGGCCATGGTGGCGGCGATGACCATGCCGTAGCCCTGGGCCTCGGCGACGTAGGGGTGGTCGGCGTCGGGCGAGATGACCTGGTACCAGCCGTTGCCGCAGTTCTGCCGGACGAAGGCGGCCTTCCAGCGGTTGTAGTAGTCGACGACCTTCTGGTCGATGCCCGACTGGGCGCCGGAGGGCTTGAGCATGCCGGCCGCGTAGGGCTTGAGGTGGCTGCCGAAGGGCACGCCGGGGCCGGTGCCGCCACCGCCGGCCGGGGAGCCGTAGACCTCGAACTCGTAGAGGGAGTAGCCGTACGGGGTGCCCCGGCCGGTGCCGTACATGCGGACGTACCGGCCGCTGCCGGAGACGGTGAGGTCGTCGACGGCGCCGTCGCCGCTCGTGGTCGTGTAGACGTCGGTCCAGGTGGAACCGTCGGCCGAGGTCTGGAGGCGGTACGTCGTCGCGTGGGCGGCCTCCCAGTCGAGCTTGATCCGGGAGAGCGTGTGGTTCGCCCCGAGGTCGATGCGGATCCACTGCGGATCGACGCCCTCCAGGCTGGCCCAGCGGGTGGCGCGGCTGCCGTCCACGGCGAGGCCCGGGGCGAAGCCCGAGCCCTCCACGGACGAGGACGCCGCCGGCTTGCCCGCCGAGACGAGGGCGTCGGCGGCCTCGGCCTCGCTCTCGGGCAGGACGGCGAGGGGCAGGGCCAGCAGAGCGGCGAGTCCGAGCGGGATGGCGCTTCGTCGGCGCATGACAACTCCCTTTCTCTCCAGGGCGATCGCTCGTTAGGAAACGTTCCTAACTATCGGCGCGCCGAGCGTAGAGAGAGGCGGGGACCCTGCGCAAGACCCCGTGCCCGGCCGGGGCGTCGGACGGCCCGGAATCACCCCGGCAGCGCCAGGGCGCGGGCAAGGGCGGCGGCGAAGCCGTCGGGGTTGTCGAGCATCAGGTTGTGCCCGGCGGCGGGCACCTCCAGGACGGGCACGCCCATCGCCGCCGCCTGCCCGGCTCCCCGGGCCGGCAGGCTCTTCTCCCCCACCAGGAACGCCCGGGGCAGCGTCAGCTCCCGCAGCACGTCGCCGGGCTCCGGGTCGCCGCCCTCGACCAGCGCGACCGCGCAGCGGTGCACGGCCCGCGCGTCGGCGAGCCGCAACCGCGCGGCGTAGTCGGCCCGTTCGGCGAGGGCCAGCAGCTTCGCGTAGCCGCTCCGGACGAAGGCCTCCTCCGGCTGCCGGGCCACCGGCCTGCTGAACGCGCCGCCGCCCCCGTACAGGTTGGGCTCCGCGACCACCAGCCGGGCGATCCGCCCGGGCCGGGCCGCCGCCAGGTGGATCGCGACGGCACCGCCCATCGAATGCCCGACGAGTTCGACGCCGGTCAGGTCGAGATGGTCAAGGAGCGCGGCCACCGCCGCCGCCTGCCCCTCGGGCCGGTAGTCGAAGTCCCCGGGCCGGTCGCTCAGCCCGTGTCCCAGCAGATCGACGAGAAGCGCCCGCCCGCCGCCCAGGTCCGGGTGGGTCGCGATGTGCGCGAAGTCGGAGGCGGCGGTGCAGCCGAGCCCGTGGAGGAAGACCCGCACGGCCCCCTCGCCCGGGAGATCGAGCCACCGCAGGTACGCCTGACGGTCGGTCAGGAAGAGTTCTCTCATGCGGGCAGCCTACGAAGAGGGGGTGCGGGGGCCGCCGTCGGACCCGGGGGTGGCCGGGCGAGGACGAGGCGAGGGGCGCCGCCGGACAGGGGCTGCGATACCGTGGCCTTCCATGGCATCGAGCACCGCGTTCTGGTCCTTCGCTCTCGTCGTGGGACTCCTCACCCTCACCCCGGGCCTCGACACGGCCCTCATCCTGCGGACGGCCGCGCTCGGCCGCCGTACCCGCGCCTGGGGCGTCGTCCTCGGCATCCAGACCGGCACGCTGATCTGGGGCGCGCTGACCTCGCTGGGCATCACGGCGCTGCTGACCGCGTCGCACCTCGCGTACGAGATCCTCCGGTGGGCCGGCGCGGCCTATCTGCTGTGGATGGCGGCCCGCATGATCGCCGAAACGTTCCGGCGCCGCGGGGCGGACGCGGGCGCGGAGGTGGAGGTCGGCGGCACGGACACCCTCACGAGCGGCTGGCGGCAGGGCACGCTCACCAATCTGCTGAACCCCAAGGTCGGCGTCTTCTACGTCGCCGTGCTGCCGCAGTTCATCCCGGCCGAGGCCCCGCACTTCGCGACGGGCCTCGCGCTGACCTCCGTCCACGTCGTCCTCGGCATGGTCTGGTCGACGGTCCTGATCGCCTCCGCCTCCGCCCTCGGCACCTGGCTGCGCGGCGCGCGGGCCCGGCGGGTCCTCGACCGGATCACGGGCACGGTGATCGGCGCCTTCGCGGTACGCCTCGCGGTCAGCGACTGACGGGCGGGGCCGGGCGGCGGCCCTCGCGCCCGGGCGGCCGCTCACGGCTCCCGCAGGAGCCTCGCCATCTCGGCGGGCGGCAGGGACGGGTGGGCCGCTGCCGCCTCCCGCACGCCCTCGTCCGCGTCCGCGAGCAGTCCGCGGAGCACCGCCGGCGGGAGCGCCGGATGACCGGCGGCGAGGGGGCGCGCCCGGGCGTCCGCCAGGCAGGCGAGGAGCGCCGGGGGCGTGGCGGCGGGATGCCGGGCGATCTCGCGGAGCGCCCGCCGCACCGGCGGCTCGTGCCGGGCGAGCTCCTCCAGCAGGGCCGCGGGCGTGTCCGGGTTGGCCGCCACCCCGGTCATGACTCCGCGCCCGTGCCGCCGGGCCCCAGCCGGGCCGGCTCGGCGACCACGCTCGGGACCGGGTCCCGCGCCGGCCGTTCCGTCACCTCGGGCGGAAGCCCCGGGCGGGCCGCCGGCCGCTCCCGGCGCCCGGGGTCCGGGTCCACCGCGAACGCCCGCGCCCACGCGACGGGCGCCACACCCCGGTCCAGCAGCGCGAGGGCGGCCTCCGGCCACTCCTCGGGATCGACGTCGTCGGCGGTGAGCCTCCCCTCGTCCGCGAGGGGCACCGCGGCCTCCCCGACCCGCCGCGCCAGGGCGACGGCCCGTCCGCGGTCGAGGTCGGCCCGGCGGGCCAGGGTGCCCGCGAGTTCGTCGTCGGCGAGGGCGACGAGCCGGTCCAGCAGCTCGGGGGGCAGAGCCGGATTCCCGGCGAGTCCGTGCAGAAGTGCGTACACGACCGGCATCCTGCCGGTCGGCACGCACCGGGCGCGCCCGGTTTTCCGCGCCGGGGGGGGAGGGGCCCCGCGGGGGCGCGTCAGCGGCACGCGGCCGGACAGGGCCGGGGGGCTTACGTGTACTGGGCGAGCTGGATCAGGTTGCCGCAGGTGTCGTCGAGGACGGCGGTGGTGACGGGGCCCATGTCCACGGGGGGCTGGGTGAAGCGGACGCCCAGCGCGGTGAGGCGGGTGTGCTCGGCGTGGACGTCGTCGACGGCGAAGGAGGTCGCGGGGATGCCGTCGGCGACGAGGGCCGCCTTGTAGGGCGGGACGGCGGGGTGGCCGGAGGGCTCCAGGAGGAGTTCGGTGCCTTCGGGGTCCTCCGGGGAGACGACGGTGATCCAGCGGTCCTCGCCGAGCGGCACGTCGTGCTTGGTCGCGAAGCCGAGCACGTCGGTGTAGAAGCGGAGCGCCTTCTCCTGGTCGTCGACGAAGACGCTGGTGATGTTGATCCTCATGGGGTGTCCTCGGGGGGTGCGGGGGTGAGCCATCGCGTGACGATGTGCTGCAGCGGTCGGGGGTCGAGGTCGTGGAACTTGTAGCGGCCCTCACGACGGGGCGTGACCAGCCCCGCGGTCTCCAGCACCGCGAGGTGCTGGCTGACCGCCTGCCGGGAGATGGCGAGGCCGTGCCGGGTCGCCAGCCGGGCGCATATCTCGAAGAGCGACTGTCCGTTGCGTTCGGTCAGCTCGTCGAGGATCACCCGGCGCGTCGGGTCGGCCAGCGCCTTGAACAGATCCTCCTCCATGACGCCACCATAGGCAAGCGTTCACTTGCCTATCAAGTCGACGGGCCGTTCCCCGCCCTTCGCCGCTCGCCGCGCACCCGCTCCCCGCTCCCCGAATGCGCTCTGCCTGCCACGCCGGGCCCGCCTAAGGTGGGTCGCGAACCCGCCCACCCCTGACGAGGGAGAAACCTTTGAGCACGGCCAAGCGGAACCGCGCCGCGACCCCGCCCTCACCCTCCTCACGCGCCGCCGACGGTCACGTCACCGGCGGCCACGTCGCCGACAGTCACGAGCTGATCCGCGTGGTCGGCGCGCGCGAGAACAACCTCAAGGACGTCAGCGTCGAGATCCCCAAGCGGCGGCTGACGGTCTTCACCGGGGTCTCCGGCTCCGGCAAGAGCTCGCTGGTCTTCGACACGATCGCCGCCGAGTCCCAGCGGCTGATCAACGAGACGTACAGCGCCTTCGTCCAGGGGTTCATGCCGACGCTGGCACGCCCGGACGTCGACGTGCTCGACGGCCTGACCACCGCGATCATCGTCGACCAGCAGCGCATGGGCGCCGACCCGCGCTCCACCGTCGGCACCGCCACCGACGCCAACGCGATGCTGCGCATCCTCTTCAGCCGGCTCGGCACCCCGCACATCGGCTCCTCCCGGGCGTTCTCCTTCAACGTCCCCTCGGTGAGCGGCGCGGGCGCGATCACCGTGGAGCGCGGCGGCCGGACGGTGAAGGAGAAGGCGAGCTTCCAGATCACCGGCGGCATGTGCCCCCGCTGCGAGGGCCGCGGCCGGGTCTCGGACATCGACCTGGCGGAGCTGTACGACGACACCAAGTCGCTGGACGAGGGCGCGCTCACCATCCCCGGATACACGGCGGACAGCTGGTACGGCCGCACGTACCGTCTCTCCGGTCTCCTCGACCCGGCGAAGCCGATCCGGAAGTACACCAAGCGGGAGCTGGACACCCTTCTGTACAAGGAGGCGACCCGGGTCAAGGTCGAGGGGGTCAACGTCACGTACGAGGGCCTGATCCCCAAGCTGCAGAAGTCCTTCCTCGCCAAGGACGTCGAGTCGCTCCAGCCGCACATCCGGGCCTTCGTGGAGCGGGCCACCACCACCCAGGTGTGTCCGGAGTGCGACGGCACCCGGCTCAACGAGGGTGCCCGCTCCTCGAAGATCAAGGGGATCAGCATCGCGGACGCCTGCGCGATGCAGATCAGCGATCTCGCCGCATGGGTAAGCGAGTCGGACGACTCCTCGGTGGCGCCGCTGCTCGAATCGCTGCGGCGGACCCTGGACTCGTTCGTGGAGATCGGGCTCGGCTATCTGGCGCTCGACCGGCCCGCGGGCACCCTGTCGGGCGGCGAGGCGCAGCGCGTGAAGATGATCCGGCACCTCGGCTCCTCGCTCACCGACGTCACCTACGTCTTCGACGAGCCGACGGCCGGTCTGCACCCGCACGACATCCAGCGGATGAACGAACTCCTGCTGCGGCTGAGGGACAAGGGCAACACGGTCCTGGTCGTGGAGCACAAGCCGGAGACGATCGCGATCGCCGACCACGTCGTCGACCTGGGCCCCGGCGCCGGCACCGGCGGCGGCACGATCTCCTACCAGGGCACGCTCGAAGGACTGCGCGGCAGCGGTACGGTGACGGGTCGTCACCTCGACGACCGGGCCTCGGTGAAGGACTCCGTCCGCACGCCGACCGGCGTCCTGCCGATCCGCGGCGCGGCCGCGAACAACCTGCGGAAGGTCGACGTCGACCTGCCGCTCGGCGTGCTCGCCGTCGTCACCGGCGTCGCCGGATCCGGCAAGAGTTCCCTGGTGCACGGCTCGATCCCGGCCGACTCCGGGGTGATCTCGGTCGACCAGACCCCGATCCGCGGCTCGCGGCGCAGCAACCCGGCGACGTACACGGGCCTGCTCGACCCGATCCGCAAGGCCTTCGCCAAGGCCAACGGCGTCAAGCCGGCGCTGTTCAGCGCCAATTCGGAGGGCGCCTGCCCGACGTGCAACGGCGCCGGGGTCACCTACACCGACCTGGCGATGATGGCGGGCGTGGCCACCACCTGCGAGGAGTGCGAGGGCCGCAGGTTCATGGCCTCGGTCCTGGAGTACGAGCTCGGCGGGCGGGACATCAGCGAGGTGCTCGCGATGTCGGTGACGGAGGCGGAGGAGTACTTCGGCGCGGGCGAGGCCCGTACGCCGGCGGCCCACCGGATCCTGGAGCGCCTGGTGGACGTCGGGCTCGGCTACCTCACGCTGGGCCAGCCGCTGACGACGCTCTCGGGCGGCGAGCGGCAGCGCCTGAAGCTGGCGACCCACATGGGCGACAAGGGCGGGGTGTACGTGCTCGACGAGCCGACCACCGGCCTCCACCTCGCCGATGTGGAGCAGCTGCTCGGGCTGCTCGACCGCCTGGTCGACTCCGGGAAGTCGGTGATCGTGGTCGAGCACCACCAGGCCGTGATGGCGCACGCCGACTGGATCGTGGACCTCGGTCCGGGCGCCGGCCACGACGGCGGCCGGATCGTCTTCGAGGGCACCCCCGCGGATCTGGTCGCCGCCCGCTCGACGCTGACGGGCGAGCACCTGGCGCAGTACGTCGGCGCCTGACCGCTCCCCGGGGCCGGTCCCTCACGGTCCACCGGCCGCCGTCGGTCCTCGCAGGAGCGCCGAGGGCGGCAGGAGCACCGGCTCGGCGGCCGCGTCCACCGTCGCCGCCGTCACCGTCGCCGCCGCGACCACGGCCGCACGGCCGTGGTCCGTCCACTCCACGAGGTGTACGTCCTCCGGGGGTGGGCGGCCCGCCTTGAAGCGGGCCTCCGCGCGGACCCAGGCGCGCAGGAGCGCGGGGCCCGGGTCGGGGGCGGCCAGGGCCTCGCGGAGGTCGGGTCCGGGAAGGACGCGGCGGAGGACCCGGAGGGGGCCGGGACGCCGGGACGCCGGCTCCACGTCGACGCCGACCGGGCCGGGGGCGGTGGCCGCCGCGACCAGGCCGTCGGCGTGGCTGACGCTCACGCCGAGGCCGGGGTGCGCGGGGAGGTACGGGCGGCCGTGGCCGGCCCGGCGGCAGTCCGGGCAGCGCTGGGCGAGGCCGATCGCGGCCGGCGGGCGGCCGGTGGCACGGGCCGCGCCCAAGCGGAGCAGGAGCCGGGCGGCCAGGACGTCGTCCGCGCGGGCGGGGACGCGGATCGCGGCGAGCCGGCGCAGCTCCCAGGGCGCGAGGAGGTGCGGCCCGAGGCCGGGGGTGTCCAGGACCTCCCGGGTGGTCGCCACGACCACGAAGGCGCCGGGGGTCACGCGCTGGGGGCGAGGAAGCGTTCCTGGACGCGGGCGAGGGTGCGGAAGTCGTCGATGGTGACCTCCTGGAGGTCGATCGACGTGCCGGAGATGTCCTCCAGGAGGTCGATGAACTCCAGGAAGTCCATGGAGTCGATGAGCCGGGCCTCGATGAGGTCCTCGTGGACGTCGACGGGGCCTTCGAGGCCGGGGTTCTTGTCCTGGATCCAGGCGGTGACGCGGTCCATGGTGCGGTTCTCCGTGTGGGTGGTCGTGCGGTGACGGCTCGCCGGTCGACGGATCGTCAGCCGGAGGTGACGTCGGCGGCGGTGATGTCGGCGGCGGTGGCGGTGGCGGCGCGGACGCGGTCGAGGGCCTCCTCGGGGCCGCCGTGGGACTGGAGCATGGCGTGGATCCAGCGTTCGAGACCGAAGGCGACGCAGGCGCTGTAGGCGGGGCCGTGGCTGCCGGCGCGGATGTCGAGGCGCTCGCCGAAGAAGTTGCGGTGGCGGTTGACGGACGCGATGGCGGTGCCGTCGGGCGCGCTGTACTCGTGCTTGACGGGATCGAGGGCCATCAGGCGGGCCCGGGAGCCGCCCTTGTCGTAGAAGGGGTCGTCGGCGGTGGCGCGGGTGAGGTCGAGGCCGAGGAGCGCGGCGGTCTCCTGGATGAAGACGCCGCCCCGCTCCAGGTGTTCGAGGGCACCTTCCTTGGTGCCGAGGTAGACGACCTCGCGCATGTGGAAGCCCCAGAGGCGGCGCAGGCCGTCGTAGTGGGTCTCGTTGCGGAAGCAGCGTCCGGCGGCGGAGAGCCGGAGGCCGTCCTCGCCGACGTCGGACCCCTCCAGGGAGAGCAGCAGTCCGTAGCAGGTGGCGGAGGGCAGGAGGTAGCCGGTGGGTTCGAGGGTCCGGTCGCCGGGGGCCTGTCCGGCGGCGAGGAGGTCGTGGGCGTCGGGGGCGAACCGCCCGGCGGCGACGCCGAGATGGGGGAAGTTGCGGAAGTAGTCGAGGCGGGCGAGGCCGTCGGCGGCGAGGAGCGGCGGGCCGGTGACCTCGGGTGCGGCAAGCCGGGCGGCGAGTCCGCCGAGGAGGGCGTCGAGGGCGTCCAGCAGGGCGGTGTGCACCGGGTCCAGCGTGATCAGGCCCGGGCCTGGGCTCTTGAGGCCGGTGACGGGCGGAGTCGTGGCGCTGGGTGTGCTCATGGAACCGTTCCCTCTCGGCGTGGGCGGTCGGTCAAGGGTGTCGGCAGAGGGCGTCGGCGGTCCGGGGCGGACGCGCCCGTCTCCGAAGTCGAAGTCGAAGTCGGTGCCGGCGGAGCGGCGGACAGGGCCCTGTGCGCGGTCGCCGTCGACCGGGACGCAGCGGTCGCGCCGGGGCTCGACTGGTCGGGTCGGCGCCGGCTCTGCGCAAGGGGACAGTAGGACAGCCGACCTCGGGTTGTCTAGACCAAAGATCATCTCCCAACAGGCCTGCCGGGGCGCGACTTTCGGGCAGGCGGCCGACACGCGGGGCATACCGGCGGGTCACTTGACACCGGCGATGGTCTACACCAATTCTGTCCCTCGTCCCCCGCGGGCTCCTCCCCCGTCACCGGGTCCGCGCCCCGACCCGCCACGCCCGCGTCCCGCCACGCCCCGTCCCGCCGTGCCCCCGCACCCCCGAGCCCGCACGCCGTCCGACTCCCGCCTGGAGGGACCTGTGACCACGACGCCCGCACCCGCACCCGCTCCCACACCCGACCCCCCTGCGGCACCCGCTCCCGCCCCGCGCCGCCCCCGTACCCCGTACCTGCACCGCGCGGCCACCGAGCGCCCGTACTTCAGCGACGACGGCGAGTCCTACCTCGCCGCGACCACCCTGCGGGAGCTGAAGAAGACCCGGCCGCTGCGGGTGCTCTCCCAGGAGGACTTCACGCACTGGCAGACGTACGGCCACGTCGTCGTGCGCGAGGCGATCCCGGCCGAGGCGGCCCGCCGGCTCCTCGACTTCACCTGGGACTTCCAGGGGCTCGACCCCGAACGGCCGGAAAGCTGGTACGAGGACCGCCCGTTCCGCTCCGAGCTGGACCAGCAGCTGCACATCTACGGCTTCGTCGAGGCCTACCACCACCAACTGCTCTGGGACAGCCGCCAGTCCCAGCGGGTCTACGACGCGTTCGTCGACGTCTGGGACTGCGAAGAGCTCTGGGTCACCCTCGACCGGCTCAACCTCAACCCGCCCAACGTCCGCAACCGCGACCGCGCCCTCATCGAACCCACGGACCGGGGCTTCGACATCGAACTGCACTGGGACATCGACACCACGCTCGGCGTGCCGCCCCAGCGGGTCCAGGGCATCATCGCGCTCAACGACACCACCGCCGAGACGGGCGGCTTCCAGTGCGACCCGGAGCTCTTCCGGCGCTTCGAGGAGTGGAAGCTCGCCCAGCCCGAGGGACGCGACCCCATCCGTCCCGACGTGGACCGGGCCGAATTCCCCGTCGTCCGTCCCGACCTGCGCCCCGGCGACCTGCTGATCTGGAACGGACTGCTCGCGCACGGGGTCGCCCGCAACACCTCGGCGGACGGGGTCCGCGCCGTCCAGTACCTGTCGATGATGCCCGCCCTGGAGGAGCACGCGAAGCTGCGCCGCTCCCGCGTGGAGTCCTGGCGTCACCTGCGCACCCCACGCTGGAACCGCACCCTCGTCGGCGACCCGGTCCTGCACGAGTCCAAGCGCTACCCGACCGCCGAACTCACCCCGCTCGGCGCCCGGTTGCTCGGCCTCACCTCCTGGCACGAGAAGGACGCGTCCGGCGAGGCCGCGTCGACCGCACCCACCGGGGAGCCTTCGTGCGCCGCGCCTGCCTGACCCTTCCGACCAACCGCGCGTGCACGGCGACGATCACGGCGGTCGCCGAGGAAGCTGCCTACGGAGCACGGGAGTTCGGCGTCGAGGTCCACCTGCTGATCCTCGACTCGTCGGCGCCCGCCGACCTCGCCGGGCACCGGGCGGCGGTCGCCGCCCTGCCGCCGGCGCCCGGGGTCGTCGTCCACCACCTCGACGAGGACCGGCAACGCGCCTTCCTGCGCGAGGTCATCGCGGCGGCGGGGCTCGCGGGAGCGGACCGGCTGCTCGGCCTGATGCTCCCGGCCGGGGTGTCGTACGGCGCCTGCACCAACCGCGCCTTCCTGCTGGCCGAGGCGCTGGGCTGCGCCTCCGTGCACCGCCGCGACTCCGACAGCCGCTACCAACGCCTCGACGGTGAAACGGTCTTCCCGATCCACCACGAACTCGCCGCCCTCGGGCGGCGGGCCGGGGACGTGGCGGGCACGGTCACCCGCAGCCGGCTCGACCCGCGCCTCGCCGACCGGACGGTCGCCCTCGCCGGCGCGTCCTTCATCGGCGAGCCCTCCGTGGACCTCGCCGAGCTCCGCGCCCTCGACCCCGAGGCGTACCGCGAGATCGTCGGGCTGTCCGTGTCCTCCGCCCATCCGGAGCTCTGGCGCCGGCACCTCGTCGACGAGGCCTTCCGGGGCGCCGGCACCACCCCCTTCACCGGCGACACGACCACATTGACCCTGGTCGGCCCCACCCGGGTCGACATGTGCAACGTGTCGCTCGGCCGGGAGGTGTACGGCCGGGTCCCGCTGCCGCCCGCCACCGACACCATCGGGACCGACTACTTCCTCCTGCACCTGGTCCACGCCGCCGGGCTGCCCGGCGTCCTGCACAACCGGCACATCGTCAACTACTACACCGGCGAGCGGCGTTCGGACGAGGGCTTCCTCGCGTACCAGCTCCGCTTCGCCAAGTACCTGCTCGCCGCCGCCCACCTCGAAGCGGTGTACGCGGGCCTGACGGCCACCGGGGACGCGCTGCTCGACGAGCGCGGGCGGGTGCGGCCCTCCGCGGTCGCCGCCCTCGCCCGGGAGAGCGCCCTGATCGACCCGGCCGGCAACGCGGCCCGGCTCGACGTCCTCGACCGCCGCTACCGCTCGCTCGGCGGCCGGTACGCGACCGCCGCCGGCCGCTTCGCCGAGCGGCGCGCACGGCTCCTCGCCGAAGCCCGTTCCGACATGGCGGACTTCGCCCTGCTCGTCGACGCCTGGGCCGCCCTGACCGCGCACGCGAAAGGCACCGCCGTGAACCACCTCCCGACCCGCGGACCCTCACCCGCCCCGGCCGTGACGCCATGACGACCACCCCCGCACCAGGCGCCGTCGCCGACGACGGCGTCACGGCGGCCCGCACCGTGACCGTGTCCTACGGGGGCGGCGGTGCGCGCCGGGGCCCGGTCACGATGGGCCAGGCCAACATGATCCGCTGCATCCTGAGGGACGAACCCGCCTCCATCAACATCCACGACGTGTGGCCGGTCCCCGACGGCACCGGGATGGACCACGCCCTCGGCGCCCTCGCGGACCTCGCCGTCCGCCACGAGGCGCTGCGCACCACGTTCCCGTACGAGGAGGGCAGCGGAGCCGTCCCGGACGAGCAAGTGGTTGCTGCCGAGGGTGCGTTCACCGTCACCGTCCTCGACCACGACGAGCTCCCCGAGGACACCGACGCCTACGCCGAGGCGGTGGCCCGCGCGGCCCGCGACACCCGTTTCCGTCTCGACCTCGACTTCCCGCTGCGGCTGCGGATCATCGCCCGCGCCGGACGTCCCATGCGCGTCGCCCTCGCGGCCAGCCACGCGGTCACCGACGGCAGCGCCCTCGGCGTCCTCCGCGACGACTGGCTCGCGCTGCTGGCGGGCGAGCCGCTCCCGCCGGTCACCGCGCTCACCCCGCTCGACCTCGCCGCCGAGGAGCACAGCCCGGCCGGCCGGCGCAGGTCGGCCGCCTGCCTGGCCCATTGGGAGACGATCCTGCGCACCGGCCCGCAGGCGATGTTCGCCGAGGACGGCGCCACCGGCACGGAGACCGACACCCCGGGGCTCACCCTCCGCTCGGCGCGCGGCGCCCGGGCGCTGGCCGCCGCCGCCCGGCGCACCGGCGCCCTGCCCGGCACGGTGCTGCTCACCGCCTGGTGCCTGCTCACCGCCCACCGGGCGGGCCAGTCCGTGTGCGTGGCGGCCGTGCCGACCGCGAACCGCTTCCGGCCGGAGCTCGCCCGCTCGGTGAGCACCCTCTCCCAGGACGCCCTGCTCGCCCTCGACGTCCGCGCGCCGTCCTTCGACGCGCTGCTCGCCAAGGCGTGGGGAGCGGCGATGAACGCCTACCGCCACAGCCGCTTCGACGCGCTCGGCCTGTGGGAGCTGATCGGCCGGGTCACCACCGAGCGGGGCAGCGTGTTCACGCGCGACGTCGTCTTCAACGACATCAGCGCCCTGCCCAGCACCCTCGCCGGCGCGGCCGCGCCGGACGGGGACGCCCCCGAGCTCGAACTCGCCTGGGGCGGCGGCCAGTCGCTGCCGACCCGTCTGCTGACCTTCGTGTACGAGACGGAGCCGGTCCTGCGCCTGGCGACCTGGGCCGACCCGGCGCTGTTCCCCCGGGCGGCGGCCGAGGAGCTGGTCACCGGTCTGGTGCGGCTCCTGGAGGCCGTCGCGGAGACCGACGTACCGCTGGACACACCGGGGCCGCTCACCGAGGTGACGGGGGTCCGTCCGGTGGCGCGCGGTCCCGGGTGGACTCGGGTCGACGGCTGCTGGGTCTCCCCCGCCGCCGTCGCCGCCGCCCTGGCCGAGGCGCTGCGGGGGCGGCCGGTCGAGGTCGTGGTGGAGGAGGGGCCCGGTGCCGCCGACGGCGGCGGTCATCGCCTCGCCGCGTACATCGGGGCGGACGAGCGGTCCTGGCCGGAGGAGGAGTGGACGCCGCGGCGGGCGCACGCCGCGCTGATGGACGTCCTGCCGGGCCGGCCCGGGGTCCTGGCCCCGCACCGGTACGTGTTCGTCGAGGGCCCGCCGCGGCAGCCCGCCGCGGCGCGGCGGATTCTCAGGGAAGGGACCGGCCGGGAGCCGGGAGATGCCACATGACCACGGATGACACCGTCGCGGCGGGCACGACGGCGGCTCCGCCGTCCAGCCCCTGGCGGTCGCCCCGCTTCCGGCTGTTCTTCACCGCGCGCAGCGCCTCGCTGCTCGCCGACGGCATGCTGATGGTCTCCGTCACCACGTCGGTGCTCGGCGCCGGCTTCGGGGCGACCGGCGTGGGTTACGCGCTCGCCGCGTGGATGGCGCCGATCGTGGTGCTCATCCTCTTCGGCGGTGTGCTCGCCGACCGGTTCACCCCGCAGGTGATGATGGTCGGCGCGGACGCGGTCCGGGTGGTGACGATGCTCGTCATGGCCGCGCTCTTCGCCGGCGGCGGGGTACGGCTCTGGCAGATCATGGCCCTGATGGGGGTCAGCGGCGCGGCGACCGCGATGTTCCAGCCGGGGCTCGCGAGCATCGTGCCCCAAGTCGCCGAGGACATCCAGCGCGCCAACGCGCTGCTGCGCATCTCCGAGTCGATGGCCACGCTCATCGGCCCCGGTCTCGCCGGTTTCCTGGTGGCGTACTGGGATCTCGCCGGTTCGTTCGTGGTGATCGCGGCGGCCTACGCCGTCAGCGCGGGCGGGCTGCTGCCCCTCCGTCGGCTCGCCTCCGGCGACGGTGGCGCTGTCGACGAGACCGACGATCCGATGTGGCGGCGGCTCGCCACCGGCTGGCACGAGTTCCGGTCCCGCACCTGGCTGTGGGGGGTGATCTCGCTGTGGGCGGTGTACGGCCTGTTCGTCTTCGGCCCGTCGCTGCCGCTGGGCGCGGCGCTGCTCACGGAGCAGCACGGCGCCACCGGCTACGGCTGGATCGCCTCGGCCGACGGCCTCGGCACGATCGTCGGGGGTCTGCTCGGCATGCGGGTCCGGCCCCGCCGGCCGCTGGTGGCGGGCGTCTGCGCGATGTTCTTCTTCGCGCTCAACCCGCTGGCCCCGGCGCTCGGCTGGAACTTCACGCTCACGGCGGTGACGGGCGTGGTGGCCGGCTGCGGCTTCGCTTTCTGGGGCGTGATGTGGGCGACCAGCGTGCAGTCGCACATTCCGCTGGCCGTGCTGAGCCGGGTCTCCGCCTACGACATCGCCGGCTCGATCATGGTGATCCCGCTGGGCCGGGCCCTGGCCGGTCCGGCGGCGGAGTCCTTCGGCGCGGACCGGGTGCTGCTCTTCTCCTCGGCGGTCTCGTTCGTCCTGCTGGCCGCGATGCTCTGCGTCCCGGCCATCCGGGGTCTCGCCCGGCTCGACCGGCCGAAGCGGGACGCGGCGCCGGATCCGGGACCGCCGCGGACGCGGAAGCCGGTACGGGAACCGGCACGGGAGCCGGAGCGGATGGCGGGCGAGGAGGCCTCGGCAACCGCCGAGACCTGAGGCGGCGACCGCCGTAGGTCCGCCGGCCCGATGCGGGCCAGCGTACGCCCACGGGCCCGAGGCGACCGCCGTACGCCGGCGGGCCCGGCCGGACGGTGGTCCGGCCGGGCCCGGCGCGTGTCACTCCCAGTCGTCCCAGGACGGCTCGGGCTCGTCGTCGCCGAAGAAGAGCGGCTCGTCCTCGGGAGGCGCGGTCACGGCGGCGGGACGGGCGGCGGCCCGGGCCGGGCGCGCGGGCCGGTCGGCGCGCCCGGTCGGCACGGACGTACGCGGCGTACCGGCGGCACGGGCCTCCGGCGGGTCCGCCGCGTCGGTCGCGGCACCGGCCGGGCTCGGATCCGCCTCGGGCTCCGGGGCGGACCCGCCGCCCGCCGCTCCGGCGAACTCGGCGAGGGCCTCCAGGACCCCCTCCCCGTACTTGGCGAGCTTGGCCTCGCCGACGCCGCCGACCGTGCCCAGCTCGGCGACGCTCCCCGGCAGGCTGGTCGCGATCTCGCGCAGCGTGGCGTCGTGGAAGACGACGTACGCGGGCACGCCCTGCTCGCGCGCGGTGGCCGCGCGCCAGGCCCGGAGGGCCTCGAAGACGGGCACGGCGGCGGCGGGCAGGTCGACGGGGACGCGGGACTTGCCGGACTTGCCGCCGCTCTCCTTGCGCGGCGCGGCGGCCTTCGCGGCCTCCTTGCGCATCGGGACCTGGCGCCGGCCGCCGAGGACGTCACCGCTGGCCTCGGTGAGGACGAGGGTGCCGTAGTCGCCCTCCACGGCGAGCAGGCCCTGGGCGAGGAGCTGGCGGATCACTCCCCGCCACTCGGGCGTGCCGAGGTCGGCGCCGATGCCGAAGACGGAGAGGGTGTCGTGGTCGAACTGCAGGACCTTGGCGGTCTTCTTGCCCTGGAGGATGTCGATGATCTGGCCGGCGCCGAACTTCTGGCGCCGCTCGCGGGCCAGCCGCCACACCGTGGAGAGCAGCTTCTGTGCGGCGACCGTGCCGTCCCAGGACTCGGCGGGGGTCAGGCAGGTGTCGCAGTTGCCGCAGGGCCCGGACGTCTGGCCGAAGTAGGCGAGCAGCCGGACGCGGCGGCACTCGACGGTCTCGCAGAGGGCGAGCATGGCGTCGAGGTGGGCGGCGAGGGCGCGCCGGTGGTTCTCGTCGCCCTCGGAGCCGTCGATCATCTTGCGCTGCTGGACGACGTCCTGGAGCCCGTACGCGAGCCAGGCGGTGGCGGGCTCGCCGTCACGTCCGGCGCGGCCGGTCTCCTGGTAGTAGCCCTCGACGGACTTGGGCAGGTCGAGGTGGGCGACGAACCGGACGTCGGGCTTGTCGATGCCCATGCCGAAGGCGATGGTCGCGACGACCACGACGCCGTCCTCGCGGAGGAAGCGCGCCTGGTTGGCGGCGCGCGTCGCGGCGTCCATGCCCGCGTGGTACGGGATGGCGTCGACGCCGTTCTCGGCGAGGAAGGCGGCGGTCTTCTCCACGGAGGACCGCGACAGGCAGTAGACGACTCCGGCGTCCCCCGCGTGCTCGGTGCGGATGAGGTCGAGGAGCTGCCGGGTCGGGTTGTTCTTGGCGGCGATCCGGTACTGGATGTTGGGCCGGTCGAAACTGGCGACGAAGTGCCGGGCCTCGTCCAGGCCGAGCCGGGTGGCGATCTCGCCGTGGGTGGCCTCGGTGGCCGTCGCGGTCAGCGCGATCCGCGGCACCTTGGGCCACCGCTCGTGGAGCATGGAGAGCGCGAGGTAGTCGGGCCGGAAGTCGTGGCCCCACTGGGAGACGCAGTGGGCCTCGTCGATCGCGAAGACGGAGACCGTGCCCCGGTCGAGCAGCCGCTGCGCGCCCTCGGTGCGCAGCCGCTCGGGGGCGAGGTACAGGAGGTCGAGCTCACCGGCGAGGAAGGCCTGCTCGACGGTCTGCCGCTCGTACGGGTCCTGCGTCGAGTTGAGGAAGCCCGCGCGGACCCCGAGCGCGTTCAGCGCGTCCACCTGGTCCTGCATCAGCGCGATCAGCGGCGAGATCACCACGCCCGTGCCGGGTCGCACCAGCGCCGGGATCTGGTAGCACAGCGACTTGCCGCCACCGGTGGGCATGAGCACGAGGGCGTCGCCGCCGGCCACCACGTGCTCGATGATCTCCTGCTGCTCGCCCCGGAAGGAGCCGTAGCCGAAGACCCGGTGGAGCACGTCCAGGGCGTCGGAGGAACCGTCGGGACCGGTCGAGGAGGAGGTGTCGGAGGAAGCGTCGATGAGGGCCACCCGAAAAGCCTAGCCGCCCGCGCCCCTCCCCCGGGCCGCCCGCCGCAGCCTGTGGACGACTTCCCGAACCCCCGCTCCACCGGGACAGGGACCGCGGCCGGCTCGATACTGGGAAGGGCACCCTCCCTCCCCGAGAGAGGAACCGGCTCATGTCCCGGAAGACCGCCCAGCAGCCGCACGAGCCCGCGACCGTCACGTTCAAGGGGCGGGACATGCGACTGCGGAACATCGCGTTCCTGCTGGTCGCCGCGCTCGCCGTCTGGTTCATCGCCGCCAACACCGGCTCCGTCACGATCCGGCTGTGGATCCCGACGGTCACGCTCCCTCTCTGGATCGTGCTCACCGTGACGCTGCTCGTCGGCATCGTCCTGGGCCTCCTCATCGCCCGCCGACGGGCCGCCCGGCGCTGAGCCCGTACGGCTCCTCGCGGCAGGCGCTCAGGAGGCCGGACCGAGCGCGTCGACGAGGACGGCCTCCAGCTCGGCGGCGACGCGGTCCAGCGGCTCGGGGCTGCGCTTGGCCCGGCACAGGGCGACGGAGCCCTCGACGGACGCGACGACGAGGGTCGCGACCCGTGCGGCCCGCTCCGCATCGACGCCGCGGGCGCGCAAGGAGGCGCCCAGCAGCCCCTCCCACTCGCCGAACACCTCGGCGGCGGCCTCCAGGACGGACGAGCCCCCGGGGTCGGCGGGCTCCTCGATCGCCACCGCGAGGACCGTGCAGCCGGCCCGGAAGTCGGTGCCGACGACGATCGCGCGCCACATCTCCAGGAGGGCGCGCAGCCCGGCGACGGGCTCCTCGGACACCCGCTCCCGCAGCACGCGCGCGACGACCTCCCCCGCGTACCGGACGGCCTCGGTGGTCAGCTGCTGCTTGCCGCCGGGGAAGTAGTGGTAGGTGGAGCCGAGCGGGGCCTTGGCGTGCTTCGCGGTCTCCCGGATGCTCGTCGCGTTGAGCCCGCGCCGGCGGATCATGTCCGCCGCACCGGCGACGATCCGCTCCCGCGCGGGCGGACTGGCCTCGGTCACGGCTGCTCCTCCTCGACGGCGCCCCCGAACGGCGCCGATCGCCCCACTCTACTTCGATCACCCCTGGTCGGCCCGGGCCCGACGGCCGACGCTGCGGCGGTCCGGATATTGAGACGACTTTCCCACGGCAGAGGCCCTGTGCCACGATCACCGGCATGCAGCGCCAGCTCATTATCGGCACCGGCGTGCCGGCACGGGACTGACCCGGGAGCGATCCTCCCCGGACGACCCACCGCCCGCACGCAGACCTCTCGCATTCCGCGAGGGGTCTTTTCGTTTTCCGCCACCAGCGACTCGCCACCGCCCCTCGGCCCACCCGCCCGGCAGACAGGAACGCCCGACATGGCTCACGGAACCTCTCGCGTCACCCCCTCCACCGTCCCCGGTCGCACGCTGACGCTCACCCTCGACAACACTCCTGCCGCCCTGCGCCGGGTCACCTCCGTCCTCGGCGCCATCCCCGTGACCCGGCTGTCCTACGCCTCCACAACCTCGCCCCGGGCCACGGCCCGGATCACCGTCCCGAGCGCCGACGCCGACCGCGCCCGCAACAAGCTCGACCGCCTGGTCGAAGTCCTCTCCGTCGAAGTCCTCCCCGTCGAAGTCCTCCCCGTCGAGGTCCTCCCCGTCGAGGACACCACCTGGGCGGGCGGCTCCTCCCCCGGGCTCACTCCTCCGTCGGGCCGTGCTCCGCGCCGATGAGCTGTTCCGTCCAGATCGTCTTGCCCGACGCGTCGTAGCGGCTGCCCCATCGCGTGGTGACCTGGGCGACGAGGAAGAGTCCGCGACCGCCCTCGTCGTCGTTGTGGGCGCGGCGCAGCCGGGGCTGGCTCTCGCTGGAGTCGGACACCTCGCACACGAGCACACGGTCGCGTACCAGGCGCAGGACGATGTCGCCCCTGGCGTAGCGGACGGCGTTGGTGACGAGCTCGCTGACGACCAGCTCGGTGGCGAAGACGTTCTCGTGGAGCCCCCAGGCGGTCAGCCGGGCGACGGCGACCTCGCGGGCCTCGGCGACGGCGGCGGGATCGGGCGGGAAGCGCCACTGGGCGACGGAGTCGCCGGGAACGGCACGGGTGCGGGCGAGGAGCACCGTGATGTCGTCGGACCGCTCGGCCGCCTGCCGCTCCGGGTCCACGAGTTCCTCGCCGATCTCCCGCAGCGGGCGTCCGGGGCGGCAGGCCCCGCGCAGGCTCGCGGCGAACGCCGCCTCGGTGTCGGCCAGGGGGCCCACCGGGTCGCGCCGGCCCCGGCGCACGATGTCGAGGAGGCCGTCGCTGAACATCGCCAGCACGCTGCCGGCGGGCAGGGACACCTCCGTGACCTCGAAGGGCACCCCGCCGACGCCGAGGGGAGGCCCGGGCAGGACGTCGACGACGTGGGTGGTGCCGTCGGGGTGGACGACGACGGGGGGAGGATGGCCGGCGCTGGCGAGACGGCACAGCCGGCTGACCGGGTCGTAGACGGCGTACAGGACCGAGGCGCCCAGGGTGTCGGGCTGGTCGGACTCCGCCGCCATGCGCTGGACCAGGTCGTCGAGCCGGACCAGCAGTTCGTCGGGGGCGAGGTCCAGGTCGGCCAGTGTCTGGACGGCGGTGCGGAGCCTGGCCATGGTGGTGCTGGCCTTCAGGCCGTGCCCGATGACGTCGCCGGTCACGAGGGCCGTGCGCAGCGAGGACAGGGCGATCACGTCGAACCAGTCGCCGCCCACCCCGACCTCTCCCGGGGGAGGCAGGTAGATGCCCGCCGTCTCCGCCGCCGCGGTGCTGGACGACACCGGTGGGAGGAGGCTTCGCTGGAGGGTCTCGGCCACCCGGTGCTCGCGGGTGTAGCGGCGGGCGTTGTCGATGCCGAGCGCGGCCCGGGTGATGATCTCCTTGACGAGTTTGGCGTCGTGGCCGGTGAAGGCGTACGGGCGTCTCGTCCGGAACACCTGTACGTAGCCGAGCACCCGGCCTTGGGCGACGAGGGCCGCGCCGATCGAGGCGTGCAGGTCGCGCGGCACCATCCGGGCCGCCTGCGGCACGTCGCCCAGGAAGCCGAGATAGTTCTTGAGGTCGTTGGAGACGAGGACGGTGCCCCGCTCCAGCTCGCGGAAGCCCGGCTGGTCGGGGACCGCCGGCAGGATCTCGTCCACCTGGACCAGGTCGGACGGCCAGGCCCCGTGGGCGTGTTTGGCGGCGATGCGGCGGAAGTCGCCGCGCAGCCCGTGGACGCGGAGCGGTGGCTCGGCGCCCTGGAGGGCCGCCTCGGAGATCTCCACCGCCGCCAGGTCCCCCAGTGCCGGGACCAAGGTGTCGACCAGTCCCTCGGCAGTGCGGCGGATGTCCAGCTCGTCACCCGCGCGGGAGGCCCGGTACACCAGGTTGAGCCGGCGGCCCGACTCGTAGCGCTCGGTGACGTCCACCAGGGACGTGAAGGCACCGCTGATGTCGCCCCGCAGGTCGTAGAGCGGGGCCGCGGTCAGCGAGTAGACCAGGTCGGACTGGTCCGGCCGGGGGGCGCGCAGGACGCCCGCGGCTCCCACCACGGGGAGTCCGGTCTCCATGACCTGGCGCAGCAGGTCCGCGCCGGTACCGCCGCCGTCCATCATGGGCATGTCGCACAGCAGGTCACGGCCGCCCGCGCTGAAGCGGCCGGCCCGCCGGACGGCGGGACTCCACCGGCGCAGTCGCAGGTCGCGGTCGACGAGGGCCACCTGCCAGGCGTCCTGTTCGAGGACCGTCCGCGGCATCGCGGTGTAGTCGCCCCAGGCCGTGAGAACGTCCACGGGCAGCCCCCACGCGAGGACCGCCGAGCCGCTCATCGGCAGGAGCCTGACCCAGACGTCCACGCACGCGCCGTCGACGCGCCGCAGCGCCAGAACACGTCCGCCCGGCGCCCCGGAGGCTCGCTCCCCGCGCGGTGGGCGGGGAGCCACGAGCGCCCGAGCGGGGCGTCCGATCACGTCGGCGTCGGCGTACCCCAACAGCTCGGCGGCCTCGCGCGTCCACCCGGCGAGGGCGCCCGTTCCGTCGATGACGGCGGCGATCACGCCGTCGAGGGGCGCGGGAGGGACGCCTGATGCCGCGCGGGACACACCCATCCGACCACCTGGCCTCTGTCGTGGCGACAGCATCAGTGTCCGGCACCTCCCTCGGCCCGGCAAACGCGTCCGGGGTCGCTCAGCCCTGTCGGCCGGGATCGTCACGCTCCGAGCGCCCTCCCGGCGGTCCGGGCACCGACGGAGGCACGCGCAGGGCCACCAGGGCCATGTCGTCGTCGCTGTCCTCGGCGGGCATCTCGGCCAGGAGCGCGTCGCAGAAGGCGTCCAGCGGCAGCCGGCAGGCGTCGAAGGCGTGCCGGCGCAGGCGCTCGAGGCTGACGTCGATGTCCTCGTGGCGGCGTTCGACGAGTCCGTCGGTGTACAGCAGGAGCGTGGACCCCGGCGGCAGCGCTTCGGTCGCGGTGTCGTAGTGGGGGTCGGGAGCGAGGCCGAGGAGCGGGTCGTGGGCGACGGTCAGGAAACGGGAGGTTCCGTCGGCCTCGACGAGCAGCGGGGGCGGATGTCCGGCCACGGAGTACTGGAGGGCGAAGCGTCCAGGTGCCGGACGTTCCACCCGGCCGAGGACGCAGGTCGCGGTGCACTCCAGGTAGAGGGTCTGCACCGACCGGTCCAGGCGGCGCAGGACGGAGCCCGTCGAGTCCTGGCGCCCCAGGGCCAGCCCGCGCAGCATGTTGCGCAGCTGACTCATGGTGACCGCCGCGGGCAGGTCGTGGCCCGTGACGTCCCCGATGGTGAGCACGAGGCTGCCGTCGGCACGCTCGAAGGAGTCGTACCAGTCCCCGCCGATCTGGGCCGCGGCATTGCTGGGCCGATAGCGGACGGCGATCTCCAGGTCGGGCAGGGCCGGCGGGTCGCTGAGCAGGCTGCGCTGGAGCGCGAGCGCCACCTGCGTGGTCCGCTGGTACTCCAGCGCCCTGCCGAGCGGCGCGTGGGCCTGCTCCAGCAGCAGGCCCAGAAGTTCCGTCTCCGCCGGCCCGAGTGGCGTACGGTCTCCGCTCACGGAGGCGGTGACGAGCGCGGCCACCGTGCCCTCCACGACGACGGGCAGGAGAATCACGCTGTTCGCTCCGGGCGGGAGCCACGGCTCGGTGTCCGGAGGGGCGAGTTCGGGCGGGGGCCTGCCGGCCGGGAAGACGGCGTGCACCGGGCTGCGGTGCTCGACCGCGCGCTGCAGGGGACCGCCGGGGCGCAGGTGTTCCGCCCGGTGCGGTGGGAGTTCGGGCAGGTCCGGCCGGGTGGTGGCGACGACGCGCTCGGCGGACCGGGTGTCGCCGGGGTGCGGAAGCGTCTCCGGCAGCAGATAGACACTGCAGCTGTCGGCGACGGCGGGCACGACCACGTGGGCGAGCGCCGCGAGCAGTTCGCCCAGTTCCGCGATTCCCGCGGTGGCGGCGATCGCCCGGGCCATCAGCTCGTCACGCCGGGCCTCCTGCCACTCCTGCTCGACGTCCGTGCAGGTACCGACCCATTCCAGCACCCTGCCGCGGTCCAGGACCGGTGCCGCCTCGACGGCGACGTGCCGGTACCCCCCGTCGGACATGCGCACGCGGTAGGTGGTCGTGAAGCGCGCGGGCACCTCGACGAGAGCCCTTTCCCAGTCCCGGACGACGGACGCCCGGTCCTCGGGGTGGAGCGCCTCGGACCAGCCGTCGCCCCGGTACTCCTCCCAGGTCTGGCCGGTCATCAGTTCCCAGCCGGGACTGCGTTCGACCACGCCGCCCTCCGCGGCGATCACCCAGATCGCCTGGGAGCCGGCGGCGACCAGGCTGGCGTAGCGCAGCACCGCGAGCCGGCGTTCCTCCGACAGGACACGGATCCGCTCGACGGCGGCGACCTGCTCGGTGACGTCCAGCATCACGGCCAGCACTCCGTGCGATCCGTCGGCCGAGGTCAGCCTGGACAGGGCGCACGTGAGGTGGCGCGACGGCTCCCCGTCGGCCCCCGGGCGGGACAGGCGCACCGGAACAGCCGCGAGCAGCTCCGACCGGCCCGTGGCCAGAACCCGGTCGAGGACCTCGGAGGAGTCGGTCGGAGACGTACCGGACAGGCCGGCCATGACGGGAAGGAACTCGCGGAGCGGCGCGCCCGGCGAGTGGTCGCCGAACATCTCGCGGTGGGCCGCGTTGCGGTACGCGATCCGGTGCTGCGGCCCATGGGTGACGATCACCGCCGCCGGCGTGGAGTCGCAGGCGTCGGGACCGATCACGGACTGCCCACCGTCCTGTCCCACGCGCACCACCGATGCTTCCGGACCACAGCCCTCTTACCGGCTCCGGGACCTCGCCCCGATGGGACCATGATGCGCCTCCCCGGCGGCTTTGGAGGCGACGAGGGGCGGCGCGCTGGGCCGACCGTGTCGTCACCGACAGGAGCCTTCTGCCGTACTCCGGTCACCAGGTGCCGTGGTGGGACAGGTTCAGGGCCAGAGCGGCGACGGGCAGACAGAAGAACACGGCCCAGGCACCGAGCCGGTGGTCGCCGACCCTGAGGTGGACCCACAGCGCACCGAGGAAGTACAGCACGAGGCCGACGGCCGCGGCGGTGCCCAGCAGCGGCACGGCGAACCCGGCCACCAGTCCCACGGCCCCCAGGCCCAGCAAGGTGCCGAGCCACCGCATCCAGGACCGGGGGACGCCCATCTTGTCCGCCTGGCTCTTCGGATAGTCGTGACCGATGAGGTTGGCGAGGGCGGCCGAGCCGTTGACGACCGAGGTGAGGACGGTGACCACGACGTAGGTGGCGAACACGGGAAGCTCCTTCTGCTGCACGGGAACGGTGATCGTTCACCTCCTTGACCGCACGGCGCCCCTCGATCTGACACCTCGCCCGGGGAGTCTCCACGGAGCTCCCTCCCCGTCGCCCCCGAGGCCGGAGGAACGCTCCCCGGTGTCCGGCACGATGTCCACGCGGACGGCGCCCTGCGCCGGGGATCGCGTGCGCGTCCTGTGGCCGCGCGCAGGGCCGCCCCGGCCGGGGATCGCCGCTCCCCTCCCCGTACTTGACGCCCCTCTGCGGCGGTGCAACCATCGAGCCTTCGATGATTACGTAAACATTTCTGCCTCGGGCCTTCCCTCCAGCGCTTCCCACCTGGCTCCGCCACGCCTCCGTCGCCTCCTCGGTGCGGGCGCCGCTGCCCAGCGGGCAGACGGGGCCGCGTAGCGGCAGCCCTGCGGCGTACCAGCCCTCCGCCCCTTCCGTCCGTCCCACCCGCACGTCACCCGTCAGGAGCAGACCCCATGGGCAACCGCACCCCCCGCAGACTCCTCGGCACGCTCCTCGCGGTCTCCGCCATGGCCCTCACCGCCACGGCCTGCGGCTCCGACGACTCGGACGCCGGCACCGGCGGCACCACGGGCCCGAAGGACATCGCCGCCGCACTGGAGAAGGGCGGCAAGGTGACGGTCTGGGCCTGGGAACCCACCCTGAAGAAGGTCGCGGCAGACTTCGAGAAGAAGTACCCCAAGGTCGACGTCGAACTCGTCAACGCCGGCACCGGCGACAAGCAGTACACCGCCCTGCAGAACGCCATCGCCGCCGGCTCCGGCGCCCCCGACGTCGCCCAGATCGAGTACTACGCCCTCGGCCAGTTCGCCATCGGCAAGTCCGTCGAAGACCTCTCCCCCTACGGCGCCATCACGCATGCCCAGAAGTTCACACCGGGCCCCTGGCACGCCGTTCACCAGGACGACCGCATCAACGCCCTGCCGATGGACTCGGGGCCCATGGCGTTCTTCTACAACAAGAAGGTCTTCGACCGGCACGGCGTCAAGGTGCCCACCACCTGGGACGAGTACGTCGAGGCGGCCCGCACCCTCCACAAGGCCGACCCGAAGATCTTCATCACCAACGACACCGGCGACGCCGGCGCCACCACCAGCCTCATCTGGCAGGCGGGCGGCCGCCCGTACCTCTCCCGCGGGACCAGCATCAGCGTCGACTTCGAGGACGAGGGCACCAAGAAGTACACCGCCACCTGGCAGAAGCTCCTCGACGAGAAGCTCGTCGCTCCCATCAGCTCCTGGAGCGACGCCTGGTACAAGGGACTCGCCGACGGATCCATCGCCACCCTCTCCATCGGCGCCTGGATGCCCGCCAACCTCAC
>NZ_JBEZNU010000038.1:0-56713 GCF_040653375.1 Streptomyces sp. NPDC047974
GTATCCGCTTGTTCGTCAGCTCGGCGAACCGTCGCTCCATCAGGTTGAGCCAGGACGGCCCGGTCGGGCTCCGGCCAGTTCGCCGCCGTCGACGAGTACCTCACCGGCCGCGAGAACCTCCAGATGGTCGGCCGCCCGGCGCGGCCCCTGGGCGCGGCCTCAGACGAGGAGCGCCTCGATGGCCGCGACGACCTCGGGGGCCTCCGGCTCGGTGCGCGGACGGAAACGGGTCACGGCGCCGTCGGCGGAGATCAGGAACTTCTCGAAGTTCCACTGCACGTCACCGGCCTCGCCCGCGCCGTCGGCGACCTGCGTCAGCTCGGTGTACAGCGGGTGCCGGCCGTCGCCGTTGACCTCGGTCTTCTCCAGGAGCGGGAAGGTCACGCCGTACGTCGTCGAGCAGAACGACAGGATCTCCTCCGCCGAGCCCGGCTCCTGCCCGAGGAACTGGTTGCAGGGCACGCCGACGACGGTGAGACCGCGCTCGCCGTACGTCTTCTGCAGCCGCTCCAGGCCCTCGTACTGCGGGGTGAGGCCGCACTTGGACGCCACGTTCACGACCAGCACGGCCTTGTCCCGGTAGTCGGCCAGGGAGACCGGTTCGCCGGCCAGGTTCTTCAGCGGGATGTCGTACAGACTCATGGGGGAGCTCCTCGTCGAGACTAGGGTGAGATGACAACATGAGTGAAGAACCGCTGGCAATCGCGGTCGATTCCGCGACCGGCGCGTCGCGGCGCCCGGTCCGCTGCCGTCTCTGCGGCCGCCCGCTGACCGGCGCCGACTCCCGTCGCACCGGCCTCGGCCCCACCTGCGACGCCAAGCTCCATCCCCCGGCCCCCGACATCCGCACCCGCCGCCACGAGGTCGACCAGGACCCGCTGCCGGGCCTGGACCCCTAGGCCGTCCCTTCCGGATCATGCCGGGCTCGCGGCGTGATCCGGAAGAACCGGCCTAGCCGGCGCCGGCGACCAGCTCCGAGTACGCCGGCCACCGCTCCTCCTCCCCGAGCGCCAGCAGCGCGACCTTGCGGGCGAGCAGCGGGTCGGGGTGGCCGGCGAGCCGGGCCGGGGCGTGCTCGACGAGCCAGGCCTGGAGCTCGGGCAGGAGGACGCCGTCCATGTCCACGTACCAGGGCAGGAGGCACGAGTCGTCGTTGAGCAGGTCCTCGATCCGGTACGCCACCCAGTCGGCGAGATGCCGGTCCGCCGTCCCGCCCCGGGGCGCGGCGGCCCAGACGTCGAGCACGGGCGCGAGCGACTGGTGGATCTCGACGCACAGCTCCCACACCGCCCCCACCCCGTACGGGGGCGCGGGATCGGCGAGCGTCTCCCGCCACCACACGTCGAGGAAACCGGCGATCGCCCCGGCCTGCTCGGCGGGCCACTCCCGCCACCGCACCCGGCCGAGACCGGCGGGGGCGTACCCCATGCCGGAGAACCGGCCGTCCGCGAGATAGCCGAGGAACTCCGGCAGCACCCGCCGCACCACCGCCGGGTGGTCGCCGAAGTGGTCGGGCACCTCGTGGAAGAACAGGCGTGCCAGATCGTCGCCCAGCGGCGCCCGGGGTATCGCGAGGAGCGCCAGCTCCTCCGCCCCGTAACAGTGGAGGCACCCGTCGGCGGGAGCGGTCATGCCGCCGAAGACGGAGTCGACGCGACGGAGGGCCGCGGTCAGCGCGGGAGAGGCCACGGTGTGGTCCTGACGGGACTCCGTCCGGGGCGGCGCCCGGCGAAGATCGCGACGATACCAGCCGGCAAAAGCGGTGGGCAGGGATTTCACGGTCCGTCAGGGTGGGCCGCGATGAGACCGAAACCCGAGCCAGCCGAACGACCGGAGTCCTGAACCATGTCCACCCTGCGCGTCACCGCCGAAGTCCTCACCGTCCATCCCCACCCCAATGCCGACGCCCTCGAACTGGCCCAGGTCGGCCTCTACCGCGCCGTCGTCGCCAAGGGCGCCTACCGGACCGGCGACACCGCCGTCTACATCCCGGAGCAGGCCGTGCTGCCCGCCGCGCTCGTCGACGAGCTGGGGCTGACCGGACGGCTCGCCGGGAAGGCCTCGGACCGGGTGAAGGCGGTACGGCTGCGCGGGGAGCTGTCGCAGGGGATCGTCTGCCGGCCGGGCGCGCTCGCCGGGGTCGACCTGGACCGGGCCGCCGCCGACGGAACCGACTTCGCGGAGGCGCTCGGGATCTCCAAGTGGGTGCCGCCGGTCCCGCCGACCATGAGCGGCGACGTGGAGGCGGCGCCCGAGCTGCTGCCGTGGGTCGACATCGAGAACCTGCACCGCTATCCGGGCATCTTCGAGCCCGGCGAGCCGGTCGTCCTCACCGAGAAGATCCACGGCACGGCCTGTCTGCTCACGCACGTCGTGGGGGAGGGCCGGGCGTACGTGTCCTCCAAGGGCTTCGGCGCCAAGGGGCTCGCCCTCCAGGAGGACCCGCGCAACCTGTACTGGCGGGCCGTCCACGCGCACGGCCTGCCCGCCGTCGCCGAGCGGCTCGCCGCCCGCCTCGGGGCGACCCGGGTCGGCTTCTTCGGAGAGGTGTACGGCTCCGGCGTCCAGGACCTGGCGTACGGCGCCGACGCCCGCCGCGAGGCGATCGGCTACGCGCTGTTCGACGTCTCCGCCGAGATCGACGGCCAGGTCCGCTGGCTCGACCCGGCCGAGGTCCTGGAGCCGGGCGAGGTCCCCCTCGTCCCGCGCCTGTACGAGGGTCCGTACGACCTGGACACCGTCCTCGCCCACGCGAGCGGCACCGAGACCGTCTCCGGGCGCGCCGCCCACCTGCGGGAGGGCGTCGTGGTCCGGCCGGCCGTGGAGCGGTACAGCCCGGTCACGGGCGGCCGGGCCGTCGCCAAGGCGGTCAGCCCGGCGTACCTGACCCGCAAGGGCGGCACCGAGTACGAGTGACCGGTCAGCCCAGGGAGCGGAACAGGCCCTCCTGGACCACCGAGACGAGCATCCGGCCCTCCCGGTCGTAGATCCGGCCCCGGGCCAGTCCCCGGCCGCCGGTCGCGACCGGGGACTCCTGCTCGTACAGGAACCACTCGTCGGCCCGGAACGGGCGGTGGAACCACATCGCGTGGTCCAGGGACGCCATGTCGAAGCCTCGCGGACCCCAGAGCGGCTCGATGGGGATGCGTACGGCGTCGAGCAAGGTCATGTCGGAGGCGTACGTCACCGCGCAGGTGTGCACCAGCGGGTCGTCCCCCAGCGGGCCGACGGCCCGCATCCACACCGCGCTGCGCGGATCCGCGCCCTTGACCTCGTCCTTCGTCCAGCGCAGCCGGTCGACGTACCGGATGTCGAAGGGCATGCGCCGAGCCATCCGCTCCATCGACTCCGGCAGCCCTCCGAGGTGGTCGCGGACCTCGTCCGCGAGCCTCGGCAGGCTCTCCGGGTCCACCAGGTGCCGGGGCGGCAGCTGGTGCTCGAAGCCCGCCTCCTCCGGCAGGTGGAAGGAGGCCGTCAGGTTGAAGATCGTCCGCCCCTCCTGGACCGCCGTGACGCGCCGGGTGGTGAACGAGCGGCCGTCCCTGACCCGCTCCACCTGGTAGACGATCGGCACGCCCGGGCGGCCCGGCCGCAGGAAGTAGGCGTGCAGCGAGTGCACCGGCCGGTCCGCGTCCACGGTCCGCCCGGCCGCCACCAGGGCCTGCCCGGCGACCTGCCCGCCGAAGACCCGCTGCAGCGACTCCTGCGGGCTGCGGCCGCGGAAGATGTTCACCTCGATCTGCTCCAGGTCGAGCAGGTCCACGAGCCTCTCGGCGGGATTCGTCACCACGGAACTCCTCTACAGCTGTCCGACCGACGTCACGCGGACGACCGCCCGGCCCTCCTCGTCGGAGGCCGCCAGGTCCACCTCCGCGCCGATGCCCCAGTCATGGTCGCCGTTCGGGTCGGCGAAGGTCTGGCGGACGCGCCACAGGCCGTGCGCCGCGTCCTCCTCGATGGCGAGCAGCTTCGGGCCGCGCGCGTCCGGTCCGGTGCCCAGGTCGTCGTACTCGTCCCAGTACGCGTCCATCGCCTCGCCCCACGCGTCCGCGTCCCAGCCGGAGTCGGCGTCCATCTCGCCCAGCTCGCCGACCTTGTCGAGCGCCGCCAGCTCCACGCGCCGGAACATCGCGTTGCGCACCAGGACGCGGAAGGCGCGGGCGTTCGCCGTGACCGGCTTGACCTGGTCGGCCTTCTCCTGCGCCTCCTCGGCGGTCTGGACCTCCGGGTTGGCGAGCTGCTCCCACTCGTCGAGCAGCGAGGAGTCCACCTGGCGCACCATCTCGCCCAGCCAGGCGATGAGGTCCTCCAGGTCGTCCGTCTTCAGGTCGTCCGGGATGGTGTGGTCGAGCGCCTTGTACGCGCTCGCCAGGTAGCGCAGCACGATGCCCTCGGTGCGCGCCAGCTCGTAGTGGGAGGTGAACTCCGTGAAGGTCATGGCCCGTTCGTACATGTCACGGATGACGGACTTCGGGGACACCGGGTGGTCGCCGACCCACGGGTGCGACTTCCGGTAGACGTTGTACGCGTGCCAGAGCAGCTCCTCCAGCGGCTTCGGGTACGAGATGTCCTGGAGCCGCTCCATCCGCTCCTCGTACTCGACGCCGTCCGCCTTCATCTGACCGACGGCCTCGCCGCGCGCCTTGTTCTGCATGGCGGCGAGGATCTGGCGCGGGTCGTCGAGCGTCGACTCCACGACCGAGACCATGTCGAGGGCGTACGACGGCGACTCGGGGTCGAGCAGGTCGAAGGCGGCGAGGGCGAAGGTCGACAGCGGCTGGTTCAGCGCGAAGTCCTGCTGGAGGTCGACGGTGAGCCGGATGTGGCGGCCCTCGGCGTCCGGGGTGTCCAGCTGCTCCACGACCCCGCCGTCGAGCAGCGAGCGGTAGATGGCGATGGCCCGGCGGATGTGCCGCAGCTGGTTGCGGCGCGGCTCGTGGTTGTCCTCCAGGAGCTTGCGCATCGCCTCGAAGGCGTTCCCGGGGCGGGCGATCACCGAGAGCAGCATGATGTTGGTGACCTTGAAGCGGGAGGTCAGCGGCTCCGGCTCGGCGGTCTGCAGCTTCTCGAAGGTGGTGTCGCTCCAGGCGACGAAGCCCTCGGGGGCCTTCTTGCGGACCACCTTGCGGCGCTTCTTCGGGTCGTCGCCCGCCTTCGACAGCGCCTTCTCGTTCTCGATGACGTGCTCGGGGGCCTGCGCCACCACGAAGCCGGCGGTGTCGAAGCCGGCCCGGCCGGCCCGGCCGGCGATCTGGTGGAACTCGCGGGCGCGCAGGGTGCGCACGCGGTTGCCGTCGTACTTGGTGAGGGCGGTGAAGAGCACCGTGCGGATCGGCACGTTCACGCCGACGCCGAGGGTGTCCGTCCCGCAGATCACCTTGAGCAGACCGGCCTGCGCCAGCTTCTCCACGAGCCGCCGGTACTTCGGCAGCATGCCGGCGTGGTGCACGCCGATGCCGTGGCGGACGTACCGGGAGAGGTTCTGGCCGAACTTGGTGGTGAAGCGGAAGTTGCCGATCAGCTCGGCGATCTTGTCCTTCTCCTCGCGCGTGCACATGTTGATGCTCATCAGCGACTGCGCCCGCTCGACGGCCTGCGCCTGCGTGAAGTGCACGATGTAGACGGGCGCCTGCTTGGTCTCCAGGAGCTCGGTCAGCGTGTCGGTGATGGGCGTGAGCCGGTACTCGTACGAGAGCGGCACCGGCCGGGTCGCCGAGCGGACCACCGAGGTCGGCCGGCCCGTGCGCCGGGTCAGGTCCTTCTCGAACATCGACACGTCGCCGAGCGTCGCCGACATCAGCACGAACTGCGCCTGGGGGAGTTCGAGCAGCGGGATCTGCCAGGCCCAGCCCCGGTCCGCCTCGGCGTAGAAGTGGAACTCGTCCATGACGACCTGGCCGATGTCGGCGTCCTTGCCGTCGCGCAGCGCGATCGAGGCCAGCACCTCGGCCGTGCAGCAGATGACGGGCGCGTCCGCGTTCACGGACGCGTCGCCGGTCAGCATGCCGACGTTCTCGGTGCCGAAGATCTTGCACAGGTCGAAGAACTTCTCCGACACCAGCGCCTTGATCGGGGCCGTGTAGAAGGTGACCTGGTCGTTGGCGAGCGCGGTGAAGTGCGCGCCCGCGGCCACCAGCGACTTCCCGGACCCGGTGGGGGTCGACAGGATGACGTTCGCCCCCGAGACCACCTCGATCAGCGCCTCCTCCTGCGCCGGGTAGAGCGAGATGCCGCGCTCCTCGGCCCAGGCGGAGAAGGCCTCGAAGAGGGCATCGGGGTCGGCGGTCGGCGGCAGCTGATCGATAAGGGTCACGCTCCCATCTTGCCTGCATTCCGCTCGGATGAGGGAACCGGCTGCCGGACTCGAAGATCACGCCCGATAGGCTGATCCGTCGACCGGTCGTCAACTCGGCGCCGGCAGGGGAGAAACGGGGCGACACCGACCATGATGGGACCGGCGCACTCGCTGTCCGGCGCGGCGGCCTGGCTGGGCGTGGGAGCCGCCGCGGCCGCCTTCGACCACCCGATGCCGTGGCCGGTGCTGCTCGTCGGCGCGCTGCTGTGCGCGGGCGCGGCCCTCGCCCCCGACCTCGACCACAAGTCGGCGACCATCTCGCGCGCCTTCGGCCCCGTCTCGCGGGGGCTGTGCGAGATCGTCGACAAGCTGTCGTACGCCGTGTACAAGGCGACCCGCAGCCCCCAGGACCCGCGCCGTTCGGGCGGCCACCGCACCCTCACCCACACCTGGCTGTGGGCGGTGCTCATCGGCGGCGGCTGCTCGGTGGCGGCCGTCACCGGCGGGCGCTGGGCGGTCCTCGCGATCCTCTTCGTCCACCTCGTGCTGGCGGTCGAGGGCCTGCTGTGGCGGGCCGCCCGGATGTCCAGCGACGTCCTGGTGTGGCTGCTCGGCGCGACCAGTGCCTGGATCCTCGCGGGCGTGCTCGACCAGCCGGGCAACGGCTCGGACTGGCTCTTCACCGGCGCGGGCCAGGAGTACCTGTGGCTGGGCCTGCCGATCGTGCTGGGCGCCCTCGTCCACGACGTCGGCGACGCCCTCACCGTCTCCGGCTGCCCGATCCTGTGGCCGATCCCCATCGGCCGCAAGCGCTGGTACCCGATCGGCCCGCCCAAGGGCATGCGCTTCCGGGCCGGCAGCTGGGTCGAGCTGAAGGTCCTCATGCCGGCCTTCATGGTCCTCGGAGGCGTCGGCGGAGCCTCGGCGCTCGGGTTCTTCTAGCCGTACGGATACGGGGAGGGGCCGCACCGGAGGGATCCGGTGCGGCCCCTCCCCGTATCCGTACGGCTCAGGGGCGCGGGGCGGCCGTCGCGGTGACCGCGTGCGGCAGCTCCGCCGCGACCGCGCGCAGGCGGCGCGTCAGGTCCTCCGCGGTGTGGCCGGCCGGCTGTGCCACCCAGGTCTCAAGGGCCTGGTGGAAGGCCGAGACGAGCATGTCGAGCGCCAGCCGGGCGCGGAGGGTGCCGGGACCGTCGAGGGCGAAGCGGCGGTCGAGCACGAGCAGCGCGGCGCGGGTGGTGCGGTCGCAGAACGCGAGACCGTGGGCGTCCATCGACGGCGTGTGCGCGGCGAGCCGGCGGCTCGCCAGGGCGCGCTCGGGCCAGCCGTCGGCGGGCATCCGGGCGATCGCCTCGGCGAGGCGGTCGGCGAGCAGGGCGAGGAGCGGCCGCCGGGCCTCCGGGCCGTCCTCCGGGGCGGTGTCCAGGACGTCGAGGAACGCGGTCCACAGGTCCTGGGTGGGGGCCATGGCCACGTCCTCCTTGCTGTCGAAGTAGCGGAAGAAGGTCCGCTTCGACACCTCGGCCGCGTCGCAGAGCCCGTCGAGCGTCACGCCGTCGAAGCCGTGCGTGCCGAAGCGTTCGAGCGCGGTGGTGACCAGGGTCTGCCGGGTGCGCAGCTTCTTGCGTTCCCGCAGCGGGAGCGAGGGAGGGATCTCGGCCGTCATCGGGCCCACTGTAGTGGAGCGGCAAACGCCCCCTATAGGCTTATGCCACTCAGTGGCACTTCGATGTCCATGCTCGATGGAGGACACCCATGCGCGCGCTTCTCGTCGACCCCTCGGCCCCCGGCGGCCTCCGCCTCGGTACCGCCCCCGACCCGGTCCCCGCACCCCACCAGGCACTCGTCCGCACCACCGCGACCTCCCTCAACGCGGGCGAGATCGCCTTCGCGCTGGACGCCGCGCCCCCGGGCACGGTCCTCGGCTGGGACGGCGCCGGAGTGGTGGAACGGGCCGCCGCCGACGGCACGGGACCGGCCGCCGGGACACCCGTCGTGACCCTCATGGGGGACGGGGCCTGGGCCGAACTGCGGGCCGTCGACACCACCCTGATCGGAACCGCGCCCGCCGGAGCGGACCCCGCCGCCCTGGCCACGGTCCCCGTCGCCGCCACCAGCGCCCTGCGCGCCCTCCACCGGCTCGGCCCCCTGCTCGAACGGGACGTCCTCGTCACCGGGGCCACCGGCGGCGTCGGCCGGTACGCCGTCCAGCTCGCCCGCGCCGCCGGCGCGCACGTCGTCGCCTGCACGGGCGACCCGGACGCCCACGGCGACCTGCTGCGCCGCCTCGGCGCGCACGAGGTGGTCGCCACCCCGAAGGAGGCCGCACGGCCGGTGGACGGCGTGCTCGACCTCGTCGGCGGCGCCCGGCTCGTCGAGGCGTACGGGACGCTCCGCGAGGGCGGCACGCTCGTCGCCGTCGGTCACGCCGCGGGGCGCGGCGAGGACTTCCCCTTCGGGGCGCTCTTCGGCGACCAGGGACGGCACGACCGCTCCCTCGTCACCTTCTTCCTGCTCGGCTGCACCGGACTCGACCGCGACCTGGGCCGGCTCGCCCACCGCGTCGCGGCCGGCGAGCTCGACCCCGGCGTCGCCTGGCGCGGCGACTGGAGCGCCGCCGCGGACGCCGTCGCCGCCCTGCGCGCCGGGGACCTCCACGGCAAGGCGGTCCTCACCTTCTCCTGACCCCCGCGGGGCGCCCGGGGAGGGCCCCGGCACGGCTCAGCCGTGCCAGGACCGCCACAGCGCCGCGTACGCGCCGTCCGCCGCGACCAGGTCGTGGTGGTGGCCCAGCTCGCTGATCCGGCCGTCCTCGACCACCGCGATCAGATCGGCGTCGTGCGCGGTGTGCAGGCGGTGGGCGATCGCCACCACCGTCCGCCCGTCCAGGACCCGCCCCAGGGAGCGCTCCAGATGACGGGCCGCGCGCGGGTCGAGCAGCGAGGTCGCCTCGTCCAGGACCAGCGTGTGCGGATCGGCGAGGACCAGCCGGGCCAGCGCGATCTGCTGGGCCTGCGCCGGGGTCAGCGCCCGGCCGCCCGAACCGACCTCGGTGTCCAGGCCCGCGTCGAGCGCCCGCGCCCAGCCCTCCGCGTCCACCGCCGTGAGCGCCGACCACAGCTCCGGGTCCCCGGCCTCCGGGCGGGCGAGCAGCAGGTTGTCGCGGAGCGTGCCCACGAAGACGTGGTGCTCCTGATTGACCAGCGCCACGTGCTCGCGGACCCGCTCGGCCGGCATCCGGGCCAGCTCGGCACCGCCGAGGGTGACCTCTCCGGCGCGCGGGCCGTAGATGCCCGCGAGGAGCCGGCCCAGCGTCGACTTGCCCGCCCCCGACGGGCCGACCAGCGCGAGCCGGGTGCCCGGCGCCACCGCCAGGGACACCCCGTGCAGGACGTCCACGCCCTCCCGGTACCCGAAGCGCACGTCGGCCGCCTCGACCGCCCGCCCCTCGGGCCGCACCGACGCGTCGCCGGGCTCCGGCTCGATGTCCCGCACGCCCACGAGCCGGGCCAGCGACACCTGCGCCACCTGCAGCTCGTCGTACCAGCGCAGCACGATCCCGATCGGGTCCACCAGCATCTGGGCGAGGAGCGCGCCCGTCGTGAGCTGCCCGACGTCCATCCAGCCCCGGACGACGCAGTAGCCGCCGATGGCGAGGACCCCGCACAGCACCAGCGTGTGCGTGAGGTTGACCACCGGGAACAGCACCGCCCGCAGGTAGAGCGTGTACCGCTCCCATCGGGTCCACTCGTGGACCCGCCGGTCCGAGAGCGCGACCCGGCGCGCGCCGAGCCGGTGCGCCTCGACCGTGCGGCCCGCGTCGACCGTCTCGGCCAGCGCGGCCGCCACCGCCGCGTACCCCGCCGCCTCCGAACGGTACGCGGACGGCGCCCGCTTGAAGTACCAGCGGCAGCCCGCGATCAGCAGCGGCGCGGCGATCACCACGGCCAGCGCGAGCGGCGGCGCGGTGAACGCGAGCCCGCCGATCAGCAACCCCGCCCAGACCACGCCGATGACGAGCTGCGGCACGGCCTCGCGCATCGCGTTGGCCAGCCGGTCCACGTCGGTGGTGATCCGGGAGAGCAGATCGCCGGTGCCCGCCCGCTCCAGGACGCCCGGCGGCAGCCCGACCGCGCGGACCAGGAAGTCCTCCCGGAGGTCGGCGAGCATCTCCTCGCCGAGCATGGCCCCGCGCAGCCGGACCAGGCGCACGAAGACCGCCTGCACGGCGAGCGCGACGGCGAACAGCGCCACCGCGGGCCCCAGACGGAGCTCCCGGGCGCCCTCGGCGAGCCGGTCCACCACTTGGCCGAGCACGTACGGCCCCACCATGGAGGCGGTCACGGCCACCGCGTTCACGCCGACGAGCAGCGCGAACGCCGTGCGGTGCCGGCGCAGCAGTTCGCGGACATAGGCCCGCACGGTCGCGGCGGCGGCGACCGGCAGGGTGGTGGCGGTCGTCGGGGCCGCCGGGTCGTACGAGGGCGGCGCCAGGCCGATCATGCCGTCTCCCCTTCCAGGGCTTCGCGTCCGGCCGCGGTCGTCGCGGCGAGCGCGGAATCCGTCTCGTCGTCCGTCTCGTGGTGCGTCTCGTCGTCCGTCTCCCGGGTGACGACCGCCCGGTAGCGCGGCTCGTCGGAGAGCAGTTCGCGGTGGGTGCCGTGGGCGACGGCCCGGCCCTCGTGGACCAGGACCACCCGGTCCGCCAGGTCCAGGAGCAGCGGGGAGGAGGACAGCACCACGGTGGTGCCGCCCGCGCGCAGCTTGCGCACGCCGGCCGCGACCCGCGCCTCGGTGTGCGAGTCGACCGCCGAGGTCGGCTCGTCCAGGACGAGCACCTCCGGGTCGGTCGCCAGCGAGCGGGCCAGCGCGAGACGCTGCCGCTGGCCACCGGAGAGCGAGCGGCCCCGCTCGGTGATCCGGGTCCGCATCGGGTCGCCGTCGGCGTCCACCGAGGCCTGCGCGAGCGCGTCGAGGACGTCCCCGCACTGGGCGGCGGCGAGCGCCTCCTCCGGCCGGACCGCGCCGGACGACGGCACGTCGAGCAGCTCGTGGAGAGTGCCCGACAGCAGGACCGGCTCCTTGTCCTGGACCAGGACGGCCGTCCGGGCCGCGTCCAGCGACAGTTCGTCGAGCGGCACCCCGCCGAGGCGCACGGAGACGTGGTCGTCGCCCGGTTCGGCCGGATGCCCGCCGAGCCGCTCCGCGAGCCGCCCGGCCGCGTCCGGGTCACCGCACACCACGGCCGTGAACTGCCCGGCGGGCGCGATGAGTCCGCTCACCGGGTCGTACAGGTCACCGGCCGCCCGCCGGTCCCGGGAGTCCCCGGCCGGTTCGGTCGCCCGGGTGAGCGCGAGCACCCGCGCGGCGCGCTTCGCGGAGGGCCGGGAGAAGGCGTACGCCATCGCGATCTCCTCCACGTTCCGCAGCGGGTGGTGGGTGAGCGCCACCGCGCCGTAGACGGTGACCAGCGCACCGACCGTGATCCGGCCGTCGAGCGCGAGCCCCGCCCCGTACGCCACCACGGCGATGAGCAGCAGCCCCGGCAGGAGCACCTGGACGGCGGCGATCAGCGCCCACATCCGGGCGCTGCGCACGGCCGCGCGGCGGACCTCCTGCGAGGCGGTCCGGTAGCGGCCGAGGAACAGCTCCTCGCCGCCGATGCCGCGCAGCACGCGCAGTCCGGCGACCGTGTCGGAGGCGAGTTCGGTGGCCTTGCCCGCCTTCTCGCGCTGCTCGTCCGCCCGCCGGGTGGCGCGTGGCAGCAGCGGCAGCGCGGCCAGGGCGAGCGCCGGGACGCCCACCGCGACGACGAGGCCGAGGGCGGGCTCGTACACGATGAGTCCGACGCAGACGGCGAGGAGGGTGAGGACGGCGGCGGCGAACCGGGAGAACGCCTCGACGAACCAGCCGATCTTCTCGACGTCACTCGTCGACACGGAGACGACCTCGCCGGCCGCGACCCGCCGGGTCAGCAGCGAGCCGAGCTCGGCGGTCCTGCGGGCGAGGAGCTGCTGGACCCGCGCGGCGGCGGTGATCCAGTTGGTGACGGCGGTGCGGTGCAGCATGGTGTCGCCCAGGGCGATCCCGGCGCCGAGCGCCGCGACCACCCCGCAGCCGACCGCGAGCCGGCCGCCGTCGCCGTCGACGACGGCCTGCACGGCGATGCCGACACCGACGGGCAGCCCGGCGATCGACAGCTGGAGCAGCAGTCCCCACAGCAGGGACCGCACCTGCCCGCCGAGCTGCATGCGCCCCAGCCAGATCAGGAAGCGGGTGCCCGAACGGACGTCGGGCACCCCCGGGTCGGCGTAGGGAAGGTCTTGGATCTGCATGGCGTCCCACGGTCTCCGGGGGTGGCTGGGGGCGGGCCGCCGAGGTGAACGGCGCCGCCGGGGAAACCGTTCCAGCCTGGCCCCCTCCGCCGGAGAGGGGCAATCGATTTTCCTGCCGTGGCTACGCGGCGACGTAGCCATGTGGCTGGGTGGCCCGGTGGCTCAGGCGGGCCGGGGCGAGTCCATCCCCGAGCGGGCCTTGCGCCATTCGCCGCGCGTGAAGTCGGGGATCTGCTGCGGTGCGCCGTTCGCCCGGACGGAGGCGTGGCTCAGCGGCACCGGGGCCGTCCACGTCGCGGCGTCGTAGACGTCGAAGTCGGGCACGAGCCCCAGCCGCATGCACTGCATCAGCCGGAAGACCATGATGTAGTCCATGCCGCCGTGCCCGCCCGGAGGGTTGGCGTGCTCCTTCCACAGCCAGTGGTCGAACTCGTCGGCGTAGGCGGAGAAGTCGGCCCACCGGTCGTCCGTGTGGTCCGGCTCGATGTAGATCCGGGCCGGGTAGTCCTCGAAGACGCCCTTCGTGCCGCCCAGGCTGTTGATCCTGCTGTACGGATGCGGGGTGGACACGTCGTGTTCGAGCCGGATGACCCGGCCCTTGGCGGTCCGCAGCATGCTGACGGTCCGGTCGGCCCCGATGTACGACTCCTTCCAGCTCGGGTCGCCGGCCGGCATGTGGGCGGCGCGGTACTCGGCGAGCCCCAGGGCCGGGGTCCCGAAGCTGCTGATGCTGACCACGCGGTCGCCCCGGTTGACGTCCATGTAGTTGGCGACCGGGCCGAAGCCGTGGTTGGGGTAGAGGTCGCCGCGCAGCCGGGTGTGCCACAGGCGCCGCCAGGGCCCCTCGTAGTACGTCGGCGAGAACATCAGGCCGCGCAGGTCGTGGTTGTACGCCCCGGCGCCGTGCAGCAGCTGCCCGAACTTCCCGGCGTGCGCCATCCGCAGGACCCGCAGCTCGTTCCGTCCGTAGCAGCAGTTCTCCAGCTGCATGCAGTGGCGCCGGGTCCGCTCGGAGAGGTCCACCAGCTCCCACAGCTCCTGGAGCTCCATGGCGACGGGACACTCGACGCCGACGTGCTTGCCGTTCAGCATCGCCGCCTTGGCCATCGGGAAGTGCAGCTCCCAGGGCGTGGCCACGTACACGAAGTCGAGGTCGGCGCGGGCGCACAGCTTCTCGTAGTCGTTCTCGCCGTGGGTGTAGACGGCGGGGGCCGGCTGCCCGGCGGCGGTGACCTTGGCGGCGGCCCGCTCGGCCTTGGCGCGCACCGGGTCGCAGACGGCGACCACCCGGACGCCCGGGACGACGAGGAAGTTGTCGATCATGCTGCTGCCGCGGTTGCCGAGGCCGATGATGCCGACCCGGACGGTGGAGCGGCCCTCGAAGGGGACTCCGGCCATGGTGGCGCCCTGGCGCGTCGGCGCGGCGGCGGTCCCGGCCGTGGCGGGTGTGTCGGGGGCGGTCTCGGCCGGTCCGGCGGCGTGGGCGGTGCCGGCGGCGAGGGCACCGATGCCGAGGCTCGCGCCGGCGGCTCCCGCGGTGGTCCTGAGGACCGATCGGCGGCTCGGGTCGTGGGGTGACTGCTCGTTCATGGAACCTCCAGAGGCTGTCCGGGCGGCTGTTTCATGAATCCCGCTCAGGACCCTGGCCCCTGTGACCTGTGGCGCGCAAGGATGCCTGTTTGGACTCCTGCGGCGGGTCGTTGGACTTTACTGTTCCGGATCTTCCACCGGTGCGCGGCACCGGACGGCCGGTAATCGAACATGGGAAGGGCCCCTCACCTGTGGGGGTGGGGGGCCCTGTCGCGGTTGACGGACGGACCTGAGAACGGGCTCTCGGCGGTCGGCGGCGGTCTCAGGGGCGGGTCGCCTCTTCCAGGGCGAGCAGCGCCGAGCGGTATCGGCGACCGGTGGCCCGGTCCATGCCGATCTCGCACATGCGGTTGGCCGAGAGGTGGGCGTCGAAGGGGCGGGAGGTGACCTCCGCGGCCTCCCGGGCCGTCGCCGAGGCCGTCAGCTCCGGATGGAGCATGCCCCGGTCGCCGGCGAAGGCGCAGCAGCCCGCGTCGACCGGCACGACGACCTCCTCGGCGCAGAACCCGGCGAGTTCGGTGAGCCGGTCGGCGTCCCCGAGGTGCCGCATCGAACAGGTGGGGTGGACGACCGCGGAGCCCACGGTCCGGCGGGCCTCCAGGCGGGGGAGGAGCTCCTCGGCGGCCCACACCAGGGAGTCCACCACGGTCAGTTCGGCGTGCAGGGCGCGGTTGTCCTCGGTGAGGTACGGGACGACCTCGTGGGCGATGCCGAGGGTGCAGGAGGAGGCGTCCACGACCAGCGGGAGCCGGCCGCCGGCGGTCCAGCCCCAGGCGGCTTCGACGATCCGGTTGGCCATCACCTCGTTGCCCCGCTCGTACCCCTTGGAGTGCCAGATCGTGGCGCAGCAGGTGCCGGCCACGTCGTCGGGGATCCACACGGGCTTCCCGGCCCGGGCCGAGACGGCGACGACGGCCTCGGGGAGGGAGGGGCCGGAGACGCCGTCCGGATTGCCGAAGATGCGGTTGACGCAGGCCGGGTAGTAGACGGCGACGGCCGCCGGGCGGTGGGTGCGGGGCAGCCGGCGGGGGGCCGCACCGGGGACCTCCGGCAGCCACTCCGGGACGAGGTCGGGCCGGACGGCCTTGCGGGCGAGGCCGGTCACCCGCTCCAGGAAGCCGTCGCCGATGCGGTCGGCGGCGCCCACCGCGAGCCGCGCGGCGGCCTCCACGGCCCGGAAGCGCCGGGCGGCGAGGGCGGCGATCCGCTCCTCGCGCGGGGAGTGCCGCTCGTGCCGGAAGTCCTTCATCAGCGAGCCGGTGTCGATGCCGACCGGGCAGGCCAGCTTGCAGGTGGAGTCGCCCGCGCAGGTGTCGACGGCGTCGTAGCCGTACGCCTCCAGGAGCCGCTGCTCGACGGGGGAGCCGTCGGCCTGCCGCAGCATCTCCCGGCGCAGCACGATCCGCTGGCGCGGCGTGGTCGTCAGGTCGTGGCTGGGGCACGTCGGTTCGCAGAAGCCGCACTCGATGCACGGGTCGGCGATCCGCTCCACGGAGGGGATGGTCTTCAGGCCGCGCAGATGGGCCTGCGGGTCGCGGTCGAGGACGATCCGGGGGGCGAGGACCCCGTCGGGGTCGATGAGTTCCTTCGTCCGCCACATCAGCTCGGTCGCCTTCGGGCCCCACTCCAGCTCCAGGAAGGGGGCGATGTTGCGGCCGGTGGCGTGCTCGGCCTTCAGCGAGCCGTCGAACCGCTCCACGGTGAGCTTGCAGAAGTCGTCCATGAAGGAGGCGTACCGCTCGACGTCCGCGGGGTCCGCGGCGTCGAAGGCGAGCAGGAAGTGGAGGTTGCCGTGGGCGGCGTGACCGGCGACGGCGGCGTCGAAGCCGTGCCGGGCCTGCAGGTCGAGCAGCTCGGCGCAGGCCTCGGCGAGCCGGTCCGGCGGCACCGCGAAGTCCTCGGTGATCAGGGTCGTGCCGGAGGGACGGGAGCCGCCGACGGCCGTCACGAAGGCCTTCCGGGCCTTCCAGTAGCGGCCGATCGTGCCCGCGTCCCGGGTGAAGGCGTTGACGACGGAGGCCACCGGGGCGACCAGGCCGAGCCCGGCCAGGACCTCGCCCGCCGCCTCCTCGTAGGCACCGAGCGCCGCCTCGTCCGGCGCCCGGAACTCGACGAGCAGCGCCGTGGTGTCCTTCGGCAGCTCCGCCCAGTCGGCGGGGACGCCGGGCACGCTCACCGAGGCCCGCAGGGTGTTGCCGTCCATCAGCTCGACGGCGAGCGCCCCGGCCTCGTTGAAGCGCGGCACGGCCGCCGCGGCGGCGGGCAGGGAGGGGAAGAAGAGCAGGGCGGTGGAGACCAGCCGGTCGAGCGGCAGGGTGTCGAAGACGACCTCGGAGAGGAAGCCGAAGGTGCCCTCCGAGCCGACCATCAGGCCGCGCAGGATCTCCACCGGAGAGGTGCCGTCCAGGAAGGCGTCGAGGCGGTAGCCGTTGGTGTTCTTGATCCGGTACTTGGCGCGGATCCGGTCCGTCAGCTCCGCGTCGGCCTCGATCTCGGCCTTCAGCGCGAGCAGCCCCGCGCACAGGCGGGGCTCGGCCCGGGCGAGCTCCGCGTCGGCGGCCGGGTCGGCGGTGTCGACGATCGTGCCGCTCGGCAGCACGAAGGTGAGCGAGGCGACCGTCCGGTAGGAGTTCCGGGTGGTGCCGGCGGTCATCCCGGAGGCGTTGTTGGCGACGACCCCGCCGATCGTGCAGGCGACCGCGCTCGCCGGGTCGGGGCCGAGCACCCTGCCGTACGGCGCGAGGGCCGCGTTGGCGCGGACGACGGTGGTGCCGGGGCGGATCCGGGCGCGGGCGCCGCCGTCCAGGACCTCCACGCCGACCCAGTGGCGGCGGACGTCGACGAGGATGTCCTCGCCCTGTGCCTGCCCGTTGAGACTGGTCCCGGCGGCCCGGAAGACCACCTCGCGGCCCTTGCCGTGCGCGTAGGACAGCACGGCCGAGACGTCGTCGACGTCCTCGGCGACCACGACCACCTGCGGCAGGAACCGGTACGGGCTGGCGTCGGAGGCGTACCGCACCAGGTCGGAGACGCCGGACAGGACCTTCTCCGCGCCGAGGAGCGCCGCCAGCTCCTCCCGCAGCCGCCGCGGTGTGCCCCGCGCCTGGAGGTCCGGGACCCGGTCGGGAGCCGGGGTCCGCTTCCGGCCCGGGCTGAGGGCCTGCGGGTTCGGTTCCAGCAGCGGCATGGCACGGCTCCCCTCGGCGCGGGCGCCGGCGGCGTCAGCAGCCGCTCTCCGGGACGGGCCCGGCCAGGGCGGTCAGCAGACCTCCGAGCACCTCGCGCTGTTCGACGGTCAATGGAGCCAGGATGTCCTCTGCGGCCGCCCGGCGCGCGCTGCGCAGCTCCCGCAGCGTGGCGCGCCCCTCGTCGGTGAGCTCGATCCGGATCACCCGGCGGTTGCTCGGGTCGGGCACCCGGCGCACCCGCCCGGCCCCCTCCAGGCCGTCGACGAGGCTGGTCACGGCGCGGGGGACCACTTCGAGGCGGGCGGCGAGGTCGGCCATCCGCGGCGGGGCGTCCCCGTAGTGCGCGACCGTGCGCAGCAGCCGGGACTGCGCCGGGGTGATGCCGACCGGCTCCAGATGGCGCTTCTGGATGCGGTGCAGCCTGCGGGTGAGCCGGAGCAGCTGCTCGGCGAGGAGCCCGTCGGGGTCGGGGGCGCTCGGGACGGGGGTGTTCATGGGGGAACACTATCAGGACCTGGTTCATTGTGAACATAGGTAAGAGTGAGCTATAGTCCGAACCGTACCCTCATGTCTCGACCCCTCATCTCTTGGACCCTGAGGCCTCGGCCCTCGTGTCCCGGACCTCGCTTCTCGAACCCACGAAGGAGCCCATGCGCCCCCACGACGAGTCCACCTGGACGCCACCGCCGCGCGATCCCGTGCAGCCGAGGGAGCCCGCCCAGCTGCGGCGCATCCTCGGCCTGTTCCGTCCCTACCGCGCCCGCCTCGCGCTCGTCGGCCTCCTGGTCGCCGCCGCCTCGCTGGTCTCGGTCGCCTCACCGTTCCTCCTCAAGGAGATCCTCGACACCGCGATCCCCCAGGGGCGCACCGGGCTGCTCAGCCTGCTCGCCCTCGGCATGATCGTCACCGCCGTGCTCACCGGTGTCTTCGGCGTGCTCCAGACCCTGATCTCCACCACGGTGGGCCAGCGCGTCATGCACGACCTGCGCACCGCCGTCTACGGCCGCCTCCAGCGGATGCCGCTGGCCTTCTTCACCCGGACCAGGACCGGCGAGGTCCAGTCCCGGATCGCCAACGACATCGGCGGCATGCAGGCCACCGTGACCTCCACGGCCACCTCCCTGGTCTCCAACCTCACCGCCGTCGTCGCCACGGTCGTCGCCATGCTCGCGCTCGACTGGCGGCTCACCCTCTTCTCCCTGCTCCTGCTCCCCGTCTTCGTCTGGATCAGCCGGCGGGTCGGCGACGAGCGGAAGCGGATCACCACCCAGCGCCAGAAGCAGATGGCCGCCATGGCCGCGACCGTCACCGAGTCGCTCTCCGTCAGCGGCATCCTGCTGGGCCGCACCATGGGCCGCGCCGACTCGCTGACCGAGTCCTTCTCCCGGGAGTCCGAGCGCCTCGTCGACCTCGAAGTGCGCTCCTCCATGGCCGGGCGCTGGCGGATGTCCGTCATCGGCATCGTCATGGCCGCCATGCCCGCCCTGCTGTACTGGGCCGCGGGCTTCGCCGTGCAGGCGGGCGGCGCCGCGCTGTCGCTCGGCACCCTGGTCGCCTTCGTCTCGCTCCAGCAGGGCCTCTTCCGGCCCACCGTGAGCCTGCTCTCCACCGGCGTCCAGATCCAGACCTCGCTCGCGCTCTTCCAGCGCATCTTCGAGTACCTCGACCTCCCGGTGGACATCACCGAGCCCGAGGAGCCCGTCCGCCCCGACACGGTCCGGGGCGAGATCGGCTTCGAGGGGGTCCGCTTCCACTACGACCCCGAGGGCGAGGGCCGCCCCACCCTGGACGGCATCGACCTCGCCGTGCCGGCCGGCGGCAGCCTCGCCGTGGTCGGTCCCACCGGCTCCGGCAAGTCCACCCTCAGCTACCTCGTGCCCCGGCTCTACGACGTCACCGAGGGCCGGGTCACCCTGGACGGCGTCGACGTCCGCGACCTCGGTTTCGACACCCTCGCCGGCGCGATCGGCGTCGTCTCCCAGGAGACGTACCTCTTCCACGCCTCCGTCGCCGACAACCTGCGCTTCGCCAAGCCCGACGCCACCGACGAGGAGATCGAGGCCGCCGCCCGCGCCGCCCAGATCCACGACCACATCGCCTCGCTGCCCGACGGGTACGACACCCTGGTCGGCGAGCGCGGCTACCGCTTCTCCGGCGGCGAGAAGCAGCGCCTGGCGATCGCCCGCACGATCCTGCGCGACCCGCCGGTGCTCATCCTCGACGAGGCGACCAGCGCCCTCGACACCCGCACCGAGCACGCGGTCCAGCAGGCCATCGACTCCCTCTCCGCGGGCCGCACCACGATCACCATCGCCCACCGCCTCTCCACCGTGCGCGACGCGGACCGGATCGTCGTCCTGGAGGCGGGCCGGATCGCGGAGAGCGGCACCCACGAGGAGCTGATGGCGAAGGACGGCAGGTACGCCGCCCTGGTCCGCCGCGACGAACAGGCGAACGTGCGATCGGTTGTTCCCGCGAACGTGTGATCGTTCCGGGATTCGTTGCCCAACTCCCGTACGGCGTCGGATGATTACGGTGCGCAAGCGACGGGCTGCAGACCGCGACTGCGCTGTCCCACGAAACACCTGTACGAGGAGAAGCACCACCATGAACGTCATCACCGATCTGCTCGCCGGCGTCTTCCACTTCCTGGGCTGGCTCGTCTGACGCACGCAGTTCCCGGCGCCGTCGGTCCCCCGTCCCAGGGGACCGGCGGCGCCGCCGTGTGCGCGGGCTCCCCGGAATCCTCGGGCCGCCGGGTTACGGTGCGCCCATGCCGTACCGGCCGTCCTCCCCGTACGCACCCCGCCGCCGCCCCCGGCTCACCCGTCGCGGCCGGCTGGCCCTCCTCGCAGGGGCGCTCCTCGCGCTCGCCGTCGCGACCGCCGTCCCCCTCCTGCTGCTCCTCCCGCGCGACGAGCCCGCCGCCCCGCGGGTGCCGGCCGCGCCGCCCACCCTGCTCGTCCCCGAGGGCTGGCGCTCGACCCAGGTGTACGAGGCCGTCGACCGCGCCCTCGCCCTGCCCGGCGGCACCGCCCGCAAGGCCGCCACCGCCCCCGCGGCGGCTCTCGGACTCCCGGCCGAGGCGTCCGGAAACCCCGAGGGCTATCTCTTTCCCGCCACGTACCCGCTCCCCGAAGGCACCACCGCCGAGGGCCTGCTCCGCTACATGGTCGCCACCGCGGGGCGCCGCTTCGGCACCCCGGCGACCGCCGAGGCCGCCCGGGCCCAGGGCCTCACCGCCCACCAGGCGCTGATCGTCGCGAGCATCGCCCAGGCCGAGGCGGACACCCCCGACGACATGGCCAAGGTCGCCCGCGTCGTGCACAACCGCCTCGCCCGCGGAATGCCCCTCCAGATGGACTCGACCCTCAACTACGCCCTGGACCGCAGCACGGTCGACACCACCGTCGAGGACACCCGCCACACCAGCCCCTACAACACCTACGCCCGCCAGGGCCTCCCGCCCGGCCCCATCGGCAACCCCGGCGAGCAGGCCATGGCCGCCGCGCTCCGCCCGCCGCCCGGCGACTGGCTCTACTTCGTCACCGTCGCCCCCGGAGACACCCGCTTCACTGCCGACTACGCGGCCCATCAGGCGAACGTCGCCGAGTTCAACGAGCGGCGACGACGGGGCGGCGGCAACTGATCAAGGTCGAATCGCCCCGATATCGTCCGATTTCCATCGCATCGAGAGGGCAGCCGGCTCGTTGGGCAGCGCATGAAGCAGCTCAGACGACTCAGGCGGCGTCGCTGGATCTGGTCTCCCATCACCTCCTGGCAGGCGAGGCGGGTGGCCCGGGTCAGCGGGGTGGACTTCGACGACGCCTGGGTGGAGATCCGGCTGACCACCCATCCGGACGAGCGTCATTTCGCCCTCGCCCACGACGTCCTCACCCAGGTCCTCCTCAGCCGGAGCGCCGTCTTCCTGGAGGAGGGCCCCGGGTGCGCGCAGGACCGGGAGTGGCGGCGCCCGCGCGACGGCTCGCTCAGACCGTGACGGTCTCCCGCGCGCGCTCCGGCCCGCGCGCCAGCAGGCGGCGGATCTCGGCCACCGCGGCACGGCCGGCCCGGTTGGCGCCGATCGTCGAGGCCGAGGGGCCGTAGCCGACGAGGTGGACGCGCTCGTCGAGGACGGCGCGGGTCCCCTCCAGCCGGATGCCCCCGCCCGGACCCCGCAGCCGCAGCGGCGCCAGATGGTCGATGGCCGGCCGGAAGCCGGTCGCCCACAGGATCACGTCCGCGTCGACCGTACGGCCGTCCGCCCAGACGGCCCCGGTCGGCGTGATCCGCTCGAACATGGGCTGCCGGTCGAGCACGCCGCTCGCCAGGCCGGCCCGGACGGCGTCGTTGAGCGGCAGCCCGGTCACCGACACCACGCTCCGAGGCGGCAGCCCCTGCCGCACCCGCTCCTCGACGAGGGCCACCGCCGCCCGCCCCTCGGCCTCGCCGAACGACCCCTCCCGGAAGACCGGCTCGCGCCGCGTCACCCAGGTCGTCGCGGCGGCGTACTCCGCGATCTCCAGCAGATGCTGCGTCGCCGAGGCGCCGCCCCCCACCACGATCACCCGCAGCCCGGCGAACGCCTCGGGGCCCGGATAGTGCGCCGTGTGCAGCTGACGGCCGAGAAAGGTCTCCTGTCCGGGATACCGGGGCCAGAAGGGCCGGTCCCACGTCCCGGTGGCGTTGATCAGCGCCCGGGTCGCGTACGTCCCCTCCGTACTCTCCACCCGCAGCAGCCCGCCGGCGCCCTCCCGGACGGCGGTCACGTCCACCGGCCGGTGCACCCGCAGCCCGAAGCGCTGCTCGTACGCGTCGAAGTACCCCGCGATCACCTCGGACGAGGGCCGGGCGGCATCGGCGCCGACCAGCTCCATCCCCGGCAGGGCGTGCATCCCGTGCACCTTCCCGTAGGTCAGCGACGGCCACCGGAACTGCCACGCCCCGCCCGCGCGCGGCGCGTGGTCGAGCACCACGAAATCCCGCTCCGGCTCCAGCCCGGCCCGCTGCAGATGGAACGCGGCGGACAGCCCCGCCTGACCGGCCCCGACCACCACCACGTCCACCAAAGATTCGTTCACGTTTCTACTAACTGAAGCGGCCCCCAGGATCTTCCCCACCGCCGAGCGCCCCGCCCGCCGCCCGCGCGCCCCCGCCCCCCGGGCGGCAGGATGGCCCCATGTCCCACTCCTTCACCACCCGCGTCCTCAGCCTCAGCACCGGCACCCGGGAGACGGTCACCGACCTGACGCGTGCCTGCGAGGACTTCCTGACGGAGACGGCCACGGGCCGCGACGGCCTCCTCAACCTCTTCGTCCCCCACGCCACCGCCGGCCTCGCCGTCCTGGAGACCGGCGCCGGCAGCGACAGCGACCTCCTGTCCACCCTCCACCACCTGCTCCCCGCCGACGACCGCTGGCAGCACCGCCACGGCAGCCCCGGCCACGGCCGCGACCACGTCCTCCCCGCCTTCCTCCCGCCCCACGCCACCCTCCCCGTGATCGCGGGCCGCCTCAGCCTCGGCACCTGGCAGTCGGTCTGCCTGGTCGACACGAACAAGGACAACCCGCAGCGGCAGGTGCGGTTGAGCTTCCTGGGCTGATCGAGTCGATGCACGTACGACGTTCTCGCCGCCGCCGACCGGCTCGCCCGCAACGTGGTCGACTGCCTCCCACGCACTACCAGGTATGGCCAAGAGGGCACATGTGCGGATGTTCGTGGATGAATTGCCTTGTGCACGTCTTGCCGCAGCCTGCCGTGGGGCACGAAGAGCCACAGTACTTGCGCTGCGGCGTCGCTTGGGGGCTCGCCTGTTCCCAGACGTCACCGAAGGCGCATTGGTGGTCGCCGCCGTGCCCCAGCCCGTGAACGCAGGGGGAGGACATCTGCCGATCTTCACTGCACGCCGGGCACGGCCCGAAGGGGCAGGTTTGCTGCTCCGGAACACCGCCTGGTAGCAGCCCACCGTCGGTGGGTTCATTGTCTGACATCTTCGGTACCTCCTACTCCCCCATCCCGAACCAGAAGGGGCAGGGGAAGTGACACGGTCACAGCTGCCGACCCGGGCGGCTCAATTTACGTCGAATGTGTTCTCCTGGTGATCTGCTGTGCCTGATCCCGGATTGACGTAGATGAGCACCTTATGTGAACCCTGGTCGAGTCGGCCGAGGCTGACGTAACCCATGGCTGAGTCTCCCGGATTGAGGGACTGCGACGTCCATTCGACGACGAAATTCCCATCGACTTCGACTCCTACCCGCGCGACCCCGCCGGCGTCTCCCACATTGGCGAGTTCGAAGCTGATGCGCGTTCCGGAGTCGTGGTGGGGAACCGTGTGGTTGTCGGGATTGTCTTGAGGATCGGGCATCACGCCGATGCCTCCCTGTGCCAGCTCGAACATTTCGGACATGGTCCTTCATCCTCTCTCGTGCTGCCTTGTGGGCACCGGCGTTTCCCGCGCGGTGAGGAGCATGCGGAAAGAGCCCGTCGGGCCGATCGATAAGCGAACAGGAAGCCCGCCCGGAAAAGGCCTGAACAGCCTGGGCTGTAAGGGGCGAGGTGGGGGGGAATGGCAGCCGTCGAGGCCGTTTCGGCGATGTGATCATGCGCTGCCACGGTGTGGAATTTCTCATCGCGCCGCCCCATTGGGCACTGCGGTCGGCGACGCGGTTCAGCTCACACACCCAGCGTGTGCGACGGGGGCGGATCCCGCACTTCGGGAGGGCCGACACAGAGGTGCACGGCTGGATGGAGCGAGTGCACCGCGGCCGCCAGAGTCACTTCACGGCACCGGACCCGCTGTTCACGACCGACACCCTGTGCAACGGCGCCCGCCGACGGACGACGCGTGCGGGACCGTGTCACCACCATGAGCGGCACGAGCATGGCGGCGCCGCACGTGGCCGCGAACGAAGGGCGCCGGCGATCCCGGCGCTCATCGACGCGCTGGTGCGCAGGACAGCGTCGCACGCGGACGTCGGGACCTTCCGCAACGGCAACCAGCCGGTCCGGCCGCCCTGTCAGGGGGGCGGTGAGCCGACGGCCCGGCGGTGTACGTGCGGGCCGGGGCGGGCGGTCCCCGGCAGGAGGGGGCGAGGGTGCGGCGTTGTCTAGAGTGCACGACCATGCACATGATCAAGAGTTCACTCGGCCGTCTGCCCGCCGCCGGGCTGGCCGCCGTTCTCCTGGCCGCCTGCCTCGTGTGGTGGCAGGCCGGGCCGGCGCAGGCCGCGTACGACGACTGTCCGGAGAAGACGTTCTGCCTGTACACCCAGGCCGGCGGCGAGGGCGAGATGGTGTCGCTCGCGCCGCAGGACGGGCCCGTGCTCGACTACGGCGTGGTCGAGAGCCTGAAGAACCGGACCTTCCTGTCGTTCATCAACAAGACCGCATCCTGGACGTGCCTCTACGACGATCCGGCGTACGGCGGGGCCGACATCCAGGCCGTACTGCCCGGCCACACCGGCGGCGACCTGGCCAAGGGCGCCGACGGACTGCCGAAGGTGACCGTGGCCTCGCACAAGTTCGCCCCGTCGAAGTCGCTCTGCCGCACCGGGTTCGACCGCTGCGACGCCGGCCGGGTCTGTATCTTCCAAGGCCCCAGCGGGCGCGGAGTCGGAGGCGTGACGAGCCAGGCCGAGGTCCTTCCCGACGGCGTCCTGGGCAACAGGGACTACGGCGTGACCTGGGACGAGAAGCTCGTGTCCGTCGCGAACCGCTCGCACAAGTTCGCCTGCTTCTACCGGGATCCCGGATACTCCGGAACCTGGCAGGCGGGCGGCGTCGCGTACCGGGCGTTCGTGGTCCCGCCCGGCGAGGAGACGACCCTGCCCACCCTCCACCAGTCCTCCGTGAGCTCCCACAAGCTCGCCGACGCGGAAGGGAAGTGCTGACCGTGCGCCACGCCACGACCTCCGCCGGCCGCTCACGCGTGCGCCGCGTCGCGGCCGTTCCCGTCGCCCTGGCCACACTGGCCCTCACGCAGACCGCGGCGGTCGCCGACCCCGCCACCAACGGCGTCCCGTCGGTCCTGGACACCTTGACACCCCATCACCTCACGGTGGCGGACGGCATCGAGCGGACCACGTACTCCAGCGACTCCTCCGAGATCGTCGTCCGTGTGTCGGTCATCGATCCGGACCTGGGGGCGATATCCCTGGACAGCACGGTGGGCGCCGGGGTGAGCGTGAAGGAGCCCACGACCGCGATGCTCGCGACCGTCGCCGCCGGCGGGGGCGCGCCGTACGTCGGTGTGAACGGCGGCTACTCCGTCTCCACCAAGGACGAGGACGACCTCACCGGCAAGGGCATCCCGGAGGAGCGGTCGGTCCCGATGGTGACCTCGGTCCAGGAGGACGTCGTGCAGGGCGCCGGCTGCCTGAAGGGGCAGAACTCCGTCGTCCTCCAGCACGGCCGGCCGCACTTCACCAAGATCACGACGGCGCTGGGCATCACGTCGGACCGGAACACCGCGGACACCGCCGACGACGCCACGCGCGTGGTCGACGGCGTCAACCGGTACCCGGGCTGGATCGTGTTCTGCCCGCAGGAGGCCGGTGACGTGGTCCTTCCGTACCGGAAGGACGCGGACGGCGTCGTCCAACGGCTCGACCAGTACGGCAACGTCATCAAGGGCGGCCCGTACTACCAGGACTCCAGCGAGATCGTCGTCTTCACGTCGGCCTACGGCCAGAAGACGCCGGAGCCCCGGCACACGCCCTTCGTGGCGGCGGACGACGCCGACGGCGTCGAGGTCGCCGTCGACGCGTCGGGCAGGGTCACGGCGGTGAAGTCCCCGCGTGGCGGAACGGCCGTCCCTCCGGGGGGCATGGTGCTCCAGGGCATCGGCGACGACGCCCAGACCGGGGGCGGCGCGCAGTGGCTCAGGGACCACGCCATGGTGGGCGCGAAGCTCACGTACACGCAGCGCGCCACGGACCTGGGCGTCGTCGGGGACCCGGACGACGACGTCGACCTGCCGCTCGACCCCGCGTACCCGTCGATCGACGTCGTCAACGGCACCCACGATCTGATGCGGCACGGCAGGGTCGTGGCCGAACCGGACGACAACGTCGCGAACGACCCGCGTACCGCCATCGGCGCGGACGGCTACGGGCGGACCCTCCTGGTCACCGTCACCGCCAGGGAGGAGGGCCTGCGCCGAGGTGTCCCGATCTACGACCTCGCGAAGATCATGGAGGATCTCGGGGCCGTGGACGCGCTCAACCTGGACGGCGGCGGATCCACCACGTTCGTCGTCGACGGGCAGGTGAAGAACGTCCTCTCGGACGCGGGCGGGATCGAACGGCCCGTCTACGACGCCGTGTACGCGGGACGCGGCGGGCACGGCCTGCCGGCCGGCGGCAACTGACGCCTGCCCCCGGGCGGTCGCTCAGGGATGGCGCCCGGAGCGACCGCGCCGGGGTCGTGGGTGGCTACGGGGTCCCCGGGATCTTCGGGGTCTCGGGGGTTTCCTGCTCGTCGCGTTCGGCGCGGAAGCCCGTGACCGCCACGGTGACGAGGCAGCAGGCGATCACGGTCTCGGCCCAGAGGAAGGCGAGGTAGTCCAGGAGGCTGCCGATCGGGGGCGTTCCGGGGGCGGTGTTCCGGAAGGCGGCGAGGGCGAAGAGCGTGGCGGCCATCCAGCCGAGGGCGGGCCAGGTCAGTCCTTTGCGGCGGGTGACGAGGAACCAGGCGCCGAGGAACACGGCGACGGCCAGGGCCCACATGGCCACCATCATGAAGACGGCGAAGACGAGCACGCTGTCGGAGCGGCCGAGGGCGACGGCGTAGTACGCGGTCCCGTCCCCCTCGGTGGCGTCCACCGCCGCGGAGAAGAGCGCGTCGCCGTTGGTCAGCGTCACGCGGACGGGGACCCGCTCGCCACCCTGGACGGCGGTGAACTCGATCGCCGCGTCGTAGGAGTCGAAGGGGTAGTCGGTGATCGAGCCGCCCGTCAGGGTGACGGCCAGGTCCGTGGTCGCGATGCGGCCGTGCGCCGGGAAGGACAGGTCGCCCCGGGTGGAGGGGGAGGTCTGCAGCGTCAGATCCTCGGTGGGGGAGACGCCGCCGGCCTCGGCCAGGGTGCCCCGGGGGGTGACCAGGACTCGCAGGACCAGTTCCCGGCCGGCGGCGTCGACGCGCTGGACCGAGGCGCTGACGTCCACCCGGTCCGGGGGCGACCCGCCCACGGCGTACACCGTGTCCTGCGTCTGGCGTTCGCCGAACTGGACCCAGATGCCCAGGGCGGCGGCGGCCGCGATCAGGAGGCAGGCGAGGGCGGCGGGAAGCAGGCCGCCCCGGGTCGGTCCGCGGCGGCGGGTGGTGGACACGCGGGCCCTCCTCGGTCTCTTCTCCGGCAGGTGTCGGTCGGCTGTCGGCGGTCAGTCGACCGGCTTGCCGGGCTGGTCGTGGGTGGCGCAGTGGATCCCGCCGCCTCCGGTGGCGATGGTGTCGATGTTCACCTGCACGACGTCCCGCTTGGGGAAGTGCTCCCGGAGGATGCCCCGGGCGCGGTCGTCGGCCTTCCGGTCGCCGAACTTGGGCATGTACACCGCGTCGTTGCCGATGTAGAAGTTCGCGTACGTCGAGAGGAAGTCGTCGCTGTAGCCGCTGATCCGGTCGGGGTCGGGCTGCGGCAGGTCGATGACCTCGAAGGGGCGGCCCTTCGCGTCGGTGGCCTCGCGCAGCACGGACGCGGCCTGGTCCGAGGAGCGCGACCAGGAGTCGGCGGGCATGCCGGGGAACGCCCGGTCCAGGAGGATCACACCGGGGGCGGTGAACCGGACGAGGCTGTCGACGTGGGCGTCGGTGATGTCCTCGCCGCGGACGCCCTTCAGCCAGATCACCTTCTCCATGCCGAGGAGCTCCTTGAGGTCGGCCTCGATCTCGGCGCGGCTCATGCCCGGGTTGCGGTTGTCGTTGACGATCGAGCTCTCGGTGACGAGGAGGGTTCCCTCGCCGTCCGTCTCGAAGGAGCCGCCCTCGGCGACGAGGGGGGCCTCCTCGCGGGGGATCCGGTACTTGGCCGGCAGCTTCCGGCCGACCTGGGCGTCGTTGTCGTGGACCTGCTTCTCGCCCCAGCCGTTGAAGTTGAAGTCGACGCCGACCACCTTGCCGGCCTCCTCGACGAAGACGGGCACGGTGTCACGGGCCCACAGGTCGTCGACGGCGAGCGGGATGACCTCGACGTCCCGGCCGCACGCCTTCTGGGCCGCGGCCACCTGGTCGGGGCGCGCCATCATCACGACGTACTCGTACTCGGCGATGGCCCGGGCCACGCGCGCGATGTCCTTCCGCACGTACGGCAGGTCCTCGCCCCAGACGGAGGCGAGGGCGGGCCACGACATGAAGGTGCGGGCGTGGCTCTCCCACTCGGCGCCCAGGCGGCGGTCCACGTCGGTGCCGGTACCCCTGCCGGCGGCGGAACCGGTGGCGGAGGCGCCCGTCCCGCCGGGGTCGGTGGGGCCGCACGCCGTGGAGCCGAGGGCGAGTGCGCCGATCCCGGCGAGCACCCGCAGGGCGGAGCGGCGGGAGGGGCGGAAGTCGGACATCGGGGTCTCCGTTCGAGGTGGGGGCGGAGCAGGTCAACAGCGTGCACGGACGGACCCGCCGAACCCCGGCATGGCCGGGCCGGACGGGGCCGTGTCGTGCCGCCCCGGCGGTCTGTCGTACCGCCACTCTGACACTGACTGAATATTCAGTCAAACTCTGGCCCTGCGGTCAGCGGCTCAGGCGTTCGATTTCGAGGGCGACCGCCTCCTTCAGGAGCTCGCGGGCGTGGGGGAGGGGGAGCGCACCGCTGAGCCAGCGCGTGCTGAGCCCTTCCAGGAGGCCGGTGAGCCGCTCGGCGGAGGCCGTGAGGGCGGGCGCGGGAGCGGTCGGCCGGATGCCGCCCAGGAGGTCCGCGACATCGTGGATCCAGGACAGCGTGGCTCTGGCCAGGTCGCCGCGCAACTCGGGCTCGAAGACGGCGCTGGCGCGCAGCTCGCCCCAGGCCGTGCTGTTCTCGCGGACCTCGGGGAGGTCCTGGAATTCGAGGAGCAGGGACTGCTCCAGCTCCCACCGCGGGTCCTGGGGCGCGTCCGTGCCGGCGTCGGCGTCGTCCTCCCCGGAGGTGTACCGGTCGGCCCGGTCGCTGATGAACTCCAGGGTGTGCCGGAGGACGCCGGCCCGGTCCTTGAAGTGGTAGTAGATCAGCGCGGTGGAGACCCCGGCCTCGGTGGCCAGTTCCTCCATGCGCAGCCCGCGCACTCCTCGCCGGGCAATGACCCGGGCGGCGCCTTCCAGGATGGCGCCTCGGCGGTCCGTCGCCACGTGTGTTCCCCTCCCATGCGGTCCGAGTCGCCAGTGTCGCATGTTGACTGAATCTTTAGTTAGATGCACGATGCGCCCGTTGCGTCCGTCGACCCGCGCTGCTTCGTTCCCCTCGTCGAAAGAGCCCCGCATGTCCGCTCAGCTTCCCGGTGCACAGCCCGCCCCCATGGCGCTGACGGCCGACGACCCGCGAGAGATCGGCGGCTACCGCCTCCAGGCGCGACTGGGATCGGGCGGCATGGGCGTGGTGTACCTGGCGCATACTCCCGGCGGCCGTCCCATCGCCCTGAAGGCGGTGCGGGAGGAGTTCGCGGGGGACCCCGGGTTCCGGCTGCGCTTCGCCCGGGAGGTGGCCAGCGCCGAGCGCATCCACGGCCTGTTCACCGCGCAGGTGGTCGCCTCGGGCGTGGACGCCCCCACCCCGTGGCTCGCCACCGCCTACGTCCCCGGCCCGTCGCTGCACGAGGTGGTCCAGCGGCACGGCCCGCTCCCGGTGCGTACGGTCCTCATGCTGCTGGCCGGGATCGCCGAGGCGCTGGAGGCGATCCACCGGGCCGGTGTCGTCCACCGCGACCTCAAGCCCGCCAACGTGCTGATCGCGGAGGACGGCCCCCGGGTCATCGACTTCGGCATCGCGCGGGCCGCCGACGCCGTCGCGCTGACCGGGACGGGCCTGCGCATCGGAACCGCCGCGTTCATGGCGCCGGAGCAGGCGCTCGGCGGCCCGGTGTCGCCGGCGACCGACGTCTTCGCGCTCGGCGCCCTCGTCGCGTACGTGGTCGGCGGCGAGGCGCCCTTCGGGGCGGGGCCGGAGTCGGCGGCGCTCTACCGGGTGGTCCACGAGGAGCCCGACCTCGCCCGCGTGCCGCGGGACCTGCGCGACGTGACGGCCTGGTGCCTCGCCAAGCGGCCCGAGGACCGTCCGTCGCCGGCCGACCTCATCGCGGCCGTCCACGCCCACCCCCTCGTGGGCTCCCGGTCCGAGTTCGGGGAGGGATGGCTCCCGTGGCCGATCGGCAGCGAGGTGGCGGGACGGGCGGCGCGGCAGGAGTCGCCGGCCTGGCCGTCCGCGGCGCCGGTGCACGCGTGGCCGACCCTCGCGGCGCCGGCGGCCACTCCCGGCGCGCCGACCCCGCCGGGTGCCACTCCTGGTGCGCCGCCCGGTGCCGCGACTCCGCAGGGCCCCGGGGCACGGCCTCCGGGGGTCGTGGTGGCTCCGGGCTCGGCGCCGTCTCCGGAGCCGTCGGTCCTGGACGGTGGAAGGTCCTCCGGCTCGCCCGCGCGCCGGGCGCGACGGAGCCGCCGGCGTCCGGTGGCGTGGGCCCTCGCCGCATGCGCGGCCGTCGGCGCGATCGGCGGCGGGGTGTACCTCCTCGGCCCGCCGACCGGTACGGATCCGGCGTCCCCGGCCGCCTCCCCGGCCTCCTACGTCCGGGTCGGCCAGGAGGCCACGCTCACCGCCCCGGACGACAGCTACGAGTTCGACCTCGGCGCCGGGAAGGTCGTACCCGCCGACACGGCCCGCTGGTACCTGGCGCGGGACGGGGCGGAGTTCGTCCTGCCCGAGGACAGCGACGCCTACCTCGCCGACGGCGGCGAGCTGGGCCCCGCCGACTGCGTCCGGGGCGTCGACACGGAGCCGGTCACCCGGATCGCCTTCGCCGACCTGGCCGACGAGAGGCCCTTCTGCATCCGCGGCGCCGACGGCCGGGACCTCGTCGTCGTGTGGCTCCTGGAGGCCCGGCCCGACGGCGGACCGGTCACCGCGCTCTTCGAGCGCTACCGCCGGGAGTAGGGCCGGCGGTCCGGCACGGACAGTCCTGACGAGATCATTGACTGAATTTTCAGTCTGTTGAACGATGGGTGTGCCCCTCCGCCCCTCCCTCCCTCAGGCAGGAACCCATGGACACTCCCACCACCTCCCGGCGCCGCCTGCTCCACCTCGGCGCGGCGGCCCTGCCGCTCGCGGCCCTCGGCTCGGCGCTCCCCTCGACCGCCGCCCACGCGACCGGCGCCATCACCGCCACCGACGCCGCGGCCACCCCCTTGCGGATGCCCGCCGAGACCGACCGCCACGTGCGGACCTTCATGGCCTGGCCGGCGCTCTCGTCGATCTGGTCCACCAGGCTCGACGGCGTCCGCCGCGACATCGCGCGGGTCGCCGACGCGATCTCCCGCTACGAGCCGGTCACCGTGCTGGCGCGCCCCGCGCAGGCCGCCGACGCCCGCCACCAGTGCGGAGCGGGGGCGTACTACGGCATCGACGTCCTGGAGGTCCCCAACGACGACCTCTGGATACGGGACTTCGGCCCCACCTTCGTCGTCGCTCCCGGCGCCGTCGCCGGCGTGGACACCCACTTCAACGGCTGGGGCAAGGCCGGCACCTCGTACGCGCAGCCCTACGCCAACGACGCCCTGGCGGCGGAGGCCCTGCTCGCGCAGTACGGCGTCCCGCGCGTGCAGGCCGGGTTCGTCGGCGAGGGCGGTTCGCTGGAGACCGACGGCGAGGGCACCCTGCTCGCCACGGTCAGCTCCCTCGTCAACCCCAACCGCAACCCCGGCATGACGCAGGACCAGGTCGAGCAGGCGATGAGGACGGCGCTCGGCGTCACCAAGGTGATCTGGGTGCCCGGCCTCGCCGGCCAGGACATCACCGACTGCCACATCGACTGCCTGGCCCGCTTCGTCGCGCCCGGGCACGTCATCCTGGACCGGCCCGGGCCCCGGACCGATCCCCAGTGGGTCGCCGTCTACGAGGAGACGAAGCGGATCCTGCAGAGCGCCACCGACGCGCAGGGCCGCCGGCTCGCCCTCACCGAACTCCCCGGCCCGGACCGGCTCAAGATCCGGCGCGGCGGCTCGGGCTTCCTCTCCAGCTACACCAACTACTACACGGTGAACGGCGCCGTGCTCGTCCCGCACTTCGGCGACCCCGACGCCGACGCCGCGGCCGCCTCGATCCTCGCGGCCGCGTACCCGAGCCGGAACGTCGTCCAGCTGAACATCGACGACATCGCGAGCGGCGGGGGCGGCATCCACTGCGCCACCCAGTCGCAGCCCGCCGTCCCGCCGGCCGTCTGACCTGTCGTCCCCGCCCGCCCCGGTCGGGGCGGGCGGGGACCGGTAAGGTTCGGGCCATGGCGTCTCGTAGTACTCAGATCCTCGAAGCGGCCGCCCGGGTGATCGCCCGGCGCGGGGTCCGCGGGCTGCGCGTGGAGGAACTCGCCGCCGAGGCGGGCGTCTCCACCGCGCTGATCTACTACCACTTCAAGGACCGCAACGGGATCCTGCTGAAGACGCTGGAGTTCATCAACGACCGCGCCGAGCGGTACACGACCGAGCGCGACCCGGACGCCCCGCCGCTCAGCCCGCGCGAGGAGCTGGAGCACACGCTGCTGCTGGAGCTCCAGGACACCACCGAGGTCCGGGAGAACAGCAGCGCCTGGGGCGAGCTGCGCGCCAGCGCGGTCTTCGACGACGTCCTGCGCGAGGACCTGACCCGGGCCACGCTGGTCTGGGTCCAGGAGGTCGCCGCGCTGCTCGGCCGGGTCCAGCCGATGGCCCCGGCGGTCGCCCTCGCGGGCGCCGCCGAGCGGCTCACCGCGCTCCTGGAGGGCCTCAGCATGCGCTGGCTCAGCGGCACGCTCCGGATCTCCCACGCCCGGGCCCTGATGAGCGACGGAATCGACGCCGAGATCGAGCGGCTCGGCCGCCGCTGACGCCCGCGGGCCCCGGGCGCCCGTCGCGGATCCGGCGTAGGGCCGTCAGCCCTACGCCCGTTCCGCGTTCCGCGTTGCCGTTGCTCTTGCCCCTGCCCTTGCCCGTGTTCCGATCCGCCGAAAGCCATGTCCGCAGTCTTGACTGAATTTTCAGTCGGGAGGAGGATGCTGTGCACACCGCGTACCCGTCCCCACGCTCGCGCCAGGCAGAGCCGGCGCCGCCGACGGGTACTTCTGGCGAAACGAAGAGAGACCCGTGATGACTGCATTCCGTATGCCCGCCGAATGGTCCGAGCACGAGGCGTGTCTCATGGCCTGGCCCGTCCGCGAGGACCTGTGGGGCGACGTGCTGGACGACGCCAAGGAGGAGTACGCGAACGTCGCCCGCGCGATCGCCGGGTTCGAGCCCGTGACCATGGTCGCGCCGCCCGGCCACGGCGACGAGGCCCGGGCCAGGTGCGGCGACGGCGTCACCGTCGTCGAGCTGGCGCAGGACGACTCGTGGTTCCGCGACTCCGCCCCGCTCTTCGTCCTCGACGGCGCCGGCAACCGCGCCGGCGTGGACTTCCGCTTCAACGCCTGGGGCCGCAAGCACCACCCGTACGACTCCGACGACCGCGTCGCCGCGCTCCTCCTGGAGCACCTGGGCGTCGAGCGCCTCGCCTCCGGCATGGTCCTGGAGGGCGGGGCGATCACGGTCGACGGCGAAGGCACCCTGATCACCACCGAGCAGTGCCTGCTCCATCCGAACCGCAACCCCGGGCTCACCCGCGAGCAGATCGAGACCGAACTGAAGGACCGGCTCGGTGTGGAGAAGGTGATCTGGCTGCCGTACGGCGGTCTCCTCGACACGGAGACCGACGGGCACGTCGACGGCGTCTGCGCCTTCGCCGCCCCCGGCACGGTCGTGGTCTCCCTGCCCGACGACCCCGACCACCCGGACTACGCCCGGATGCGTGCCAACCGGGCGGTCCTGGAGTCCACCCGCGACGCCCGCGGCCGGCGGCTGGAGATCGTCGACGTGCCCCAGACCGCCTTCGCCGACCTGCCGGACGGCGAGGTCGAGGTCTCGTACCTCAACTACTACGTGGCCAACGGCGGCGTCGTCGTCCCCGTGGCCGGACAGCCCCAGGACGAGGCCGCGCTCGCGGTGATCGCCTCCGCGTACCCCGGCCGCAAGGTCGTCCCGGTGCGCGCCGTCGCCATCGCCTACGGCGGTGGCGGAGTCCACTGCATCACCCAGCAACTGCCGGCGCCCGGCACCCCCGCGTAGGGCGACCCCGCCGGCCCGCACCGACTCCTCCGCCCCGAACCGGCACCTTCGGGCCTCTGGCTCACACCGGGCTTCCGGCCCCTCAGGGCCACGGCGGCCCTCGGCACCGGACGGGCGCCGCCTCCGGATCGGACGGGCGCCGCCTCCGGATCGGACGGGCATTGCGGCCGGACCGTATCGGGTCCGGGTGACCTGTTCGTACCCGCGGTGACCTGTCCGCGCCCGCAGTGACCCCGCATCGGGCCCGCCGCCACCCGTAACGGATCCACGGTGGCCAGGTCCGGACCCGCAGCCACCCGCACCCGGCCCGCGGTGACCCGCCCGGGCTCGCGGGGATCCACCCCGGGTCCGCCGCAACCCGCCCCGCCCCGGACAGCCTCCCTCCCCTCCTCCCCTCCCTCCCCTCCCTCCCCTCTCCTCCCCGACAACACCTCCTCCCCAGCGCAGCGCCCGCTCCTCCCCCCCGTACCCCTCACCGAAAGACAGCGCGACGATGACGATGACGATCACGACAGCGCCCTCCCCGCGTCGCAGACGCTTCTCCGGCCGGCGTGGCCGGAACGGCCGGGTCGGCCGGAGTGCCGCCGCGACCGCGGTCCTTTCCGCCCTCGCCCTGCTCGCCGCGTGCTCCGGCCCGCCGAAGGGCGGCGCGAGCGGTGTCGAGGCCCGGCTCTCCGCCTCCACGCCCCCCGCCCGCGCCGACATCGACTCCTTCACCTGGGCCCTCTACGCCGAGCCGCCGACCCTCGACCCCACGGTCGCCTTCGACTACCCGCAGAACACCGTCCTGGCCAACGTGTGCGAGAGCCTCATGCGCTGGACGCCGCAGCTCACCGTCGAGCCGGGGCTCGCCCGCGCGGCGGCCAACCCGGACCCGCGGACCTGGGTGTACGACCTGCGGGCCGGCGTGCGCTTCCACGACGGGCGGACCATGACCGCCGACGACGTCGTCTTCAGCCTGGGCCGGCAGACCGACCCCGAGAACGCCGCGGCCTGGGCGCAGGTCTTCCAGAACGTCGCCTCCATCCGCGCGACCGGCCCCCTCCAGGTCACCGTCCGCCTCAAGCGGCCCGACTCCCAGTTCCCGCAGTACATGGCCACCGCCGCCGGCGTCGTCGCCTCGAAGGCGGGCGTCCAGGCGGCGGGCAGGGACTACGGCACCACCGGCGGCCTCGCCTGCACCGGGCCCTTCGAGCTCGGCGCCTGGCAGAAGGGCCAGTCCATCGAGCTGAAGCGGTTCGACGGCTACTGGGGAACCCGGGCCAAGGCGAGGAAGGCGGTCTTCCGCGTCCTCACCGACCCGTCCGCCCGCACCAACGCCCTGCTCAGCGGCGAGATCGACGGCGGCTACCTCATCCCCACCGAGAGCTACGCCCGGCTGAGGGCCTCCGGTGTCGGCACCCTCTACTTCGGCGAGGGCCTCAGCACCGTCAACGTCAACATCACGAACATGAAGGGCGCGCTCGGTGACGTCCGCGTCCGCCGCGCCCTCTCCCTCGCCCTCGACCGCTCCGGCTTCGTCAAGGCCGGGCTCGGCGGTGCCGGCACCGCCACCGGCTCCCTCACCACCCGCGCGGCCTGGGCCGCCGCACCGGAGAGCGCCCTCAGGAAGGCCTTCGACGGGCTTCCGCCCACCGAGCCGGACATCGAGAAGGCCAAGGCCCTGATCGCGGAGGCCGGTGCCACCGGCAAGACCCTGACCATGGTCACCAGCCCCATCGGCCAGGACGTCTCGCTCCTCGCGACCGCCGTCCAGGCGGCCGGCACGCGGATCGGCCTCGACATCCGCCTCAAGACGGTCTCCCCGAACGCCTTCACCGCGCTCTTCACCGACCCCGAGGCGCGCGAGGGCGTCGACATGTTCCCGCTCACGATCTACAACTCGATCACCGACCCGCTCGACCTCCTCACCAACTTCAAGACCGGCGCCTACCTCAACTACGGGGGCCACAGCGACCCTCGGTACGACGAACTCGTCGACCGGGCCTCCGCCGCGTACGACCCCGCGGCGCGCATGGAGGCCGAGGCCGAGCTCAACCGCATGGCCGCCGAGCGGTTCCTGTGGATCCCCGTCGCCGAGTGGCCCACCTCGGTCTTCCTCAACAAGAGGATCACCGGCGCCCCCACGACCATCTCGTACATGTACGGGCCGTGGGCCGCCTCCGTGGGGGCCGCGCGGTGAGCTTCCTCCGCTTCGCCGTACGCCGCGTGGCGGAGATGGCCGCGACCCTCCTCGCCGCCTCCTTCGTGGTCTTCGGCGCCCTGTACCTCGCCCCGGGCAGCCCGGCGAGCTTCCTGCTCGCCGGCCGCTCGGCCTCGCCCGAGGCGCTGGCCGCGGTCAACGCCCAGTACCACCTGGACGACCCCTTCGCCGTCCGCTACCTCAGCTGGCTCGGGGACATGATCCAGGGCGACTTCGGGCGCTCCCTGACCTACCGCACCGACGTCTCGCGCCTCCTGGCCGACCGGCTGCCGACCACCCTGCTCCTGATCGGCATGGCGCTCGTCGTGGTCGTGGCCGTCGGCCTGTTCCTCGGCCGGCTCTCCGCCGTCCGCGGCGGCGCCACCGACACCGCCGTCCTGGTCGGCACGACCTTCGCCGTCGGCACCCCGTCGTTCGTCGCCGCCGTGCTGCTCCAGGGCGTCTTCGCCGTGAAGCTCGGCTGGTTCCCCAGCAGCGGCGCCGGCGACGGCCTCCTCGACCGGGTCCGTCACCTCACCCTGCCCGCGATCGCCCTCGCGCTCTACCTGATCGGCATGCTCGCCCGCGTCACCCGCTCCGCCATGCTCGACGCCCTCGACAGCGAGCACGTCACCGTCGCCCGCAGCAGGGGCGTCCCCGAGCGCCACGTCATCCGCCGCCACGTCTTCCGCAACGCGCTGGGCACCGTCCTCACCACCGGCGGACTCATCGTCTCCACCCTGCTCGTCTGCACGATCCTCGTGGAGACCGCCTTCAGCATCGGAGGCGTCGGCCAACTCCTGGAACTGTCCACCTCCACCAAGGACTTCCCGACCGTCCAGGCCATCTCCTTGATCATCGTCGCTCTCTTCATGACCGTGAACCTGATCGTCGACCTGCTGCTGCCCCTGGTCGACCCGCGGATCACGCTCGGATCGAGGAGCTCCTCCGCATGACCGCCGTCCTCACCCGCAGGCCCGGCCTCGCCCGGCTGCGCACCACCCGGTCCCCGCTCCACCTGCTCTGCCTCGGCTTCGTCGGCCTCGTCACCGCCGCCGCCCTGCTCGCGCCCTGGATCGTCCCGTACGACCCCCACGCGGTCGACCTCGGCAACGCGCTCGCGGGCCCGTCCGCCGCGCACCCGCTCGGTGCCGACGCCGCCGGCCGCGACACGCTGTCCCGGCTGCTGCTCGGCGCCCGCACCTCGCTCCTCGGGCCGCTGGGCGTCGTGCTCTTCTCCACGCTCGCCGGCCTCGCGATCGGCATGGCGGCGGCCTGGCGCGGCGGCTGGCTCGACTCCGTCCTGTCCCGCTCCACCGAACTCGTCTTCGCGTTCCCCGGCATGCTGCTCGCGATCCTGATCATCTCGATCCACGGCGAAGGGCTGCTCGCCCCCGTCGTCGCGCTGTCGCTCGCCTACCTGCCCTACGTCAGCCGGCTCACCCGCTCGCTCGTCCTCGCCGAACGCGCCCGGCCCTACGTGAGCGCCTACCGGGTCCAGGGCCACTCGGCGCTCCAGATCTGCCTGCGCCACATCCTGCCCAACATCGCCCCCGTCGTCCTCGCCCAGTCCACCATCAACTTCGGCTACGCGCTCATGGACCTGGCCGGCCTGTCCTTCCTCGGCCTCGGCGTCCCCGCCCTCACCCCCGACTGGGGCCGCATGGTGTTCGACGGACAGACCGCGATCCAGCACGGCTACCCGCTCTCCGCGGTACTGCCCTGCGTGTTCATCGTGCTGACCGTCGTCGCCTTCAACGTCGTCGGCGAGCGCTGGGCCGACCGCGTCGCCAGGAGAGACCGATGACCCCCACGAAACCCCCGCACGCGCTCGACGTCCAAGGACTGCGGGTCACCCTGCCCGGCACCGCCCGCCCCGTCCTCGACGGCGTCGACCTGCACGTCGCCGCCGGCGAGACCGTCGCCCTCGTCGGCGAGTCCGGCTCGGGGAAGTCCCTCACCTCGCGCGGCGCCCTCGGCCTGCTGCCGCCCGGCGCCGCCGTCGAGGGCCGGATCCGCGTCCGCGGCCACGACGTCCTCGCCATGAAGGCCGAACAACTGCGGGCCCTGCGCACCGGCACCGTCGCCATGGTCTTCCAGGACCCCCGGGCCGCCCTCAACCCGATGCGCCGCATCGGCGACTTCCTCACCGAGAGCGTCACCCTCACCCGGACCATGAACCGGGCCGACGCCACCGCCCGCGCCGTCGAACTGCTCCGCGCCGTAGGCCTGGACGACTCCGCGCTGCGCAAGTACCCCGGCCAGGTCTCCGGCGGCATGCTGCAACGCGTCATGATCGCCGCCGCGCTCATGGGCGACCCCGAGCTGCTGCTCGCCGACGAGCCCACCACCGCGCTCGACGTCACCACCCAGGCCGAGGTCATCGCCCTCCTCGCCGAGCTGCGCGCCCGCTTCGGCACGGGGCTGCTCCTCGTCACCCACGACCTCGACCTCGCGGCGGCCGTCAGCGACCGCGTCCACGTCATGTACGCCGGCCGGATCGCGGAGAGCGGCCCCGCCGACGCCCTCTTCGCCCGGCCCCGGCACCCGTACACCGCCGCCCTGCTGGCCTCCACCCCCCGCCTCGAAGCCCCCGGCGGCCGGCTCGCCGCCATCGACGGCCAACCCCCCGACCTGCGGCGGGAGTCGAGCGGCTGCCCGTTCGCCGCCCGCTGCCCCCTCGCCACGGAGCTCTGCGCGCGGCAGGCGCCCGAACCGAGGTCCGCGCCCGGCCTCCCGGACCACCGGGCCGCCTGCCACCACACCGACCGGCTCGAAGGGAGCCCCGCCGATGCCTGAGCCCGTCCTGGAGGCCGTAGGCCTCCACCGCGCCTACGGGAGCGTCCAAGCCGTCGACGACGTCTCCTTCGTCCTCCCCGAGGGCGGATCCCTCGGCATCGTGGGGGAGTCCGGCTCGGGCAAGACCACCACCGCCCGCATCGTCGTCGGCCTGGAGCGGGCCGACGCCGGAGACGTACGGATACGGGGCCGGGCCCGGGCCGGCGGCCGCGGCCGGGCCCGGCGCCTGGCCCGCGCCCGCGAGGTCCAGATGGTCTTCCAGGACCCGTACCTCTCCCTCGACCCCCGCACCAGCGTCGAACAGGTGCTGCGCGAGACCCTGGGCCTGCACTTCCCCGGCACCGACCACGACCGGCGCGTCCGCGAACTCCTCGACCAGGTCGGCCTCGGCACCCGGGCCGCCGACGCCCGCCCCCGGCAGCTCTCCGGCGGACAGCGGCAGCGGGTCGCCATCGCCCGCGCCCTCGCCGTCGAACCGGCCGTCCTCGTCCTCGACGAGGCCGTCGCCGCCCTCGACGTCTCCGTCCAGGCCCAGATCCTCAACCTGCTCGCCGACATCCGCGAACAGACCCGGATCGGCTACCTGTTCATCACCCACGACCTCGGCGTGGTCCGCTGCGTCACCGACGACGTCATCGTCATGCGCCGGGGAAGCGTCGTCGAAGCCGGACGCACCGCCGAGGTGCTCGCCGCCCCCGAACACCCCTACACCCGGCTGCTGCTGGAATCCGTACCCCGCCCCGGCTGGGACCCCGCCGCGATCGCGGCCGCCCGCCGCGCCCTCTGACCCTGGGAAAGGGGGGGCGAGGGCGGGCGCCGACGACGGAATCCGCACCGAAAACCCGGTCGATTCCTTACGTCCAAGGGATTGACTGAAATTTAAGTCAGTTCCTACGGTGTCTCCATCCGAGCGGCGCCCGACGTCCCTCACGGCCCGCCGGATTCGTGGAAGCACCCGTGAACAGGAGCCCGCATGGGGCCAGTTGCCTCGCAGACGAATGATCCCGCCCCCCTCGCCGGGATCGAGCAGCACTCGATCGACTGGGTGCCCCTCCCGGAACGGCACGGCAAGCCGTCCGACGTGGGAGCCATCTGGTTCGTCGGCAGCCTCAACCTCACCGGCCTGGCGACCGGCGTCGTGACCCTCTCGCTCGGGGCCTCGCTGGTCTGGACGGTCGTCGCCACCGTCCTCGGCTCCCTCTTCGGCACGTTCTTCATGGCCTTCCACTCGGCCCAGGGACCGCAGCTGGGGCTTCCCCAACTCGTCCAGTCCCGGCCCCAGTTCGGCTATCTGGGAGCCGCGCTCACGGTCTGGGTGTTCGCCCTGGTGAACTACGTCGCCTTCAACACCTCCGACGCCCTGCTCTCCGGCCAGGCCATGAACCTGCTCACCGGGATGCCGAACACCGTCGGCTACCTCCTGGCCGCCGGCCTCGCGACCGTGATCGCCCTTTTCGGATACGAGTGGATCCACCGCATCAACGGCTGGCTCACCTGGCCGTTCGTCGTGATCACCGCGGCCGTCACGGCGGCCGCCCTCTTCGGCGGCGGTCTGCCCGACGGCGTCTGGGAGCCGGGTCCCTTCGAACTCTCCCCGTTCATGCTCGTGTTCGTTTTCGTCGCCGGCTTCCAGCTCGGCTGGGCGCCGTACGTCTCCGACTACTCGCGCTACCTCAGACCCGACGTCCCGGTCCGCAGCACGTTCTGGTGGACCTACCTGCCGAGCGCGGTCTCCGGCATCTGGGTCTTCGTCCTCGGCGCGGTCGTCTCGGCCGGCGCCCCCGAGGGCACCGACCCGGTGACCGCCCTCAAGCTGGCGGCGGACCGCCTGTTCGACGGCTTCGGGACCGTCGCGGTCGTCGTCCTGCTGGTCGGACTGCTCTCCATCATGGCCATCAACCAGTACGGCGGCAGCCTCACCATGATCTCGATCATGGACTCGTTCCGCCCGGTCAAGCCGACGCGGAGGCTCCGGGTCGTCACCATCGGCATCATGCTGGCCGCCGTCGGCGCCGTCTCCACCCTCGTCGGCATCGACCGGTTCACCTGGTTCTTCGCCAACGTCGTGGTGGTCCTGACCTACCTCTTCATCCCGTGGACGGCCATCAACCTGGTCGACTTCTTCTTCGTCCGGCGCGGCCAGTACGTCGTCAAGGAGATCTTCAACCCCCGCGGGATATACGGCCGGTGGGGCTGGCGCGGCAACCTCGCCTATGCGATCGGCCTCGTCTGCATGGCCCCCTTCATGGTCATCACCGGCCTCTTCGTCGGCCCCGCCGCGCGGCTCCTCGGCGGCGTGGACTGCTCACTCCTCGTCGGCCTCCCCGTGGCCGGCGGCCTCTACTGGGCCTTCGCCCGGAGCCTCGACCTGGCCACCGAACGCCGGCTGGTCCGGGAGGAGGGACTCCTGGGCCGCCTCCACTGACGGCACGACGACACGACGACACCTCCGCACGGAGGGCCCCGCACCCGCGTGCCCCGGGGATCCCCACGATCCCCGCGATCCCCGCGTACAGACCCCTCGCACAGAAGGAGCACCACGTGAAGAACGCACACGACGGCGACCGGCCGGGCCTCAGCCGCCGGTCCCTGCTCGCCCGCACCGGAGCGGTCGCGGCCGCCCTGGCGGCGGGACCGGTCCTCGGCGCCCAGCCCGCGATGGCCGCCTCCTGGCGCGTACCGGGAGAGGACGAGACGCACCGCAGGACCTGGATGGCGTGGCCGTCCAGCTACACGATCTGGGGCAGCGCCCTCTCCAAGATCCAGGCCGACATCGCCAAGCTCGCCAGGGAGGTCGCCAGGTACGAGCCCGTCATCATGTGCGCGGACGGTTCCACCGCCGCCTCGCAGGCCAGGAGCGCCTGCGGCTCCACGGTCACGGTGACCGGTTCCCTCCCGGTCTCCGACTGCTGGATGCGCGACACCGGTCCGCTCTTCCGCGTCGACGACGCCGGCGGCCTCGACTCCTTCGGCCTGAACTTCAACGCCTGGGGCGAGAACGCCACCCGCTTCTACGGCATCCCCGCCTCCGCCTACGACAAGGACCGCGTCCTCGCCCAGCGCGTCGCCTCCTACGCCGGCGTCCCCTTCGCGGCGTCGTCCGTGGTCGGCGAGGGCGGCGGAGTCGAGTACGACGGCGACGGCACCCTGATGGCCACCGAGAGCTGCTGGGTGAACCCCAACCGCAACCCCGGCAGGACCCGCGCCCAGATCGAGGCGGAACTGCTCGCCCGCTTCGGCGCCACCAAGATGATCTGGCTGCCGGGCGTCACGGGACAGGACGTCACCGACGGACACATCGACGGCACCGCCCGCTACATCAGGCCCGGCGTCGTGATGGTGCAGCTCGCCGGAGCCGTACGCCCGGACGTCTGGACCGAGAACGCCCGGGCGATGCGCGACGTCCTGGTCAACGCCACCGACGCCCGGGGCCGCCGCCTCCAGGTCCTCACCATCGAGGGCCCCGACACGCTGCCCCGCATCCCCTCGGGCCGGCGGGCGGAGTTCCTCAGCTCCTACATGAACTGGACGGTGACCAACAGCGCGATCATCACCACCCAGTTCGGCGACACGGCCAAGGACGCGGCCGCCAAGTCGGCCATCGCCGCCGCCTACGGCCGGCCCGTCGTCCAGCTCAACCTCGACAACCTCTACGGCAACGGCGGCGGAGGCGCCCACTGCGTGACCATGCAGGAACCCGCCCGCTGAGCCCCCGGCCGCCGAACGGCTCCGCGCCCTCGCGGCACCACCCGTGAGACGGCCGCCCGGTCACCCGCGTGACCGGGCGGCCGCCCCGCACGGAAGGCCCGTCACAGCGGACGGGACGCCCCCTGGCCGACGGGGAGCACCGCGACGGAACCCGCCTCGTCCTTCCTGCTCCTCGCCCCACGCACCGGCCACCACATGGCCCGGCCCAGCAGCGCCGCGGCCGCCGGGACGAGCAGGAGCGACAGGACGAAGGCCGACAGGAGGATGCCCAGGGCCGTGGCGAAGCCCAGCTGGCGGGTGGAGGCGTCCGCGCCCACCGCCAGGCTGCCGAAGGAGGCCGCGAGGACCACACCGGCCGTGGCGACGGCCGGGGCCGTGTGCCGCACCGCGCGGGCCACGGCCGCGCGGACCGGGCCCCCGTCGGCCGTCTCCTCCCGCAGGCGGTCGCCGACGAGGATGTTGTAGTCGGTGCCCAGCGCCACGACGAACAGGAAGAGCACCAGCGGCAGGACGAAGTTCACGCCCGGCGCACCGCCGAGGTGCTGGAAGACCAGCGCGGAGGCGCCGAAGGTCGCCGCGAAGCAGAGTCCGACCGACAGCATCAGCACCACCGGGGCGGCCACGCTGCGCAGCAGCACCACGAGGATCAGCGCGATCAGGGCCGCGGCCACCGGGAACACCGTCCGAAGGTCCCGGTCGACCGCGGTCGCCACGTCGGCGAACACCGCCGCGGTGCCGCCCACGTGCGGGGTCGTCCCGGCCGGCGCCGCCGCCCGCACGGCCTGGCGCACCGGTCCCGCCACGAGGTCCCGGGCGGGCTGGGACCGGGCGTCCACCGTCAGATAGGCGTCCAACCGGGCGGCGGTGCGGTCGGCGGCGAGCACCGGGGCGGCCACCTCGCCCACGCCGGCCACCCCGGACAGCGCCCGGCGCAGGGCCTCCAGCCCGGCGGGGTCCAGGGGGCGGCCGTCGTCGGCGGAGACGTACACCGTCGTCGGATCGGACACCCCCGGCGGCAGGACGCCGGCGATCTCCCGCGCCGTCGCGGCGGCCGCCGTGTCGCGCGGGGTGCCACCGGTGCCGAAGTCCATGCGGACGCCCACCGCGCCGACCGCGAGCGCGCCGAGCAGAGCGACCGACGCCACGAGCACCGGCAGGGGACGGCGCGCCACCAGCTCGCCGACACGGGCGGCCGCACCGGGCCGCCCGGCTTTCGAGAGGGTCCGCGAGGGCCAGAACATCCTCCGGCCGGTCACCGCCAGCAGCGCCGGCATCAGCGTCAGGCTCGCCACCAGCATCACGAGCACCGACACCGCCACCGAGGGGCCGAGCACCCGGAACTGCCCGAACGACGCCGTGCCGAGCGTCGCGAAGGCCGCCACGATCGTCAGCGCCGCCGAGGTGACCGCCATGCCCACCCGTCCGGCCACGTCCGCGGCCACCGCACGGTGGTGTGCCTCCGGCCGTCGGCGCAGCTCCTCGCGGAAGCGGAACAGCAGGAACAGGAAGTAGTCCACGCCGATGCCGATCAGCACGGTGCCGATCATGCCCGGGGTGCCCGGATCCAGCGCGAAACCGGTCAGGAGCGCCGCCCCCACGACCGTGCCGGTCGCGGCGCCGCCCACCACGGACACCGCGAACAAGGGGACGAACGCCGCCAGGACGCTGCGGAACACCACCACGTTGACCAGCACGATCAGCCCGACCATCACGAGGCCGACCACCGTCCGCGTGGTCTTCTCCGCGTCGGCGCGCTCCACCACGTCCGCCAGGCCCCCGGTGAACCCCGTGCGCAGCCCGGCCTCGCCGAACTCCCGCTGGGCCCGATCGTGGAAGACCCGGTACACGGCGTGCACGCCCGGGTCGGTGGAGTTGCCCCGCAGCCGTGCGCCGAGCAGCGCGAACGAACCGTCGGGGGCGGTCGTCACCAGCGCCACGCGGGGAACCTGGGAGTGGTCCTCGGACAGCCCCCGTATCTGCTCGTCCGTCCACGGCATCTCCACGCGCGCGGCGCTCAGTCCGCGCGCCACGTCCTCCACGCGCCGCCTGTCCGCGTCCTCCAGCGGCTTGCCGTCGCGACGCGCCACCAGCACCGTCACCGCCTCGGAGTCGGGCTCCGCGCCGAACTCCTCCCGGGCGATCCGCAGCGCCGCGGCCGCGTCGTACTCCGGCGGCAGGAAGCCGGCGCTGTCGGTCTGCGTCACGCGGAAGACGAGAGCCTGGCCCATGATCGTCAGGAAGACGCCGAGCACCCCCCACACGGCGATGACCCGCCATGGTCTGCGGGTCGAGAATCCGGTCAGGGCGCGGATCACGGGAGCCTCCGGGAAGGGGTGAGGGCGGAGGGGGAGCCGCGGGACCGCGGAGGTCCGGGCCGCTCCCCGTGCCGGGTCGTTCCGGCACGCGTCCAGCACATCAGCGGCCCACGGCCCGCACCTCGGAGCCGGGGAGGAGAAACCGGCTGGGAGCACGGGCCCGCACCGTCCGGCGGCTGGGAGCCTGCTCCTGGTCCCGGCTCCCTCCCGGTCCCGACGCCCCGGACCCCGGGCACCGGCACCATGGGAGACTCGGTGGACGAACCGCAGGTCATCGGGGTGCCGCGGCGGCTCCGGGGAGAGCGTGGACGGGCAGGGGGCCTGAGATGGGACGGCGGGCGGACGAGACGCTCCCCGACGGGACCGGGGCGGGGAGCCGGCGCGGAAGGACGGGACCGTGGAGCCGGCACGACGGACTCGTCGCCGCCGGCGCAGCGGCCGTCGACCTCGTGGGCTTCACCGTCACCAGCCAGATGGACCGGGGCCAGGTGCCGGTGGCCGGGTGCCTGCTCGTGGTCGCCGCCTCGCTGTTCCTGCCGGCGCGCCGCCGCGCGCCCCTGTGCGTCCTCGCGGGCGTCCTCGCGGCGAACCTGGCGCTCACCTGGACCGGTTCGGTCGGCCAGCACTACGGGGCGGCCACCATCGTGGCCCTCTACACCGCGGTACGCCACCACCGTCCCGCGGTCGGCGCCGCGGCCGTCGCCGGCTGCGTCGCGGTGCTCCAGTTCGCGCGTCCGGGACTGCCCGCGCCCTCCCTGACGGAGCTCGTCGCCAACGTCGCGTCCGCGCTGCTGGTGGCCGCCGCCGCCGTCGTGGCCGGCCGCCGGCAGCGCGGAGCGGAGGCCCAGCGGCGGCTGCTCGCCGAGCGGGCCGTCTCCGAGGAACGGCGCCGCATCGCACGGGAACTGCACGACATCGTCGCCCACCACCTGACGACGATGCAGCTGCTCGCCGGAGGCGCCCGGGCCAACCTCGACCGGTCCCCGGAGGCGGCCCGCGAGGCGCTCGTCACCCTGGAGGGCTCCGGCCGCACCGCCCTGCGCGAGATGCGCCACCTCCTCGACGTGCTCCGGGCCGACGACGGGGACGACGAGGGCGAGCCGACCGCGCCGCAGCCCGGCGTCGGGGACCTCGACCGCATCGTCGGGGACAGCCGCCGCGCGGGCCTCCCCACCACCCTCACCACCGACGGCGACCCGCGGTCGCTGCCGCCCGGGGTCGCGCTCACCGTCTTCCGCGTCGTCCAGGAGGCCCTCACCAACGCCCGTCGGCACGCGGGCGACGGCGCGCACGTCGACGTGCGGCTGTCCTTCGCCGCCCACGAGGTGCGGATCACCGTCACCGACGACGGTCCGCGCCCCGGCCGTCCCCGGGTACGCGGCTCGGGCCACGGACTCATGGGGATGCGCGAACGCGTCGCCCTCCACGGCGGCACCCTGAAGGTCGGGCCGGAGGGCGACGGGTTCGCCGTGCGGGCCCGACTGCCGCTGCCGGCCGACCGCCAGGAGGAGTACGCGTGAGCGCGACCGTGAAGGTCCTCATCGCCGACGACCAGCCGCTCGTCCGCCGCGGCCTCGCCCTGATGCTCGCCCCCGAACCCGGTTTCCAGGTCGTGGCCGAGGCCGCGGACGGCGCCGAGGCCGTCCGCCTCGCCCACGAGCACCGGCCCGACGTGGTCGTCATGGACATCCGCATGCCGGTCCTCGACGGCATCGCGGCGACCGAGCGGCTCACCGCCGAACTGCCGGACTGCCGGGTCCTGGCCCTGAGCACCTTCGACATGGACGAACACGTCGTGGGCGCCCTGAGGGCCGGGGCGTGCGGCTTCCTGCCCAAGGACATCTCGCCCGAGGACCTCGTCGCCGCCCTGCACGTGGTCCGCGACGGCGAGGCGATCCTCGCCCCGAGGCTCCTCACCCGGCTCATCTCCCGGCACGTCACCGCTCCGGACCTCCGGGCGACGCCCCCGCCGGCCCTCGGCGCCGAGGGGCTCACACCGCGGGAGCGGGAGGTGTGGCGGCTGATCGCCCGCGGTTCGGACAACGCGGAGATAGCCGACCGGCTCGGCCTGAGCGCCTCCACCGTGAAGAACCACATCACCGCCCTCTTCGCCAAGCTGCGGGTCCGCGACCGGGCCCAGGCGGTCATCGCCGCCTACGAGACGGGCCTGGTGACGGCGGGCCGGGAGACCTGAGCCACCGGACGGACCGGGACGCGGCCCGCCCGGCCCCGGCGCCCGCGGCCGATCGCCGGACGTCGTACGAGCCTCGTACAGGCCTCGTACTGGCGTGGTCCGGGCGCCATACGGACGCGTACGGGGGTGGTCCGGGCGCCATACGGACGCGTACGGGGGTGGTCGGGGCTTCGTACGGACGCCTGCGGGGGTGGTCGGGGCGTCCTACGGACGCGTACAGGCGTGGTCGGGGCGTCGGCGCCGCTCGCCGAGAGGGTCACGCGCCCGGCCCCGCCGTCCGTCCCGCCGCCCGCGTTAGCGACACGCAAGCCGCGCGCCAGTGCCGGTGCGGAGGCTGGGGGCGGCAACGACCGGTCGCTCCGCGGGGGAGACGGCGCCCGCCGCGGTGGGCTGCGGCCCCGCGCGGCGGAGGCGTCCCCCACGGTCGGGTGCCGCACGAAGACTCCGCGGGCGACGGCCGCGGGCGCGCGCCGCGCCCCGGTGCGGCCGGCCGCCCCCACGACTCCCCTCCGGGAAGGACGCGCCTTGCCCAGATCCTCCGCTCCCCGACGAACGACCGGAGGGGCCCGGTTCCGCGACCGGCTCGTCCGGTCCCTCGCCGGTGCCACCGCCGTCGGAGCGCTGAGCGCCCTCGCCGTCGTCGTCGACGCGGCGCCCGCCGCCGCCGCGCCCGCCCCGGCGACCCGCTACTACGTCCAGAGCCTCGCCAACGGCAACAACCTGTCCGGGTCCGCGATCTACCCCATCGAGGTCCCGCTCGACGACCCGCTGACCACCCGTCCCCCGAAGGGCGACGAGGACAACCAGCAATGGGAGTTCCGGGCGCTCGACAACGGCGCCTACGAGATCGCGCTCGCCGGCGGCCGGGCCTGCGCGGGCCGCGACGGGGACTTCGTACGACTCCTCGGCTGCGGCGGCGCGGACACCGAGTGGTCCCTGTCGCACATCGGCGGCGACCGGTACCACGTCTACCGCCCCTCGGACGGCCGCCGCCTCACGGCGAACCCCGGCACCATCCACCAGGAGGCCACGCTCACCGGTGGAGACGCCAAGGAGACCGTCTGGTACCTCACCCCCGCCGACCCCGTCCGCAGCCCGATGCCGCCGGCCTCGGAGCGGACCTTCGACCAGATGACGTACCTGACGACGCACAACTCCATGAGCAACACGGAGCAGGACGCCGGGCACATCATCGCGCCCAACCAGCCGCACAGCATCCAGACGCAGCTGAACGACGGCGTCCGGGGCCTGATGATCGACGTGTACGACCAGGAGGGCCGGATCGTCCTCTGCCACAAGCCCGACTGCTCCACGGCGACCCGGCAGGCCATGACCGTCCCGATGGGCGAGATCGCGTCCTTCCTGCGGAGCCGTCCCGACCAGATCGTGACGCTCTTCATGGAGGACCACGTCAGCGGGGACCAGCTGCGCGCCGCGCTCGGCGGCCTGCTCGGCGAACGCAACGCCGACGGCACCGTGAAGACGGCCGGCACCCTCTCGGACCTCGTCTTCGACCCGCGCGAGTGGAAGGTGAAGGAGAACGGCTGGCCCCGGGTCCAGGACATGATCGACCGGAACAAGCGGCTCGTGATGTTCAGCCAGGGCGCCGACAAGGAGTCGCTCGGCATCCTCAACGACGACGAGTGGACGGTCGAGAACTACTGGTCCATGGGCCCCGGTCTCGGCTCCTCCGACTGGACCTGCCGCACCCGCTGGGACTCCGTCCCGCTGAGCCGCCAGGAGTACGCCCCCGAGGACACCGGCGCGGTGAAGCCCTACCGGCCGCTGTTCGTCATGAACCACTTCCGTGACGTGGCGATGGACCCGACGTACCGGAACGACAACGAGAAGCTGCAGAACCGGGCCGAGCGGTTCTGCATGCCCGCCGCCCGCAAGAAGCCCAACTTCCTCGCCATCGACCAGTACCGCGACGGCGACCCCATGGCCGCCGTGAACGCCCTCAACACCTACACCTACCGCGGCGAGCCCTTCACCGGACCCACCCCCACCCCGCCGCCCGGCCCCGCCCCGCTGCCGCCGCCGGTCCCCGGCGACCCGCAGTGGAAGGTCTCGCGCCTCGCCGTCATGCCCCTGGGCGACTCGATCACCCTGGGCGTCGGCAGCGGCACCAGGGACGGCTACCGCCCCGGGCTGTGGAACAGGCTCCAGGGGCACGGGACCACGATCGACTTCGTCGGCTCGCTGAGCGGCGGCACCCTCCCCGACACCGACCACGAGGGCCACTCCGGCTGGTTCATCGGCGGCATCCACGACAACATCGGGTCCTGGCTGTACCGGGCCCGGCCCAACGTGGTCACCCTGAAGATCGGCACCAACGACATCAACAAGAACGTCGACGTGGCGAACGCGCCGGCCCGGCTGAAGGCCCTCGTCGACCGGATCCGCGCCTCCGCCCCCGGCATCACCGTCGTCGTCGCCACCATCGTCCCCAACGCCGACAGCGCCGCGCAGGCCCGGGTCGTCGCCTACAACAACGCGGTCCGCGCCCTGGTCGCGGACTACCAGGCCCAGGGCGCGCACGTCGAGCTGGCCGACACCTCCGCGGTGACCACCGCCGACCTGAGCGACGGCCTGCACCCGAACGACACCGGCTACGCCAAGATCGCGACCGCGTTCTCCGAGGCCATCGCCCGCACCGCGGGCAAGGGCTGGATCGAGGAGAACGTCGTCGTCAAGCCCGCCCTGCCCGAGTCGACCAGCGTCGCCGACTCCGACGTCGACCTCGACGGCGACGGCCGCGCCGACTACGTGATCGTCGGCGCCAACGGCAGCACCCGCGCCTTCCTCAACAAGGCCGGCGCGAACGGGGCGATCACCTGGACCGACCTCGGGTACATCGCCACCGGCTCCTCGTCCTGGACCGGGAACCAGGTCCGCTTCGCCGACCTCGACGGCGACGGCCGCAGCGACTACCTGGTCGTCGGCGCCAACGGCGGCACCCAGGCGCTGCTGAACCGCGCGGGCGCCGGCGGCGCCATCACCTGGTCGAACATCGGGTACGTCGCCACCGGTTCGGCCGCCTGGACCGGCGGCCAGGTCCGCTTCGCCGACCTCGACGGCGACCGCCGCGCCGACTACCTCGCGGTCGGCTCCAACGGCAGCGTCCACGCCTACCGCAACGCCGGCACCGGCACCACCGTGACCTGGACGGACCTCGGCTTCATCGCCGCCGGCTCGACCGCCTGGACCGACTCCCAGGTCCGCTTCGCCGACTACGACGCCGACGGCCGCGCCGACTACGTCGTCATCGGCGACAACGGCAGCGCCCGGGTCCTCCTGAACAAGGGCGGCGACGGCCAGGGCGGCTGGGCCGACCAGGGCACCGTCGCCACCGGTTCGTCCACCTGGACGGGCCCGCAGGTCCGGATGACCGACCTCGACGCCGACGGCCGCGCCGACTACGTGATCGTCGGCGCCAACGGCAGCCTCCGCGCCTACCTCAACCGGAACGGCTGGGCCGACCAGGGCACCATCGCCACCGGCTCCTCCGGCTGGACGGCCGCGCAGATCCACATCTGACGCCGCCCGACCCGCACCCCCGCCCGCTGTCCCCGGCCGCACCACGGCCGGGGACAGCGGCGTTGTCACCGGCCAGGACACCGCCCCCGAGACGGCCTCGGGCGGTCGGTTAGGGTGGCCTATGTCGGGAGAGACCGAACGGGCAGAGGCGGACCGCAGGTGAGAGTCGGAGAGCGGGATCACGGCCTTCGACGGCCCACCACGGCGGGACGCGTCCGGCCCACCGGAGACGTGACGGGGACCGCGGCCCTCCGGCCGGCGGTCGGAGCGGAGTGTCGTGGATAAGGTCGCGCTCACCGCCGGCGCCCTGTACGTGATCGTGCTGCTGCGCGCCGGAGGGACGTTCGCCCTCGGCTGGCTCGCCGGGGCCGGCGCCCGGCGCAGCAGGCTCTCCGCGCGGTTCTCCTCGGAGCGGTTCCAGCGCGTCGAGCGGGCGATCCAGCGGTGGGGCGCGCCCGTGGTGGCCGTCTCCTTCCTGACCGTCGGCTTCCAGACCGCCGCCAACTTCCTCGCGGGCAGCATGCGCATGCCCCTGCCGCGCTACCTCCCGGCCCTGTTCCTCGGCGGAGCGGCCTGGGCGCTGCTCTACGCGACCGTCGGGATCGGGGTGCTCGACATGCTGGGCAGGGTGTTCGCGGGCAGTACGGCGCTCGGCGTCGCCGTGGTCGCCGCCCTCCTCCTCGCGGTGTGCGGCGTCGTGGCGTACCGAAAGCGGAAGTCGGCGCGGCCTGTCGCCGACACCGAGGCCGGCGGCCCGGCCCAGGAGGCCTGAACCTTCCCCCGCCGACCGGCCCGGCCCGGCCCGGCCCGGCCCGGTGAAATCGCCTGCGGGCGATGATCATGGGATGCGAGAGTCTCGTCATGCGCAGCGACGAGGCCGACGCCCAGGGATCCGTCATCGACCTGGCACGCGAACGGTGGGGAGTGACGCCCGGCGGCGAGTTCCCGGAGCGGTTCACCGAGCCGGGGTGGAGCTACGAGGCGGCCGTCGAGCGCCCCTGCCCCGTCTGCGCCGGCGCACTGCACGCCCTGCGCCGCCCGTACGAGTCCCAGGGCCGGACCTACCGGTACACGGCGCTCGTCTGCCCCGCCTGCCCCGCCGCCTTCACCCTCGCCGACCTGGGCGCGAAACGGTACGACGAACTGACCGGCACCGGGCGGAAGTCCGCGCGCCGATCCTCCGCCCGCCCGGACGGCGACCCGGTGCCCACCGTGCTCGTACGGGTCAGGGTCCCGGCACAGCAGCGCCCGGAACCCGGCCCCGGCTGGCCGGAGGACCTGCCCGAACCCGACGCCACCGAGCCGCGCGCCCTGCTGTGGTGCAAGGTCGCCGACCCCGCGTGGCGCCCGTCCGACGCGGCGCTCACCGCGGCCGAGGACGTACGGGTGATCCTCCCCGACGGCCCGGCGCACGAGCCCCTCCGCGCCTGGCTGGCGGAGCGGGGCGTCCCCTGCCGCGTCAGCCGCTACTGGGAGGAGACCGGCCGGGTCGGCACCGTCTCCGACACCGGGGGCCGTACGGACCTGGTCGCCGTCACGGCCGAGGGCGCGGCCCCCGCCGCCGGACCCTGGGCGGCCGCGGCCCGGGACGCCTTCGCCGCCCAGTGGGACGCCCTGGAGGACCTCCCCGACACCCGGGCGGAGAGCGGCGACGGAGGCGACGACGCGTACGTCCCCGTCGCCGACCTCGTGCCGGCCGAGTGGGCCGGCCTGCTGCCCCACCCGACCTTCAACCCGATGCAGGCCGCCGCCGTCCCCGCCGTCCTGGAGGACACCGGACACCTGGTCGTCGTCGCACCGACGGGCGCCGGGAAGACCCCGGTCGGGATGGTCGCCGCGCTGCGGGCGCACGCCCGGGGGCGCAAGGCCGCCTGGCTCGTGCCGCAGCGCTCCCTCACCGACGAGCTCGACCGCGAGCTGCGGCTGTGGCGGAGCCACGGGCTGCGGGTCGTGCGGCTGACCGGCGAGTCCGCCGTGGACACGGAGCTGATCCGCTCGGCCGACGTCTGGGTGGCCACCACCGAGAAGTTCGAGGCGATCTGCCGCACCGGCTCGCTGCGGGACGCGCTCGCGGAGGTCGGCTGCCTCGTCGTCGACGAGATCCACCTCCTCGGCGACCCGACGCGCGGAGCCGTCCTGGAGGCGCTGCTCACCCGCGTACGCGAGGACAGCGCGACCACCCGCATCGTCGGCCTCTCGGCGACGGTCGCCAACGCCGACGAGGTCGCCCGCTGGCTGGGCGCCCGCCTGGTCCGCACCGCCTGGCGGCCCACCCGGCTCACCTGGCAGCTGCCCCTCCTGCCGCAGACCGACGCGACCGACCGGGCGGCGCGGGCCGCCGCCCGCACCGACGCCGCCGTACGCATCGCCCGGCGGGTCACCGCGGACGGCGGCAGTGTCCTCGTCTTCTGCGGCAGCAAGCGCGGGGTGCGGATCACGGCGCTCGCCCTCGCCGCCGACCGCGGTGTGCCCACCGCGGGCGTGGACGCCGACGACCCCGAGGCCGTGGAGCGGCTCTGCACGAAGGCGGGGGTACGCCTCCACTACCGGGACTGGCCCTTCAAGCACGAGGCCGAACGGGCCTTCCGCGCCCGCGAGGCGGAGGTCCTCGTCGCCACCTCCACCGTCGCGGCAGGCGTCAACCTCCCCGCCCGCGCGGTCGTCGTCCGCGACACCACCCTCGGCCTCGACCGCGTCGAGGTGTCGATGGTCCAGCAGATGTTCGGCCGCGCCGGGCGCATCGGCGCCGGGGAACGCGAGGGCTGGGCCTTCCTCCTCGCCGACCCGGTGGAACGCCCGCACTGGCAGGCCCGGCTGGTCGCCGGATACACCGTGCGGTCCCGACTGGACGAGCACCTGGCCGACCACCTCCTCGCCGAGACCGTCCAGGACCGGGTGTCGACCGTCGAGGACGCGGAACGCTGGTGGGCCGGAACCTTCGCCGCCCATCAGGGACACGACAGCGTCGAACCCCTGCACCACGCCGCGCTGTTCCTCACCGCCGCCGGCTGCCTGCGCCCCGGCGCGGCGGAGAGCCGACTGGAACCCAGCGCGCTCGGCCGGCTGACCAGCCGCTTCATGGTCGACGCCGCCGTCGCCCACGACCTGGCGGCGGCGCTGCGCCGGGCCCCCGTGCCCGACGGCCCGCTCGCCGCCGAGCGGCTGCTCACGACCCTGCTCTGCGCCCATCTGCCGGTCCTGGGGCAGGCGCCGTTCACCGAGCGCGCGAAGGCAACCCTGCGCCGGGCCCTGCGCGAGACCGAGCAGGAGGGCGACGCCCCGGACGGGCTGCCGGACGACCCCTGGGGCCTGGGCCCGGCGGGGGAGGACGGGGCCGTCCAGGACGACGACGAGCGCCGGACGGAGCCCGGCGACCACGCCCGCGCGGTCCTCATGCTCGCCGCGACCCGCCCCCACCTGTTCCGCGGCCGCCGCCCGTACGTCCTCGGCATCCCCGTCGACTCCATGACCGGCATCCTGGACGAGGCCGAGCGCTACCTGGCCTGGCTCGGCGCACAAGGCCCCCTCGGCACCGTCCACCCCTGGGCCGCCGTCGTCGCCGCCGACCTCGCGGCGCGCATCCGCTGGCGCACCCTGGGCCCCGGCCGCGGCGCCGGACGGCTCCTCTGGATGTGCGAGCGCATGGCCACGGCCCCGCTGGCCCCCGCCCTCGTCCCCCGCATGTGGAGCGCCGCACGGGCGCGCGGCGTCGACGCACCCGACTGGCCCGGCACCACGCCGCCCGCCGACTGCGCCCTGCCCCCGGAGCGGTACCGCGCGCTGCTCGCCGAACGCGCCACCGGCACCCGCCTCACCGTCGAGGACGACACGGTCCGGGTGTCGGCCCCGCCGGGAACCGTGATCCGTCTGTGGAACGGCGCCACGACCACGCACCACCAGATCGACACCGACGGGACCACGCTGCCGCTCCCGCCCGCCGACCCGGCCGACCCGTCGGCGGGCCGCCACGGCGCGGCCGCCTTCACGCGCGGAGACCGGCTGGCGGCCGGCTGGCTCGACGCGTACACATCCGCCACATCCGCGCGCGCGTGAGCACCCGCCCCGAAGCGGACCCGGATCGTCAGGAACCCTCACCCGCCGGGTCCCGGGCCGCTACCGTGGTGCCATGGCACGGGAAATCCGCATAGAGATCAGCGACGAGGCGTACGCGGCGCTCCAGCGGGCCGCCGCCGAGCGCCACCTGGCCGCCGAGGACTACGCCGGCGACGTCCTGCACGCCGACCTCACCCGGTCCCGCTTCATCGAGGGCGCCCGCTCCTTCGTCCACGAGCACGGCGACGCCTTCGCCGCCCGGTACGGAGTCCGCCCCACCGGCGCCGCCTGACCGGGGGAGCGGCCCGTGACCGTCCACGTCGACCTGGCCTGGCTCCTCGGCATCGCGCAGAAGATGATCCCCAGCGATCCGGAGATCACCGACTGGGGCTCGCTCGAAGCCGCCCGCGCCCGCCACGCCTTCCACCTCATGGGCACGCCCGTCTACGACCTGCCGCACCACCGCGCGGCGGCCCTCCTCCACCAGCTCGTCCGCGTCCCCGCCCTGGAACACTCCAACGAGCTCTTCGCCGTCGCCGTGGCCGCCGCCTACCTCCATGCCTCCGGCCACCCGGTCGACGTCACCAGCGAGGACGCGATCGACCTCGTCGACCGCGTCCTGACCGGCGAGGCCGACGCCCGCGAGGTGGCCGCCACGCTGAAGACCTGGGCCGCACCGGACTCCTGAACCCACGCTTTCGCCGACATGCCGAATGCGGTGACCAGGAGTAGCGTCTCAGTCACCTGATGTATCCGTGGTGGGGAGTGTGGACCCCCACCTCGGAGTGGGGTTGACATGCGTTTTCCCGATACGTAATGTCCTCCGGGTTGTCCGACGTGAGCACCGACTCCGGTCGGCCCCGGACAGCCACTCCGCAAGATCCACACAGCCTGTCGGCTGCGATTCGTCGTGCCGACCTGCTTTTCGTGTGTTTCCAGCGGAATGAGGATTCGGAACTCCCGATTCGCTTCGGGGGCGGGGAATCCGCTAATGTCTCACTCGTCGGAACGGCCCAATCGGCCGCGAAGACAAACCCCGCTGACTGGGAATCAGACGCCGAAAGGATCTGATAGAGTCGGAAACGCCGGAAGGGCCCGGAGCGAAAGCGAAAGGGACCGGAAAGCGCCGAGGAAATCGGATCGGAAAGATCTGATAGAGTCGGAAACGAAGGAAGCGCCCGGAGGGCCTGGAAACAGGAACGAAGGA
>NZ_JBEZNU010000039.1:0-48382 GCF_040653375.1 Streptomyces sp. NPDC047974
GTCGCGGCCGTCGCCACCCTCTACACGGCCTTCCTGCTGTACGCGGCCGGACCCAAGTTCGTGCTCGTCTCCCTCATCCTCTACGCCCCCCGCGGCGACGGCTGCCCGCCGCCGCGGCCGACCGGTGGGGGCGGTCAGGGCATCGCGGGGCCCGGGCCGTTCAGCCAGGCCCATTCCGACCAGTCGGCGAAGCCCGTCTGCCAGCGGTGGTAGACGCCGGCGTGGCTGGTGCCGAAGACCTCGATGCGGCCGTCGGCGTTGGCGGCCGCGGCGATCTCGGTGCCGCCGCCGCCGAAGGTCTCCCACGCCGAGAACGGCGCGTTCCGCCCCGTCTGCCAGGAGTGGCTCGCCGTGGTCGCGTTGATCGCGAACACCTCGACGCGGTCGTCGGCCGTCCGCGCGGTGGTCAGCTCGGCGTCGGGGATCCCGCCGGTGCCCGTCCACTCCGACCACGAGGCGGGGCCGGTCTGCCACTTGTGGAAGACGCCGTCCCCGTTCGAGGCGAACACCTCCAGGCGGCCGTCCTGGTTGTGGCTGACGGCGAGGTCGTGCCCGCCGCCGCCGAAGTTCTCCCAGCCGGACCAGCCGCCGTTGACGGAGGTCTGGTAGAGGTGGCCGAAGGCCGAGTCCGACAGGGCGAAGACCTCCAGGCGTCCGTCGGGCGCGGTCTCCATGGCGAGCCGGGAGAGCGCCGGGCCGCCGCCCACGCCCTCCCAGGACGACCAGCCACCGCCGGGCGCCGTCTGCCACCGGTGGAAGACGCCGTCGGCGTTGGACGCGAACACCTCGACGCGGCCGTCGGCGTTGGCGCCCGCGGCCAGCCGGTAGCCGCCGGTGCCGAAGTTCGCCCAGCCGGACCAGCCCGCGCTGGGCGCGGTCTGCCACATGTGGTCGAAGGTGGCGTCCGAGAGCGCGAACAGTTCGAGCCGGCCGTCCGCGTTGGCCGCGAGGGTCAGCTGCGCGTCGCGCGGGCCGCCCTTGAACTGCCAGGGCGACCAGCCGCCGTTCACCTCGGTCTGCCAGGAGTGGTACACGCCGTCGGCGCCGGCGGCGAAGGCTTCGAGGCGCCCGTCGGAGGACCGCGCGGACACCACCCGGCCCGAGCCGTTGGGGTGCGCCCTGCGCGTCTCGGCCTCGTCGACGATGCCGCGGTACCGCAGGGCCTGGTAGTCGCCGTTCGGGTGGCCGTCGATCGTGGCGCCGTGGATGTTCCCGTAGAAGTGCCCCGGCGGCTCGACGCCGCTGGAGCCGCCGCCGAAGCTGTAGTAGGAGAAGCCGCCCTGGTCGTCCACCCACTCGTGGAAGATGATCACGTGGTTGTAGAACGAGTTGAGGATGTCCCCGGCCCGCAGCTCGCTCCGCGCGATCTCGTACGAGAAGTTCGGCAGGCCCTGCGTGTTGGGGTTGGCGTCCAGGTGCCAGGCCATGGCCACGAAACCGGAGCAGTCGGTGCGGTAGTCGAAGTCGCCCCCGGGGCCGGGCCAGGAGGCGCCCTGGCTGTAGGGCGGCCGCTGGTCCACCCAGGCCTGCGCGCGCTGGAGCACCTCGCCCCGGGTGATCGGGCCGCCGCGGTCGGAGGACACCGCGGCCGTGGCGCGCGCCGCGGCGGGCGGCGCGACGCCGGCCAGCAGGAGCGCGCCGGCCAGCAGGGGAAGGAGGAACCCGCCCCACCATGAACGTGACTTCTTCACTCGGACCTCCCAGGTCGTCGGCGGCCGACCCTAGGAGGGGGCGATGAAATACGGATGGAATCGCCGGGGGCCGTGGGGCTCCCGGGCCGCGGCCGGGGACGGCGCCGCGCGCGGGGTCAGGCGAACGGCCTCGACGCGTCCGCCGCCACCGGCCGGCCGAGACCGGTCTCGTCCCCGCACAGGATCATCCGGCGGGTCCGGCGCAGCAGCATGCTCGGCGTGACCCCGAGGTCGTCGGCGAGCCGCCGGCAGGTGCGGTCGAACACGGCGAGCGCCTCGGCCTGCCGGCCGGTCCGGTACAGGGCGCGCATCAGCAGCGCCGCGACCGGCTCGTTCCACGGCTGCTCCGCGGCCAGGGCGAACAGCTCGGCCACCGCGTCCGCGCACTGCCCGAGCCGCAGCCGGCACTCCGCCTTCCACCGCGCGAGGGCGACCCTCCGCTCGCCGAGCCGCACCCGCTCCAGCTCGGCGCGCGGCCCGGGCAGCCCGTCCAGGGGCTCGCCCCGGAACAGCCCGAGCGCCCGGGAGCAGAGGCGGACCGCCTCGGCAGGATCGTCCGCCCGGTCCGCCGCCCCGATGGCGGCCACCAGCGTCTCCAGCCGGCCGAGGTCCACCTCGACCCTGCCCGGAACCAGCCGGTAGCCGCGGCGCCGGTCGTGCTCGATGACGGTGTCCGGCCCGTCGTCGGTGCGCAGGGTCCTGCGCAGGCGGTAGACGTACACCGGCACCACGTTGGCGGCCGGCGGCTCCATGCCCCAGACACCGTCGAGGAGTTCCTGCCGGCTCAGCGTCCGCCCCGCCTCCAACGCGAGCGCGGCCAGGACGGCCTGCTGGCGCGGATGCCCCAGGGCCAGCGGCCGCCCGTCCCGCCACGCCCGCAGCGGTCCGAGCACGGAGATCCGTATCTCCGGAGCGCCTTCCCGGCCGGTGCGGGAGCGCTGCGCCGACCGGTCCGCGGGCCGGGCACGGGGGCCGTGCCCCGGCGAGACCAGGCCCGCGTCGAAGGCGTGGACGATCGCGGCGGCCCGGTCGCGCAGCCCCAGCTTCACCAGGATCCGCGCGAGGTGCTCGGCCACCCTCTCCTCGGGGAGGGCGAGCGAGGCGGCGATCTCGTCGTCCCGCAGACCGCAGCCGACCGCGGTGAGCACCCGGCGCTCCAGCGGCCCGAGCGCGACGGCGGTGGGCCGGCCGGTGACGGTCGTCGGCAACATGCTCCTCGGGCTCCGTACTGCTCGGACTGGCGGACTCCGCCGTCACGGTAGGAGGAGGCGCGGACGCCACGGCATCCGGAAGGATCCGGAGTGACACCGAGGCGGGCGGGCCGCGGCGAGGAGGCCCCTCGGGGCGCCCGCCCCGGTGTCCGCTACGGGGTGAGCCAGCGGCGCAGCAGTCTGCTGACGGCCGGCATCGACACGTACGTCATGAGCACGTTGAAGACGCAGGCCGTGACCAGGCTGCCGAGGAGGAGGGGGAGACCGGTGAGGCGGGGCACCAGGAAGAGGCTCCCGAGGACGGAGATCGGGTAGATCGCCAGGGTCGCGCTCACCGCCATCTTCCAGCGGGGCGGCGCCGGCCGGGTGGAGCCCGGCTTGGCGAACCACGTCTCCATGCCCGTCAGCTTCCGCCGGGCGATCTCGGTGTGGTGGTGCCCCTCGCAGTCGGCGAACCATGCCGCCCGCTCCGGCGACTCCTGCCAGGTCCGGCAGGCCTCCGCGTCCCGGAACCGGTGCACCAGGAACCAGGGGGCGTCACCGCCGGAGGAACGGAAGAGCCCGTACCCGAGGTGGCCGGGGAAGGTCGCGGCGGTGTCCAGGATCCCCTGCGCCCACCGCTCGAACGAGGCCTCGTGGCCGGGCTCCACCCGACGGGCTATCAGCAGGGTCACCTCGCCGGTGTCGGCGGGGACGGTGGCGTGCTCAAGGCTGACCGCGGTCAACTCGACTCCTCGTGATCTCACCGCGCCCGCGCCCACTCTACTGACCCGGCGGAACGGGGCGGCACACGACAGGACAGGACAGCTCCCGGCGCCTGAGGTATGCCTTGTACGTGTGCCCCCACCGGCGAGACCCCTTTCCCCGGCCGCCACGGCGCGCCGGGCGGCGGTTCCTGCTTGCCGTCTCGTTCGCGCTGATCGCCGCGGTCACGATCGTGGACCTCCTGGTCCCGCCCGAGGTGCACCTGGGGCCGTTCCTGATCGCCGCGCCCGCCGTGACGGCCTCCTTCGCCGGGGCCCGGATGACGGCCTTCGTCGGCGCCGTCGCGGTCCTCGCGCAGACGGTGGTGGCGGTCCTCCGCACCAGCGTCACGGACCTCAACCACACCTACCAGATCGTCGCCCTCGTCCTGATCTCCGTCATCGCCACCTTCTTCGCCCACCTCCGCGAACGCGACGAGAGCCGGATGGCGCGCCTCCGCTCCATCGCGCACGCCGCCCAGAGCGTCGTCCTGCCGCCCCTGCCCGAGCGGTCGGGACCGCTCCGTATCGCCTCGGTCTACCTCGCCGCCGAGGAAGAGGCGCAGATGGGCGGCGACCTGTACGCGGCCGCCCGCACGGTCTCCGGGACGCGGCTGCTCATCGGGGACGCCCGGGGCAAGGGCCTCGACGCCATCAGCGAGGCCTCGCTCGTCCTCGGTGCCTTCCGGGTCACGGCCCGACGGGAGCCCGGCCTGCCCGAGCTGGTCGGTCAGCTGGAGGCGGGCGTCGGCTCGGACGAGCGCGACGACCGGGCGTTCGACGCCGACGGCACCGACGAGGCCTTCGTCACCGCCCTCGTCCTCGACATCCCCGACCGCGAGCCCGTCGTACGCCTCGTGAACTGCGGCCACCCGCCCCCGCTGCTCCTCAGCGGCGGCCGGGTGATCCCCCTGGCGTCGGCCGGATCGAGCCCCCCGCTCGGGCTCTCGGACGTCCTCGCGGCGGACGTGACCGTCGAGACCTTCCCCTTCGCCGCCGGGGACGTGCTGCTCCTCCACACGGACGGGGTGACGGAGGCCCGCGACGACAGCCGTGCCTTCTATCCCCTCACGGAACGGCTCGCGGCCTGGGCCGGCGCCGGGGACGATCCGTCGGCGCTCCTCGACCGGCTGCGGGCCGACCTCCAGACGTACGCGGGCGGCCACCTCGGCGACGACGCGGCGCTCGTCGCCGTACAGAGGACCGGCGCGACTGCGGACCCGGCTCCCGCCCCGGACCCGGCTCCGGCTCCCGACCCGGCTCCCGCCCCCGACCCGGCTCCCGCCCCGGCTCCGGCTGCGCGGCCGGGCGCCGGGCCCGGCGGCGAGGCGGGGTGAGCGCACCGCTCCCTGGCGCGGTCCTTCACTCCTCCGCGGCCAGTGCCTCCGCCGCCTCGGCCGTGAAGGTCTCGCAGGCGCGCTCCACGGCCTCTCCCCGGGCGAGCATGTCGGCCCGGTCGGCGGCGAAGAAGATCTCCCGGGTCCGCGTCAGGATCTCGGCGGCCTGCTCGGCGAGCCGTCGCGCGGCCGGTCCCGAGGCGACGAGCCGCAGCCGGAGGACACCGCTGCGGACCTCGACGTAGAGGCGGTGCGACTCCGCCCGCGCCGCGCGGGCCGCGTCCGTGTCCGGCGCCCCGTGGTGGCTCGTCCACCGGTCGTACTGGGCGCGCCGGTAGTCCTCAGCCGAGGCGACGAACCCGGCGCAGGCGTCGAGGAGGCGCTGGTGGCCGCGCTCCTGGCCGGCGCGGGCCGCCGACCGGAGCGCGGTCTTCTCCTGGTAGCGGTGGGCGACGACGGCGCCCAGCAAGGTTCCGATGACGGCGATGGCCGCCGCGATGATGCCCGACACGGCGACCAGTCGACCATCCGGCGGCCCGCCCCGACAGGGCGCGAACAGGCCACCGCCCGTCAGGCGTCCCGGCGCGCCGTGCCGAGGAACCGGATGTGGGGGCGGCCGTCCGGGCCGGGACGGGTGACGGCGGCGCGGACGCCGTAGACGTCCGCGACGAGCCGCTCGGTGAGGACCTCGCGCACCGGCCCGGCCGCCACCACGCGCCCCTCGCGCAGCACCACCAGGTGGTCGCAGTGCATCGCGGCGAGGTTGAGGTCGTGCAGCGCCACGACGCAGGTCAGCGGCAGGGCCGAGACCAGGGCCAGGAGGTCCAGCTGGTGCTGGATGTCGAGGTGGTTCGTCGGCTCGTCGAGCAGCAGCTCGCGCGGCTCCTGGGCGAGGGCGCGGGCGATCTGGACCCGCTGCCGCTCGCCGCCGGAGAGGGTGCGCCAGGTGCGGTGGGCCCGGTCGGTGAGGCCGGTGCGGGCCAGCGCGGACCGTACGGCCTCCTCGTCGGCGGCCGCCGCGGGCGACCAGGCCCGGCGGTGCGGGATGCGGCCGAGGCGCACGGCGTCGGCCACCGTGAGGTCCACCTGCGTGTCGGCGTGCTGCTCGACGACCGCGACGCGCCGGGCGAGCGCGCGGCGCGGCACGGCGGCGAGCGGCGCGCCGTCCAGGGTCACCACCCCGGCGTCCGGCGCCAGGACGCCCGCCAGGACGCGCAGGAAGGTGGACTTCCCCGAGCCGTTGGGGCCGAGCAGCCCGGTGAGCGTGCCCGGGCGCGGTGCCAGCGTCACGCCGTCCAGGACGAGGGCGCCCCCGGCCGTGCGGGAGACCCGCTCGGCGCGGAGCCCCGCACCGGCGTCGACGGGAGGCGTGCGGGTCGGCGGTGTGCCGGTCATCGGCCGCTCCGGGTGCGGTACAGGACGAGGACGAAGGCGGGGACGCCGATCAGCGACGTCACCACGCCGACCGGCACCTCCTGCGGGTCGAGGACCGTGCGCGCGAGGGTGTCGGCCCAGACGAGGAAGACGGCACCGGCGAGCGCGGTCAGCGGCAGCAGCCGGGCGTGCCCCGGGCCGGCGAGGGCGCGGACCGCGTGCGGCAGCACCAGGCCGACGAAGCCGATCGCGCCCGCCGAGGACACCAGGACGGCGGTCAGCAGCGCGGTCACGGAGAGCAGGACGAGGCGGGTCCGCGCCACGGACACGCCGAGCGCGGCCGCCGCGTCCTCGCCGAACGCGAAGGCGTCGAGCGTACGGGCGTGTCCGCCGCACACGAGGAGCGCGCCGGCGAGGACGGCCGCGCACGCCCCGACGTCGGTCCAGTCCGCCCCGCCGAGCGAGCCGAGCAGCCAGAAGAGGACGCCCCGGGTGGTCTCGGCGTCGGCGGCGGTCATCACGACGAAGGAGGTCAGGGCGGAGAAGAGCTGCATCGCCGCGACCCCCGCGAGGACGACGCGGTCCGTCGACCCGCCCAGGGTGTGGCTGAGCAGCAGGACCAGGGCGAAGGAGCAGACCGCGCCGAGGAAGGCGCCGCCGGTGACGGACACCAGGCCGCCGCCGGCACCGAGGACGACGACCGCGACCGCGCCGGTCGACGCGCCGGAGGAGACGCCGAGGACGAAGGGGTCGGCGAGCGGATTGCGCAGCAGCGACTGCATCACCGCGCCGCAGACGGCGAGCCCGGCCCCGCACACGGCGGCGAGGAGGGTACGGGGCAGCCGCAGGTCCCAGACGATGCCCTCGCGGATCGTGCTCAGGCCGGACGGCTCCCCGCCGAGGCGTGCGGCGACGACGGACCAGGCGTCGGCGACCCGGATGTCGGCGGGGCCGAGGGTGACGGCGAGCGCGACCGAGACGCAGAGGAGCACGACCCCGGCCGCCCCGGCGAACGGCGTGAGCGCACGGGAGGACCGCGCGGAGGCGGCGGCGGAAGTGGCGGCGGAAGTGGAGGTCGAGGTCGAGGTGGAGGTGGAGGTCACTTCGCGAGCCCGTGCGTGCGCAGGGCGGCCGCCAGCTGCTCGATGCCTTCCACGGTGCGGATGGTGGGGTTCATGGCCTGGCCGCTGAGGATCACGTACCGCTTCTTCCGGACCGCCGTCATGTTCCGGGTGACCGGGTGCGACTCCAGGAACTCGATCTTCTTCGCGGCGCTCTCGGCCGACTGCGCCTTGCGGGTCAGGTCGGCGATCACCAGCACGTCGGGGTCGCGGTCGACGACCGTCTCCCAGTTGATCTGCGGCCACTCCTCCTTCGTGTCGTCGAAGACGTTCCGCACGCCGAGCGTCCCGCTGATGATCCCCGGCGCGCCGCAGCAGCCGGCCATGTACGGCCCCTGGGAGTCGGAGAACCAGTACAGGACGGACGCGTCCCCGAAGTCGGCCCCGGCCTTGGCCTTCTCCACCCGGGCGCGGAGCTCCCCGACGAGCTTGTCGCCGCGCTCCGGAACCCCGAAGATCCGTGCCAGGTCGCGGACTTCGCCGTACACGGCGTCCATCGTGAGCGGCTCGGTGCGCACGCCGTCGCCGTCGCCGCCGTTGTCCTTGCCGACGCAGTCGGCGGGGGAGAGGTACGTGGGGACGCCGAGCTTCGTGAACTGCTCGCGGGGCGCCACCCCGCCCTTGCCCAGGGTGTAGAGGAAGGAGGCGCTGACGAAGTCGGGTTCGGCGTCGAGCACCTTCTCGAACGACGGGTAGCGCTCGGCGAGCCGGGGCACGGACGCGTTCGCCTTCTCCAGGCCCTTGAGCACCGGGTCCGTCCAGGTGGCGGTGCCCGCCATCCGGTCGGCGAGGCCGAGGGAGAGCAGGATCTCGGCCGACCCCTGGTCGAGGGCGACGGCCCGGCGGGGCGCGGCGGCGACCTCGACGCGCTGTCCGCAGTTGTCGAGGCGGACGGGATACCCGGCGCCGTCCGCCGCCTTCGCTCCGGACGGGCCGGGCGACGCCGTCCCGCCGGCGCCGCAGCCGGCCGCGAGCACGGCACCGGCCACGAGCAGCACGGCGGAACGGACGGAACGCACGGAACGAGAAGAGCCGGCGGATCGGGAGGGACGGGGGGAACGGGCGGTGTGCGCGAAGGGCACGGGGAACGGCACGGGGAAGGATCCTCTGCGTCACGGCTCATGCGCGGAGCCTGATGTACGGTGCTCCCCGGGCGCCGTACGACCGCCGCCCGGGCCGCCAGCAGGTCTTCGGACTCGGGGTCGTCCGGACGGAACGCCTTCCCAGGCCCCCTCGGGGCCCAGTGGCCGATGTCCCGCCCGTCACCCTCACCGCTGCGCGTCAGTTCCGGATTCCCACCGGATTCCCTGACCTCCGCACGGACCGCGTGGATCCGTGCAGGGGTGCGACTGGCCCTGGCAAGTTACCACGACCGGATCTTGCTCCCCGGCGGGGCTACTCGCCCGCGGCGGCGCCCGTACGGGCGGCCGGCGCGTCGAGCTCGGCGGGCAGGTCGCGGACGCCGAGGCGCAGGTGCTCGACGTGGTGCAGCGCCTGGTCGAGGAGTTCGGCGACGTGGTTGTCGTAGAGGGCGTAGACGATCGAGCGGCCGTGGCGCTCGCCGGTCACCAGACCGAGGTTGCGCAGCAGACGGAGCTGGTGGGAGCAGGCGGAGGGCTCCATGCCGACGGCCGTGGCCAACTCCCCGACCGAGGAAGGTCCTTCGCGCAGGCGCGCCAGGATGTACAGCCGCGAGGGCGTGGCGAGGGCCTGGAGCGTCGCGGCGACGTCGGTGGCGCCGACCGCGTCGAGGCGCTCGCGCGTGGTGCTGGTGGCAATCGGTCCGTGGCCCATGTGACCATGATACGGACGACACCTGAAGACCTATTCATGTGTTCCTGTATGGTGGGCGCATCGTCCCGCCGGCCCCGTGAAGGGTTGCTTCGTCATGTCCTCCGTCCTGCAGAGCCCCGGGCCGCAGACCCCCGCCGCCCCGTCGCCCCGCCCCGGCCGCGTACCGCCCCGCCGGCGCACCCGCGTCCTGGCGCTGCCCGAAGCCCGCTGGGCGCTCGCGGCCCTGCTGCTCTTCCTGGCCGCCCTCCCGCTGTACCTGCTCGGCGCGCCGGCCTGGCTGTGGGGCCCGCTGTTCGCGGCCACGTACGCCACCGGCGGCTGGGAGCCCGGCTGGGAGGGCCTGAAGGCCCTCGGGGAACGGACCCTGGACGTGGACCTCCTGATGGTGGTGGCCGCGCTCGGCGCCGCCGCCATCGGCCAGGTCCTCGACGGCGCGCTGCTCATCGTCATCTTCGCGACCTCCGGCGCGCTGGAGGCCGTCGCCACCGCCCGGACCGCCGACTCCGTACGCGGCCTGCTCGACCTGGCGCCGGAGACGGCGACACGGCTCGCGGGCGACGGCACGGAGGAGGTCGTCCCGGCCGGCTCCCTCGCCGTCGGCGACGTCGTCCTCGTCCGGCCCGGTGAGCGGATCGGCGCCGACGGCCGCGTGCTCGACGGCGCGAGCGACGTCGACCAGGCCACCATCACCGGGGAACCGCTGCCCGTGGCCAAGCAGCCGGGCGACGAGGTCTTCGCCGGCACCCTGAACGGCTCCGGCGCCCTGCGCGTGCGGGTCGAGCGCGACCCCTCCGAGTCGGTGATCGCCCGGATCGTGGCGATGGTCGAGGAGGCCGCCGAGACCAAGGCGCCGACCCAGCTCTTCATCGAGAAGGTCGAGCAGCGCTACAGCATCGCCATGGTCGCCGTCACCCTGCTGATCTTCACGATCCCGCTGCTCCTGGGCTCCGACCTCCGGTCCACCCTGCTCCGGGCGATGACCTTCATGATCGTCGCCTCCCCGTGCGCCGTCGTCCTCGCCACCATGCCCCCGCTCCTCTCCGCCATGGCCAACGCCGGCCGCCACGGCGTCCTGGTGAAGTCCGCCGTGGTCATGGAACGCCTCGGCCAGATCGACGCGGTGGCCCTGGACAAGACCGGCACCCTGACCGAGGGCACCCCGTACCTCACGGACCTGCACCCGCTGACGGCCCCCGCCCCGGACTCCGACGCCCCCGCCCCGGACGCCGACGCCCATGCCCTCGACGCCGACGCGCTCCTGCGGGTCGCCGCGGCGGCCGAGCACCCCAGCGAGCACCCCCTCGCCCGCGCCGTCGTGGAGGCGGCCCGCGCGCGGGGACTGGAGCTGCCCCCGGCCGAGGACTTCGCCTCCACCCCCGGCACGGGCGTCAGCGCCACCGTGGACGGCCGTGCCGTCGCCGTCGGCAGCCCCGCCCGCCTCCTCGACGACCCCGCGCACCCGGCCGCCGTCCTCGCCGCCGCACTGGAGGCGCAGGGGCGCACCGCCGTCGTGGTCACCGTCGACGGCGGCCCGGCCGGTGTCCTCGGGATCGCCGACCGGCTCCGCCCCGAGGCCGCCACCGCGACCCGCGCCCTCGCCGAACTGACCGGCGGCGCGCCGATCCTGCTCACCGGCGACAACCCGCGCGCCGCCGCCCGCCTCGCCGCCGACGTCGGCATCACCGACGTACGGGCCGGGCTGCTGCCCCAGGACAAGGTCGCCGCCGTCCACGAGCTCCGGAACGCCGGCGCCAAGGTCCTGGTCGTCGGGGACGGGGTCAACGACGCCCCCGCCCTCGCCGCCGCCCACGTCGGCATCGCCATGGGCCGGGCGGGCTCCGACCTCGCCCTGGAGACCGCCGACGCCGTCGTCGTACGTGACGAACTCGCGACCATCCCCACCGTGGTGAACCTGTCCCGCAGGGCCCGCGCGCTGGTGATCCAGAACCTCGTCATCGCGGGAGTGTTCATCGCCGTGCTGGCGGTCTGGGACCTCGTCGGTACGCTGCCCCTGCCCCTCGGCGTCGCCGGCCACGAAGGGTCCACCGTCCTCGTCGGCCTCAACGGCCTGCGCCTGCTCGCCGACGGAGCCTGGCGCCGTTCCCGACCGACCCCCCACCAGGAGCCGTGATGAGCCGTCGCACCGACAAGCGCAAGACGGCGGGCGCGGGCGCGTCCGCCACCTGCACGGTCACCGTGTGCCGCGGCTGCTGCTGCGGCACGCCCAAGATCCCGGGCGTCGACCACGCCGCCCAGCTCGCGGCCCTGCGCCGCGCCGTGCCGGACGGCGCCCGGGTCCGGGTCACCGGCTGCCTGGACGCGTGCGAGCAGGCCAACGTCGTCGTCGTCCAGCCGTCCGCCGCCGGACGGGCGGCGGGCGGCCGCCCGGTCTGGCTCGGCCTCGTCAACGACCCGGACGCCGCCCAGGACATCGCCGACTGGATAGAGGCAGGCGGCCCCGGCCTCGCCGACCCCCCGGGCATCCTCGACCTCTACGCCTTCAGCCCCTCCCGCCGCGTCCGCGCCGAACTCCCCGACGGATAGGACGCGGCGCCCGCGCCCCGGGAGCGGTACGGCTCAGAGGGGTACGACCGTCGTTTCCGTGGCCTTCACGCTCGTCCACACCGACACCCCGTCCGCGAGGCCGAGTTCGGCGGCGGCCTGCGGAGTGATCTCGGCGACGAGGTCCGGCGCCTCGGCCGAGGTGACGAGGACCCGGAGGCGGCTGCCGCTGCTCGTGATCTCGCGTACGGTGCCGGGCCAGACGTTGCGGGGGCTGCCCGCGGGCTTCTCGCGGTGCACGGACACCGCCTCGGGGGCGACGATCGCGAGCGCCGGCGTCCCGGGCGGCGGCGGCTCGGCCGCGACGAGGACGCCGCCGCCGTCGAGGGCGATCCCCTCCGCGTCGGCCGTTCCCGGCCAGGCGTTGCGGCCGAGCATGCGGGCCACCCAGGGCGAGCGGGGGTGGCGGGTGACCTCGGTGGGGGTGGCGTCCTGGAGGGCCCGGCCCCCGTCCAGTACGAGGACGCGGTCGGCGAGCGAGACCGCCTCCACCGGGTCGTGGGTGACGATGAGGCAGACGCCGCCGAAGCCGGCCAGGTGGGTGCGCAGGGTGTGCCGGACGTGCGCGCGCGTCGTCTGGTCGAGCGCGGCGAGCGGTTCGTCGAGGACGAGCAGCCGGGGGCGGGCGGCGAGCGCGCGGGCGAGGGCCACCCGCTGGGCCTGGCCGCCGGAGAGCTGGCCGGGGCGCCGGTGGGCGAGGTGGCCGACGCCGAGCCGGTCGAGCCACGCCTGTGCCTCGCCGCGGGCCTCGGCGCGCGGGACGCCCTGGGCGCGGAGCCCGTACGCGGTGTTGGCGAGCGCCGACAGGTGCGGGAAGAGGGCGCCGTCCTGGGGGACCCAGGCGACCCGGCGCCGGTGCGGCGGCAGGGCCGTGACGTCCTCGCCGCCGAGCGTGAGGGCGGCGTGGCCGCGGGGGGTGAGGCCGAGCAGGGCGCGCAGCAGGGTGGTCTTCCCGGCGCCGTTGGGCCCGACGACGGCGATGGTGGTGCCGGGCTCGGCGTCGAGGGTGAGCGTGGTGAAGCCGGTGACGTCGGCGTGCAGCGCCCAGCGTCCGCCGGACGGCGCGGCGGGCTCGACGCCGGACGGCGGCTCCGCGGCGGCCGGTTCCTCCACGGGCGCGCCGTTCCGCCGCTCGACCGCCGGCGCCCCCGTCCAGCGTCCGCGCAGGGCGATGAGCACGCCCATCGCGATGGCGAGGAGCAGCAGCGAGACCGAGGTGGCGGCCTCGGGCTCCTCCTGGAGGAGCAGGTAGACCTGGAGCGGCAGGGTCTGCGTCGTCCCCGGCAGGTTCCCGGCGAAGGTGATCGTCGCGCCGAACTCGCCGAGCGCCCGCGCCCAGGTGAGCGCCGCCCCGGCGAGCAGGCCCGGCGCCACCATCGGCACGGTGACGGTGAAGAAGACCCGGACGGGGGAGGCCCCCAGGGAGGCGGCCGTCTCCTCGTACCGGGGCCGCAGCCCGCCGAGGGCGCCCTCCAGGCTGATGACGAGGAACGGCATGGCGACGAACGTCGCCGCCAGGACGGCGCCGGAGGTGTGGAAGGGGAACGTGATCCCGAAGGTGGACTCCAGCCAGGGCCCGAGGAGTCCGCGCCGTCCGAAGGCGAGCAGCAGCGCCACGCCGCCCACGGTCGGCGGCAGCACCATCGGCAGCAGCACGAGCGAGCGGACGAACGCCTTGCCGGGGAACGGCACGCGCGCCAGGAGCCAGGCGAGCGGGACGCCGAGCAGCAGCGAAAGGCCGAGTGCCCAGAAGGAGACGAGGAGCGACAGCTTCAGCGCCTCGACGGTCCCGGGCGACCCCAGGTGGCCGACGAGCTCGCTCCACTCGGTCCGGACGAGGATGCCGACCAGCGGGAGCGCCAGGAAGGCGACGCCGAGCAGCGCGGGCAGCGCCAGGGCGAGGGGCGGGCGGGCCCCGGAGGTCGTACGTGTGCCTGCGCGTCTCATGACAAGTCCCCGCGGTTTCCCTATGGCTCTCTTACGGCTTCCGGAAGCCCGCGTCCTGGAGGATCTTCCGCCCCTCGGGCGAGGACGGCCGGGCGACGAACGCGGCCGCGACGGCTCCGTGGTGCGTGAGGGGTGGTCAGGTGCGGTCGATGTGCACGCTGGTCGACTTCACGCGGGCGGTGGCCTGCATGCCGACTTCCAGTCCCAGCTCCTCCACGGCCTCCCGGGTGAGGAGGGAGACCAGGCGGTGCGGACCGGCCTGGATGGTGACCTGGGCCGCGACGTCGCCGAGCTTGATCGCCGTGACGATCCCGGGGAACGCGTTGCGGGCGGAGGTGTACGAGGCGTCGTCGTCCTCCGACTGCGCGAGCTCCACGGAGAACGCGGCCAGCGACTTCCCGTCGATGACGCGCCGGCCGGTCTCGTCCCGATGGGTGGCGACCCGGCCCGCGTCGGCCCAGCGCCGCGCGGTGTCGGGGCTGACGCCGAGGAGCCGTGCGGCCTGCCCGATGGTGTAGGACTGCATATGCGACACCGTAGGTCGGTGGCCCTCTCATCTGCAACAAACTCGTCGGACCCTCCATGGCGCATGAGAGGCGAATCGGAGGAAAGTACGGCGCCCGCCAGAATGACAGAATTAACTGTCGGAATGGGCGATCGACAGTTACGCTTGTCGCATGAGTGATGTGACAGGGGCGGGTGTCCCGACCCCCGACAAGACCGACGACGACTTCTGGGCCGCCTTCGCGAACCTGGTCGAGCCTCCCTGGAACGAGCCCTCCCAGGACGACGCCTTCACCATGGACGAGCGGGTCCACGAGGCGGTCCGCGCCCTGGCCGAGCGGATCTCGACCCGCCTGCTCGCCTACCGCGCCGCGGGCAAGGAGCACGATCCGGTCCTCATGGCCTCGCCCGACGTGCAGCTGGCCGTCCTGCGGTCCCTGTACGAGGCCAAGCTGTCCGTCGACCGGCTGGCGGAGTCCGCCGCCACCGTGGCGGGCCGCAGCGGGGCCAACTACGCCCAGCTCGGCGCCGCCTGGGGCGGGATCAAGCGCCAGTCCGCCCGCGTCAAGTGGCCCCACGCCGTGGTCAGGAAGTCCTCCGCCGAGTCCATCCCGCTCCACTACGCGGGCGGAACCGCCGTCGTCCACCACGACCCCGACGCCGACGCCTGGTGGTACGCCGCCACGGCCGCGGACCAGGCGGAGGAGGAGTCCCAGCCGGTCCACGGCACCTACGCGGAGGCGATCGCCGGAGCGACCGAGTTCCTGCTCGCGCACGCCCTCGTGGACGGGGACCGGGAGCAGCCGCCGTCCTGAGCCGCGAGCGGGGCCTCAGTGGTGGAAGGGGCGCAGCCCCGTCTGTCGGGGGGCGGGTGGACGTGGCGGGTCCGGGAGGTCAGAGGAAGCCGCCGTCCCGGCCGTCGTCCGGGTCCCGGTCCGTGCGGCGGCCGCGCTGGGACGGGGGCGCGGGGTAGCGGGCCAGCAGGGCGTCGATCTTCGCGAGGGCGGTGGCCGTGGCCATGAGGACGACGGCGGTGGCCGCGAGGCCGATGCCGGTGTGCAGTCCGCTCGCGTTCAGGACCACCCCGATGCCCAGGCTCGCGGGGACCCCGAGTCCGGCCACGACGACCTGGAGCACCTCCAGCCGTTTCCGGGCGCCTAACCGGCCGGCCATAGCGGTACCCCTTCGCCGTGACGTGTCCGTGCTCCGTGCGATGTGCCCCGTGCGATGTGCCCCCGTGCGGGGGGTGGTTCCCGCGCAGCACGTGCGGAACACACGCCTCCACACTCTGTCGCTCCCCGTGCGCCCCGGCCCCGGCGGGCGGATCCTGGAAGGAGCGGGGGGAGCAGCGCCCCGGGCGCCGCAGGGCGGTCCCGGCGGTGCCGACCGGCGTGCGAGGAGGCAGACCATGACGCGGAACCTGGAATGGAGGGTCGGCCTGGAGCTGAGCGAGGAGTCGGGCCGCACCGAGGCCGAGGCCCGGCTCGACACCGGGACGACGACGTTCACGGGGCACGGATCGGCCCGCTGCAACCCCACGGACACCGACGTGCCCGTGATCGGCGACGAGCTGGCCGCGAGCCGGGCCATGAAGGACCTGGCGGGCAAGCTGATGCGGGAGGCGAACCGCGAGATGGAGGCGATGGGCGCCGGGACCGTACCGTCGCGCACGGGTCCCGGATACGGCTGGCCGGAGGCGGTCTCCTGAAGAGCGTGGCGCCCTGAGGAGCCCGCCGCCAGGCGGGCCGCGGCCCGGCGCGTGAGCCGCACTGCTTCCGCCGGGCCGTGGTCTGTCCCGTACGCCTCCGGGTTCCTACGCTTCGGGCGTCTCGATCACCAGGTGGTCGACGACCTCGACCACCCCGTCCACGGACTCGCAGAGCCGCACGAGCATCGGCCCGAGGTCCTTGCGTCCCAGGGTGCCGCTGAGCGTGACCCGGCCCTCGTCGACGTCGATGTGGACGGCGGCGGGGGAGAGGCCGAGGATGCGGACCACGACGTCCTCGCGGATCTCCTCCTGGATCGACCGGTCGCGGCGCAGGAAGAGCTGGAGCAGGTCGCTGCGGCTGAGGACGCCGATGAGCCGTCCGTCCGCGTCCACGACCGGCAGCCGCTTGACGCGGTGCCGCTCCATGAGCCGGGCCGCCTCGACGGCCGTCCAGGAGGGGCGGGCGGTGTGCACGGGGCTCGACATCATCGCCTCGGCGGTGCTGGGGCCGTCCTTGGCGGTGTGCCGGCGCAGCAGGTCCGCCTCCGAGACCACGCCCACGGGCCGGTTCTCGTCGTCGACGACCGGGACGGCCGTGATGCCGTACTCGTCGAGGAGTCGCGCGATCTCCTTGAACGGCGTCCCGCGTTGGACCGCGACCGCCGTCGGCGTCATCAGGTCCGCGACACTGCGGTTCCTCATCGTCCGTTCCGTCCCTTCTGCGGGTGATGGTTCCATGATCCCGCACGGGCCGGGGGCGGGGTGCGGCCGGGGTGGCGGAAGGGCGGGGGAACAGGGGTGCGGGAGACGTCTTGTGGGTGGCGCGGGTCCGTGGTTACCTGCGAGTTACCTCCGGTAAGTAGCTGTCTCCAGACCGAAATACCAGACAGGACTCCCGCACCGAAGTCCCCCACGGAAGAAGGCTCCCCCCATGCCCTCGGCTCGTACGGCACGGACCTCCAGGACTCCCGACGCCCCCAGCGCTCCCAGCAGCTCCGGTGCCTCCAAGGGCCGCCGTCTCGCGCTCGCCGCGGCGGCCTCCCTCGCGGCCTCCCTCACCCTCCTCGCCCCCGCCGTCGCCGCCCCCGCCCCTTCGTCCGCCGTCTCCGCGAACGCCGCCGACGCGCCCCTGCGCGAGGTCATGTTCGTCGGCAACAACTGGGACGGCACCGCCGATGTCATCGCCTCCCGGGGCGACTTCCACCGGATCGGCCGGGTGAACGTCATCCCCGACAAGGAGGAGCGCCTCCGGGAGATCTACCTCAACCCGGTCAAGCTCGCCTTCTTCCTCGGCGTCCGCAGCGGGCCGGGCGAGGGGCACGACCAGTTCGTCGACGACATGTACGCCACCCCGGACGGCGGCGCGATGGTCGTCTCGCGTCCCAGTTTCGCGGACGTCGTCTCCCTCGACCTCCGCACCGGCAGGATCAACTGGCGCTTCCCCGTGGCCGGTTACCGCTCCGATCACATGGCGGTGTCGCCTGACGGCACCCGCGTCGCCGTCTCCGCCTCCACGGCGAACACCGTGCACGTCCTCGACATCGCCACCGGCCGTGAGCTCGGCAGCTTCAAGACCGGCGACAAGCCCCACGAGAACGTCTTCACCTCCGACGGCCGCCTCTGGAACATGTCGATCGGCGAGGTGACCACCGCCCTCGACGCGCCCTGGCTCGACTGGACCAAGGGCGACCGGAAGATCACCGTGGTGGACGCGACGACCTTCGAGACGGTCCGCGTGATCGACATGCGCTCCCGCCTCGACGCCTTCGGGCGCGACGACCTCTCCGACGCCGTCCGCCCCCTCGTCTTCACCCCGGACGAGAAGAAGCTCTACTTCCAGGTCTCCTTCCTCAACGGCTTCCTGGAGTACGACGTCGAGAGCGACCGCATCACCCGCCTCAAGGCCCTGCCGGGCAGCCCCGGCACCGACCCCGACCGCACCGCCTGGGTCAACGACTCGCGCCACCACGGCCTTTCGATCAGCCCGGACGGCGCCAAGCTCTGCGTCGCCGGCACCATGGACGACTACGCGACCGTCGTCGACCGCGCCACCCTCGCCCAGGGCCCGCTCGTCCCCGCCAGCAAGCCCTACTGGGCCACGGTGAGCGGCGACGGCAAGGCCTGCGTCGTCTCCGAGAGCGGCGCCGACCGCGTCAGCGCCATCGACTTCGCCACCGGCGAGCGCGTCGCGAGCGTCCCGGTCGGAGACCACCCCCAGCGCGTCCGCCTCGCCCGCGTTCCCGCCGACTGGACGGGCACGACGGCGAACTGACGCCGCGTCGGAGTACGGACCGAGGGGCCGGCCGGATCGCCATCGATCCGGCCGGCCCCTCCTTCGTCACCCGCGCCCGCTCAGGAGCGGGTGACCGTCACCTCGTACAGCGAGTAGCCCCACTGCGTGGCCCGCCGCTCCCCGTGGATCCGCACGTACCGGGCCGGCGTGGAGGCGAACTCGGCCGTGTCGAAGCCGCCGTCACCGGCCGCCGTCGACCAGACCTTCCGCCAGTTCTCGCCGTCCTCGGAGACCTCGATCCGGTACTGCCGGGCGTAGGCCCGCTCCCAGTCCAGGGTCACCCGGCCCACCCGCCGGACCTCGCCCAGGTCCACCCGCAGCCACTGGTCGTCCGACCAGTCACTGGCCCAGCGGGTGCCGGTGTCGCCGTCGAAGGCGCGCCCGGAGGCGTAGCTGGTGAAGGGGTTCCACTCGGTGCTGCTCGCGGAAGTGGGCACGCCGGCCGCGAGGTTGACGCCCGGCTCGTGGCGCTCGGTCGACCGCCAGGTCCGCAGGTAGGACTCGGCGCCGAGGGCCAGGTCCTCGATGACGGCAGGGCCGCCCGGGGTGAGCCGGATCTGCTCGATCCAGTCCGGGACGAGACCTGCGTGCGCGGCGCCGTCCGTGTTGAGGTCCCAGGTCCGCTCGCCGGTCACCTGGCGGTCGAGGACCGTGCCGCCGTCGAAGCTGCGGTACGGGTACGTGACCGCGTTCGGCGCGTCCGGGCCGACCGGGCCGGGCCAGCCGCCGACGCCGTTCATGTCGGTGCCGTAGCCGAGGCCGACGCCGTACTTCTCGCGGAGCTCGGCCTTGCCGTTCGCCTCGCCGATGAAGCCCTGGGCGGCGTGCATGTACGGGGCCGTGAACCCGCCCAGCCTGTAGAGCCGTTCGGTCCAGTCGAGGTCCATCCAGCTGTGCGTGGACAGCACGCCCGGGTACTCCTCGGCCTCCAGCATGTCGAGGGCCCGGCCGGCCGCCTTCACGCTCATGTGGTCGAGCTCCAGCATCATGCCCCGGTCCATCATGCCCCGGAGCGCGTACTCGCCGAGCCGGGTCAGTCCGCGGGTGTTGCAGCGGGCGTCGGAGGCGTAACCCGGCACGCTCACCCCCGCGGGCAGCTTCGCGGCCATCGCGGCGGGCGCGACGAGCCCGATCGGGTTGTCCTGCTGCGGACCGGCGCACTGCTCCGTCGCCCAGAAGGTGCCGGTGGACAGGAACTGGCCGATGTTGACCGCCACACCGGTCGTCCCGCTGTCGAAGCGGACGCCGCAGAGCGCGTTGTCGAACTTGTGGCACAGGAACATGCTGCGGACGCCGAGCTGGTACAGCTCGTCCAGGCCGCGGTCGATGTCGGCCTTGTCGCACTGGGCGACGTCGAGGATCTGCTTGCAGCCGAAGGGCTCCGAGGTCTCCACGCCGAGGACGACGGCGAGCTTGCCCTGCTCGATCACCGAGCGTGCCTGGTCGGCGCTGGTGACGATGCGGAACCAGCCCTTGCCGGGGCCGCCGAACATCGAGTCGACGTAGTCCTGCATCTCATAGGTCTTGCGGGCCTCCAGGCGGATGGCCTCCATCTCGTCGCAGCCGCGGTCCCGGGGCATGATCGAGCACAGCAGCCCGTTGGAGACGAGGTCGTTGACGAGCACGCGCTGACCGCCCCGCCACGCCCGCTCCAGCCAGGCGTAGTAGTTCTGCTGGTGCGTCAGCGAGTTGTGCGCCGGCCAGTCGGCGAAGGTCGGCCACCCGTCCGGGTCGTGCTTGCCGTTCGCCCCGCCCGTCAGGTTCTCGAAGAGGGCGCCCGAACCGTCCGGATAGTGCTCGGGACAGTCCTTCAGGGCGTCGGCCGCCCCGGCGGTGGAGAAGGGCTTGCCGCAGATCAGCCGGCCGCCGAAGCCCTCGTTGGACATCACGTGGTTGTGCGCGTCGACGAAGCCGCGCACCCGCCCCTGGGCGTCGGTGCCGGTGAACGGCGCGCCCGTGGCGTTGATCTGCGAGTCGGGAGCCGGCCGCGCCGACGGCTCCCACCACGACGAACCGGCGGCGGGGACCGGCGCGGCGCCGAACAGCACGGCCGCGAGCGCGAGGAAGAGGGACACGAGGCCGAGGCGGCGTGTCCGGGTGGTGCGGTGGGTCATCCGGGTCGTGCGTGGGGACATGGTCGGGAAGCCTCCGGTCGGTGGGGGTGTACCGGGCGCCCCGAGAATCGCGGTGATGAAGGACTGAGTCAAGAGTCCGGGTCAAATGACCTACTGGCGAGTTCGGTTTTTCCTGCCGCCCCCTCGGGGCGTCCTCCCCGGAGGTCCGCGGACTCAGCCCTCGATCAGCAGGACCAGCTGGTCGGCCGTCAACTCCAGTTGTTCCTGGGCGTCTTGCTCGTCGCGCAGGACGAGGTACTGGAGCGTCATCCCGTCCACCGCCGCCGCGAGGTGCCGGGCGAGGGTCGGCACCGGGACCTTCGGCTCGGACCCGCGTACGGCCCCCACCTGCTCCACCAGCGCCGTCGCCGACCGCACGTACTGCTCGTACTGCGCCCGCGCCAGGTGCTCGAACCCCGGCTCGCGCAGCGCGTACTGCGTGAGGTCGTACGTCAGGAGGTGGTGCTCCGGATGGGCGGTGACGTCCTCCCAGTACGTCCGCAGCGCCGCCCGTACCGTCTCGCCCAGCGTCGCCCGGGGCTCGACCGCCCGCATCACCCGCGCCACGTAGTCGCCGATGATCGTCTCGATGGCCGCCTCCAGGAGCGCCTGCTTGGAGTCGAAGCAGTAGTGGAAGACGCTCAGCGAGACCCCGGCCTCGGCGGCGATGGAGCGCGTGGTGGTCCTGGCCACCCCGTCCCTGCTCATCGCCCTGATCGCCGCCTCGACCAGCTGCCGGCGTCGCTCCGCCGACGGCATCCGCGCCATGCTTCCTCCTCGGGTCCGGGCGTCAGGGTAACGCCACCATGAAGTGACGGATCGTCAGAAAGTGACCTCGACGGTTATTGACGGTTCATCAGATCGCTTCCAGAATGCGGGCACCCGACGGAGGGATCGCCCGTGTTCCGACCGCTGCGCGTCGTCGCCGCCGCGTCCGCCCTGCTCCTGGCCACCGCCTGCAACTCCGCCTCCAGCGGCGGAACCTCCTCTTCCTCCGTACGCGGAGTGACCGCCGACACGATCAGGGTCGGCGGCATCGTCTCCATGACGACCGCCAGCGGCTACTCGAAGAAGGACACCGACCTCGGCGCCCGCGCCCGCTACGACCGCGCCAACGCCGAAGGCGGGATCAACGGCCGGAGAATCGAGTACCTCGGCGCCGAGGACGACGGCCAGGACCCCGCCAGGAACCTCGCCGCCGCCCGCAAACTCGTCCAGCAGGACCAGGTCTTCGCCGTCTCGCCCATGAGCTCGGTCACCTTCGCGGGCGCCGACTTCCTCGACGCCCAGAAGGTCCCCACCGTCGGCTGGGGCACCCTCCCGTCCTTCTGCGGCCCGGCCCACATCTACGGCTTCAACGGCTGCCTCGTCCCGACCCCCGGCGGCACCCTCAACCAGACCTGGCCCGAGAGCCTCGCCGCCGTCCTCGGCGGCGCCCGCGGCAGGTCCGTCGCGCTCATCGCCGGTGACAACGACGCCGGGAAGTTCGGCATCCGCACCTTCACCCAGGGCTTCAAGGCGGCGGGCTTCCAGGTCCCGTACGCCAAGGCCGTCGTTCCCGCCACCTCGATGCCGAGCGACTGGTCGGCGTACACCAAGGAGATCCTCCGCTCGGGCCCCGGCGGCGGAGCCCCCGACGCCGTGGTCTCCGTGATGCAGACCCCGTACAACATCGGCCTCTTCACCGCGCTCAAACGCTCCGGCTACCGGGGCGTCCTCTCCGACCCCACCGACTACGACCCCGGCCTCCTCGCCAAGGACGCCACCAGGCAGGCCCTCGACGGAGTGCACGTCCTGCTCCAGTTCCAGCCCTTCGAGTCGGACACCCCCGAGATGCGCCGGTTCAAGGAGGACATCAGGAAGGCCTCCGGCGGCAAGGACGTCCCCCTCAACATGCACATGCTCACCGGCTACATGAGCGCCGACCTCTTCCTCGCCGTCGCCGCCAAGGCCGGCGAGGACCTCACCGTCGACTCCTTCCAGAAGGCCGCCGACGGCTTCTCCGACACCGGAACCCTCGTCGGCGACCGCGCCCTCCCCAAGGGCAGGAAGGAGAGCTTCGGCTGCGGCGCGCTCGTCCGCCTCAAGGACGGGCGGTACGAAGTGGCCGTCCCCTTCACGTGCTATCCGCCGATCCCCTTCGCCTGAGGGGACGCGGCACGTGGGTGACCTCCTCGGCTTCGTCCTCAGCGGACTGGTCTCGGGCGCGCTCTACGCCCTGCTCGCGACCGGTCTCGTCCTCTCCTACTCCGCCTCCGGACTCTTCAACTTCGCGCACGGCGCCACCGCGTACCTCACCGCCCTCGCCTTCTACGAGCTCCACTCCGGCCTCGGCTGGCCCGCCGTCCCCACCGCCCTCCTCCTCGTGGCCGTCGTGGCGCCCGGACTCGGCTGGGCCCTCGACCGGCTGATGTTCCGCAAGCTCGCCAAGGTCGGCGAGACCGCGCAGATCGTCGCCACCATCGGCCTGCTCGTCGCCCTGCCCGCCGCCGGACGGTGGACGGTCGAACTCCTCGAACGGGCGGGCGCCCCCGTCCTCCCCGCCGACAACCAGTTCGGCCTGCCCGGCGTCGGCCCCAGCCCCGCCGTCTCCTGGCAGCCGCTCGACGGCGTGGGCGTCGACTCCGACCAGCTGATCACCTGGATCGCCACCGCCCTCGCCGCCACCGCGCTGTGGATCCTCATGCGCCACACCCGGCTCGGCCTGCGGCTGCGCGCCGCCGTCGACGACCGCACCCTCACCGAACTGCGCGGCATCGACGCCGACCGGCTCTCCTCGATCGCCTGGATGCTGTCGTCCGCCCTCGCCGGCCTCGCCGGCGTCCTCGCCACCCCGCTCCTCGGCCTCTCCGCGCACGACTACACCCTCTTCCTCTTCGTCTCCGCGACCGCCGCCGTCCTCGGCCGCTTCCTCTCCGTCCCCCTCGCCTTCGCGGGCGGCCTCGCCCTCGGCGTCCTCCAGAACCTCGTCGCCGGCTACGCCTCCTTCACCGACGACATCACCGGCTTCCGCACCGCCGTGCCCTTCCTCATCCTCTTCGCCGGCCTCGTCGTCCTCACCCGACGCGGCCGCGCGGCCGGCACGGCCGCCGCGGACCCGCCCCCGGTCGACTACCTCGCGGGCAGGAGCCGGGCCCGCCGCTGGGTCGTGTGGATGGCGGCCGCCGCCCTCCTCGGCACCGCCTTCTACACCGTCACCACCCCCTTCTGGAGCGGCATCCTCGCCCAAGGACTCGCCATCGGGCTCGTGTTCATGTCGTTCACCGTCGTCACCGGCCTCGGCGCGATGGTGTCCCTCGCCCAGGCCGCCTTCGTGACCGGCGCCGCGCTCGTCGCCGGCCTCCTCATGAGCCACGGCTGGCCCTTCGCCGCCGCCGCGGCCGTCGGCACCGCCGCGGCCGCCCTCCTCGGGGCCGTCGTCGCCCTCCCCGCCCTCCGCCTCGGCGGCAGAGCCCTCGCCCTCGCCACCCTCGCCCTCGCCTTCCTCGCCGACCAGGTCCTCTTCCAGCTCGGCTGGCTGCGCAACGGCGACACCGGCTGGGAGATCCCCCGCCCGGTCGTGGGACCCGTGGACCTGGGCGACGACCGCGCCCTCGGCCTCACCCTCGTCCTCCTCAGCGCCGCCGCCGTCGCGGCCCTCACCCGGCTGCGCGCCTCCCGCTGGGGCCGCGCCATGCTCGCCGTCCGCTCGGCCCCCGAGGCCGCGGCCGCGTCCGGCGTCTCCGTCGTCCGCACCAAACTCCTCCTCTTCACGCTCTCGGCGGGCCTCGCCGGCTTCGGCGGCATCCTCTACGCCTCGTACAACACCCGCATCACGGCGACGGACTTCACCGCCATGACCGGTCTGGTCTGGCTCGCCGTGGTGGTGGCGGCCGGCGTCCGCCGACCCCAGTTCGCGGTCGTCGCCGGCCTCGTCTTCGCCGTCGTCCCCCACCTGATGACGCAGTACGTCACGGACTCCGCCCACCTCCCGGTGATCCTCTTCGGCCTGGCGGGCCTCGCCCTGGCGAACGACCCGGACGGCTACTGCGCGGCCGTCCCGTCGCGGCGCGCGAGGCGGCGGGCGGGGCAGATACGGGCGGGGGCGGACGAGCCGGGGGAGGGACGGTCCCCGGTCCCCGCCCCGGTCCCCGCCCCTGCCCCGGAGCCGGTACCAGCTCCGGGTTCGCCGCCGGGGGAACCCCGCCCGTCGGAGCCCGGCCCGCCGTCCGCACCCGCACCGGTCCCCGCATCCGCATCCGTACCCCCATCCGCGCCCGTTCCCGTGCCCGCGCTCGAACTGACCGGCGTGCGCGTCGGGTACGGCGACGGGGCCGCCGTCCTCCACGGTGTGGACCTCAGCGTCCGGGCCGGCGGGGCACTGGTGCTCCTCGGACCCAACGGCGCCGGGAAGTCCACGCTCTGCCGGGTGGCGGCGGGGCTGCTGCACCCGGCCGGAGGACTCGTGCGCGTACGGGGCGAGGTCGCCACCCGCGACACCCCGGTCGCGCGGGCCCGGCGCGGCGTCCGCCTGGCCCCCGAGGGACGCGGCGTGTTCGCGGGGCTGTCGATCGCCGAGAACCTGACCCTGCACCTTCCCGAAGCCGAGGACCGCGACGCGGTCTACGCCCGCTTCCCCGCACTCGCCGCCCGCCGCACCGTCCTCGCCGGCTCCCTCTCCGGCGGGGAGCAACAACTCCTCGCCCTCGCGCCGCTCCTCCAGCGCCCCCCGGCCGTCCTGGTCGCCGACGAACCCTCCCTCGGCCTGGCACCGCGCGTCGTGGACGAGGTCTTCGCCCTCCTGGCCGAACTCCGCGACCACGGCACCGCTCTCCTCCTCGTCGAGGAGAAGGCCGCCGAGGTGCTCGGCATCGCCGACACCGTCGCGTACCTCGCGCAGGGCACCCTCGTCTGGTCGGGCCCGCGCTCCGACGTGGACGGGGGCCTGCTCGCCGAGGCCTACCTGGGAACGGGAGCCCGCCGATGAACCCCCCACTCCTCCACGCGGAGGCCGTCGACGTCCGCTTCGGCGGCGTCCACGCCCTGCGCGGCGTCACGATCTCGGTGCGCCCCGGCGAGATCTGCGGCCTCATCGGCCCCAACGGCGCCGGCAAGACGACGCTCTTCGACGTCCTGTCGGGCATGCGGCGACCGGACGCCGGGACGATCGCGTACGACGGCACCGACATCACCCGCCGCTCCCCGGTCTGGCGCGCCCGCCACGGCATCCGCCGGACCTTCCAGCGCCAGCAGCTCTTCGGCCAGCTGACCGTCGCGGACAACCTGGTCGTGGCCCGCGACTGGCGCGGCGGAGCCCGCCCGACGCCCCGCCACCGCGAGCGCGCCGCCACCGTCCTCCACGCCTGCGGACTCGACGACCTCGCCGACACGTACGCGGGCGGCCTCCCGGTCGGCCGGGCCCGCATGGTCGAACTGGCCCGCGCCCTCGCCGACCCGCCCCGGCTCCTGCTCCTGGACGAACCCGCCTCCGGCACGACCGCCGAGGAACGCCTCCGCCTGGCGGACGTCATCCGCCGGACGGCCGAGGACCAGAACTGCGCGATCCTCCTCGTCGAGCACAACGTCTCCTTCGTGATGGACCTGTGCTCCCGCGTCGTCGTCCTCGACCTGGGCGGGGTCCTCGCCGAAGGCACCCCGGCCGAGGTCCACGCGAACCCGGCGGTGCGGGAGGCGTACCTGGGCACCGTCGCGGAGGAGGCGGAGCGGGCCCACCCCGCCGAGGGCCCCGACGACCTCGGTCGAATCCTCTCCTGAGCGCCGCCACGGTCCCGGGCGCGGCCCCGTGTGATTGACCCGCAGGGGCAAGCAGAGGCCATGGCCGGCCTCCACCTGCCCACGAGCAGCGGGCAGGGGCCGCTACTTCTCCATAGCGAAGGACACGAACCGTCCCCACCCCTCGCGGCCGACCGCGAGGGCAGGACGGCTCACGTCCTTGGAGTCCCGGACGTGCACCGCGTGGCCGGCGACGGCGACCTCGACGCAGTCGTCGCCCTGGCTGCCGCTGTAGCTGGACTTGAACCAGGCGAGTTCCTTCGTGGCGGTCATAGCTCTCCTCGCAGTCGCTCCAGCAGGCCCCGGGATTCCTTGGGGTTGAGGGCCTGCGAGCGCAGTGTGTCATAGCGCTGGTGGAGCAGTCGTACCTCTTTCGGGTCGGTGATGAGGCGTCCGTTCTGCTGCCCCTCGGAGTAGCCGAACCGCCGTCCGTCCGGGGTTTCGAGGAGTCGTACCGGCCCGTCCAGACAGGCGTGCAGCCCCGCGTCCAGCGGTACGACCTGCAGCGTGACGTTGCGAGGGGAGCAGGCCTCCAGGACGTGGTCCAGGAGCTCCCGCATCTCCTCCGTACTGCCGAACCGGCGCCGGAAGACGTGCTCCTCCACGATGAAGCCGAAGGGAACGGTCGGCCGCTCCGTGAGCATCCTCTGCCGCTTCTGACGGGCGAGGAGCTGGGTCTCCAGCTTCCGGTCCGTCAGCAGCGGGACCACGCCCTCGAACACGGCCCGGGCGTACGCCTCCGACTGCAGGAGCCCCGGCACCAGCCGGCACTCGTACGTGTTCAGGCTCACCGCGGTCCTCTCCAGCCGGGCCCAGCGCCGGAACCACACCGCGAGACCGGCCTCGGCCCGGGTGAGGAACGGAGCGGCCCGCCGCAGCGCGCCGGTGTTCCCCAGGGCGGAGTCCCCGCGGTCGACGAAGACCTCGTCGGGCATCCGCCGCCCCAACTCCACGGACTCCACCGTGTGTTTGGAGAACCGGACCAGCTCGGCGAACTCGGCCCGGCTGAGTCCGGCGTGTTCGCGCAGGGCCTGGACGACGGCGCCGAACGTCCGCAGACTGTCCGACGGATCGGGCTCCCGCTCCCCGTCGTCGCTCTGCTCCCCGTCCTCGCCCTCGATCTCGACGATGCTCATCAGCCGCCACCTCCACGTGCACCCGCGGCAGCTCCCGCGGTCGGCCTACTCAGCGTGACGGCCGACGGCTCGTACTGTCCACCCTGGGTGCCCGTACGCTGACGACGCGTACGGGCCGAGGCGCTCGCGGGTCGTGCCACGCGCCCGCCACTGTGTCCCCATGGACCGACAGACGCCTCAACTGCTCCCACCCGTACGCATGTTCAGTCAGCAGATCTCGTCGACCCGCCGCGGCGCCCGGCTGGCCCGCCTCCTCACGCTCACCGAGCTGCACTTCTGGGGCGCCCCGCCGGACATCACGGAGCGTGCCGAGCAGGTCGTCGCGGAGCTCGCGGCGAACGCCGTGCTCCACGGCGGTCTCCCGGGGCGGGACTTCCGCCTGGCGCTGACCCTGGACGAGCGGGCCGGCACGCTCCGCGTCGACGTCACCGACGCGCGCGGCGACCGGCAGCCGGCCGTGACGGGCCCGGACGGTACCGACGGCGGCCGGGGCCTCCCCCTGGTCGCCGCCCTCACCGACGGCTGGGGAGTCACCCCTTACCCGCCCAGCGGGAAGACGGTCTGGGCGCTCCTCACCGCGGAGCCGCCTTCTCCAGCTCGTCGACGCTGCCGGACATGAGGGTGCGCACGTGCCGGGTGAGGTGGTCCGCGGGCCAGTCCCACCAGGCGAGGGCGAGCAGCCGGGCGACGTCCTCGTCGCTGTAGCGGGTGCGGATGAGGCGGGCCGGGTTGCCGCCGACGATGCCGTAGTCGGGGACGTCCTGGGTGACCACCGCGCCGGCGGCGATGATCGCGCCGTGCCCGATGCGCACGCCCGGCATGACGGTCGTGCCGTGGCCGAACCAGACGTCGTTGCCGACGACGGTGTCCCCGCGGTCGGGCAGGCCGGTGAGCAGGTCGAAGTGGTCGGCCCAGGAGCCGCCCATGGTGGGGAAGGGGAAGGTCGACGGGCCGTCCATGCGGTGGTTGGCGCCGTTCATGAGGAACCGCACGCCCGTGCCGAGGGCGCAGAACCTGCCGATGACGAGCCGTTCCGGCCCGTAGTGGTAGAGCACGTTGCGCGTCTCGAACGCGGTCGCGTCGTCCGGGTCGTCGTAGTACGAGTACTCCCCGACCTCGATCAGCGGAGAGGTGACCAGCGGCTTGAGCAGGACCACGCGCGGCTGATCGGGCATCGGGTGGAGAACGGTGGGATCGGCGGGAACGGGCATGGTGACTCCCTCGTACGAATCGGCACGGCACGGCACGGTATCTGTCGTGCCGTCACTGGAAGCATGCCCCCCGTCCGTCGTGGCGGCCGCGATCACACCGCGGCCGTCCTGCGCCCTACTCGCCGCTCCCGCGCCCGGGGCCCGTCACTCCGCGCGTCCCTCGAAGGCGGCGAGGATGTGCTCCGCCGCGAGGGTCGCGGTGAGCTCCCCGTCGCGGACCCGGCGTTCGACGTCCGGCGTGAGGGCGCGGACGGCGGGCGCCGCGTGGAGCCGGGTGAGGAGCTCGTCGCGGACCATCGTCCACGTCCAGTCGACCTGCTGGTCGCGCCGCCTGGCGTCGAGGCGGCCGGTGGCGTGGAGCAGCGAGCGGTGGTTCTCCAGGCGTTCCCACACCTCGTCGAGGCCGCTCGCCTCCCGGGCGCTGCAACTGAGCACCGGCGGCGTCCACGCGGCCTCGCGGCCGTGCATCAGCCGCAGCGCGCCGGCGAGTTCGCGGGCGGCGGCACGGGCGTCGGCCGTGTGCGGGCCGTCCGCCTTGTTCACCGCCACGACGTCCGCCAGCTCCAGGACGCCCTTCTTGATGCCCTGCAGCTGGTCGCCGGTACGGGCCAGGGTGAGCAGCAGGAAGGAGTCGACCATGTTGGCCACGGCCGTCTCCGACTGGCCGACGCCGACCGTCTCCACCAGGACGACGTCGTATCCGGCGGCCTCCATCACCACCATCGACTCGCGGGTCGCCCTGGCGACCCCGCCGAGCGTCCCGGCGCTGGGCGACGGCCGCACGAACGCCGCCGGATCGACGGCGAGCCGCTCCATCCTCGTCTTGTCGCCGAGGATGGAGCCCCCGGTGCGGGTCGAGGAGGGGTCGACGGCGAGCACCGCCACCCGGTGCCCGAGGGCGGTCAGCATCGTGCCGAAGGCGTCGATGAAGGTGGACTTCCCGACGCCGGGCACGCCGCTGATGCCGATCCGCCGGGCCCGGCCGCTGTGCGGCAGCAGCCGGGTCAGCAGCTCCTGGGCGAGCGCGCGGTGGTCGGGGCGGGTGGACTCCACGAGGGTGATGGCGCGCGCCACGAGGGCGCGCTTCCCGTCCCGTACACCCTTCTCGTACGTGTCGAGGTCGATGGCCATGGGCTAGAGGTCGTGTCCCAGATCGGCCGCGAGCCGCCGGACCAGGTCCGCGGCGGCGTCCGGGATGACCGTGCCGGGCGGGAAGACCGCGGCGGCGCCCATCTCCAGGAGGGTGGGCACGTCCTGCGGCGGGATGACCCCGCCGACCACGATCATGATGTCCTCCCGGCCCTCCGCGGCCAGCTCCTCCCGCAGCGCCGGGACGAGCGTGAGGTGACCGGCCGCGAGGGACGAGACGCCCACGATGTGGACGTCCGCCTCGACGGCCTGCCGGGCCACCTCGGCCGGGGTCTGGAACAGCGGGCCCACGTCGACGTCGAAGCCCAGGTCGGCGAAGGCGGTCGCGATCACCTTCTGGCCGCGGTCGTGGCCGTCCTGCCCCATCTTGGCGACCAGGATGCGCGGACGGCGGCCCTCGGCCTCCTCGAACGAGCCGACGAGGGCACGGGTGGACTCCACGTTCGGGGACTCACCTGCTTCGTTGCGGTACACGCCGGAGATCGTACGGATCTGACCGGAGTGCCGGCCGTACACCTTCTCCAGGGCGTCCGAGATCTCGCCGACCGTGGCCTTCGCGCGGGCCGCGCGCACGGCCAGCTCCAGGAGGTTGCCCTCGCCGCCCGCGGCCCGGGTGAGGTCGTCGAGCGCGTCCCGGCAGGCGCGTTCGTCGCGCTCGGCGCGCAGGCGCCGCAGCTTCTCGATCTGCTGCGCGCGCACGGACGAGTTGTCGACCTTCAGGACCTCGATCTGCTCGTCGCCGTCGACGCGGTACTTGTTCACGCCGATGACCGGCTGGCGGCCGGAGTCGATGCGTGCCTGGGTGCGGGCCGCGGCCTCCTCCACGCGGAGCTTCGGGATGCCCGCGTCGATGGCCTGCGCCATGCCGCCGGCCGCCTCGACCTCCTGGATGTGCTGCCAGGCCCGGCGCGCCAGGTCGTACGTCAGCCGCTCCACGTAGGCGCTGCCGCCCCACGGGTCGATGGTCCGGGTGGTGCCCGACTCCTGCTGGATGAGCAGCTGGGTGTTGCGGGCGATACGGGCCGAGAAGTCGGTGGGCAGGGCGAGCGCCTCGTCGAGCGCGTTGGTGTGCAGCGACTGGGTGTGCCCCTGCGTCGCGGCCATCGCCTCCACGCAGGTGCGCGTCACGTTGTTGAAGACGTCCTGGGCGGTCAGCGACCATCCGGAGGTCTGCGAATGGGTGCGCAGCGACAGCGACTTGGCGTTCTTCGGGTCGAACTCCTTGACCAGCTTGGCCCACAGGAGGCGTGCCGCGCGCAGCTTGGCGATCTCCATGAAGAAGTTCATGCCGATCGCCCAGAAGAAGGAGAGGCGCGGCGCGAACGCGTCGACGTCCAGGCCCGCTTCGCGGCCCGCGCGGATGTACTCGACGCCGTCCGCGAGCGTGTAGGCCAGCTCCAGGTCGGCCGTCGCGCCCGCCTCCTGGATGTGGTAGCCGGAGATGGAGATCGAGTTGTAGCGGGGCATGTGCCGCGACGTGAAGGCGAAGATGTCGGAGATGATCCGCATCGACGGCTTCGGCGGGTAGATGTAGGTGTTGCGGACCATGAACTCCTTGAGGATGTCGTTCTGGATGGTCCCGGCGAGCTTGTCGGCGGACACGCCCTGCTCCTCCGCCGCCACGATGTACAGGGCGAGGACGGGCAGTACCGCGCCGTTCATCGTCATCGACACCGACATCCGGTCCAGCGGGATCCCGTCGAACAGCTGCCGCATGTCGTAGATCGAGTCGATCGCCACGCCCGCCATGCCGACGTCACCGGTGACCCGCGGGTGGTCGCTGTCGTACCCGCGGTGCGTCGGCAGGTCGAAGGCGACCGACAGGCCCTTCTGGCCGGCCGCGAGGTTGCGCCGGTAGAAGGCGTTGGACTCCTCGGCGGTCGAGAAGCCCGCGTACTGGCGGATGGTCCAGGGCTGGTTGACGTACATGGTCGGGTAGGGGCCGCGCAGGAACGGCGCGACGCCCGGGTACGTCTCCAGGAAGTCGACGTCCTCCAGGTCACTGCCGGTGTACAGCGGCTTGACCGTGATGCCCTCGGGCGTCTCCCAGAGCAGTTCGTCCCCGCCGGAGGCCCGTTTGACGGCGGCGCGCCACTCCTCGGGCCCGCCGGCGGGGGAGGGGGATCCGAGATCGATCCCGGTGAAGTCGGGGATTCCCATCAGGACACTCCCATGCGGTCGAGGGTGGCGGAGAGGACGGCGACCGCGTCGCACCCCGCGAAGACGTACGAGTCGACGCCCGGATACGAGGCCGGGCGTCCGGCGAGCACCACGTGCCCGGCGCCGGCGGCGCGGAACGCGGCGGCCTCCTCGGCGGCGCGCTCCTCGTACACGGCGTCGCTGGAGCACAGGCACACCTCGCCGGCCCCGCTGTCCCCGAAGGAGCCTTCGGTGACGGGCTCGATGCCGCCTGCCTGGAAGAGGTTCACGGCGAAGGTCAGCCGGGCGGTGTGCGCGGCGGCCGGACCGAGCGCGGCGAGGAAGACCCGCGGCCGGGCACCGGTGGCGGCCAGGTGGGCGTCGGAGCGGGCGCGCAGCGCCTCGAACGCCTCGTCGCGGCGGACCCGCGGCAGCCCGCCCGAGGGCCGGGCGGGCGCGGGCTCGCGGACCACGGGCTTCTCCGCGAGGTGCGGGAACTCGCTGACGCCGGTAACCGGTTCGCGGCGCTTGGCGAGCGACCGGGACCGCTCGGCCCAGGTCGCGGAGAGCAGCCCCTCGATCCGGCCGGAGCGCAGCCCGGCGGCCAGGCCGCCGGACCGCTCGATCTCCTGGAAGAACTCCCACGCGGCACGCGCGAGTTCGTCGGTGAGCGATTCCACGTACCAGGAGCCGCCGGCCGGGTCGATGACCCGTGCCAGGTGCGATTCCTCGATGAGGACGGTGGAGGTGTTCCGGGCGATCCGGCGCGCGAAGGCGTCCGGCAGGCCGAGCGCGTGGTCGAAGGGGTGCACGGTCACCGACTCGGCGCCGCCGACACCGGCCGCGAGGGTGGCGACCGTCGCCCGCAGCATGTTCACCCACGGGTCCCGCGCCGTCGTCATCACCGACGAGGTGACCGCGTGCTGGCGCTGTGCCCCGGCGGAAGGGGCTCCGCACGCCTCCGCGACCCGCGCCCACAGGCGCCGCGCCGCGCGCAGCTTGGCGATGGTGAGGAACTGGTCGGCCGTCGCCGCGTAACGGAACTCCAGCTGGCCCAGGGCCTGCTCGATGCTCAGACCGCCGCCGGTGAGCGCCCGGAGATAGGCGACACCGGTGGCCAGCGAGGCTCCCAGTTCCTGGGCCGCCGAGCCGCCCGCCTCGTGGTAGGGGAGGGCGTCCACGGTCAGGGCCCGCAGCCCCGGGTACGACTCGGCGCACAGCCGCGCGAGCGCGGCCGTGGCGGCGAACCCGTCGCCGTCGTAGGCGGAGCCGGTGCGGGCCTCGGTGCCGAGCGGGTCGGCGCCGAGGTTGCCGAGGGCCGCCTCGGGGGCCACTCCGCGCCGTTCGTACAAGGCGAGCAGCTCCCGTGCCGCGGCCGAGGTCTCGGCCCCGGCGTCCAGGACGAGGGGAGCCAGATCGAGGTACACGTCGCGCAGCACGCGGTCCAGGCCGTCCACCGGGATGCCGTCCGGCCCCACGGCCAGCCACAGCGACGTGACGCCGTTCTCCAGGTCGGTCAGCACCGCCTCGGGATCGGCGGTGGCGTGCCGCTGCCGCACGTCCCAGCCGCCCACGGCGTTGCCCGCGGCGCGTCCGGACCGGACGAACGGCGGGAAGCCGGGCAGGCCGGGGTCGGGTGCGGCGTCGGCGGCCGTGTACAGCGGGCGGGTCAGCAGGCCGTCCTCCAGCGCGGTGGAGAGCGCCTCTTCGGCCTCGGCGGCGGGCACGTCCTTGCCCGACCGGCTCAGCACGCCGGTCACGAGGCGTTGCCACTGCGCACGGGTCGCTGCGGGGAACTCAGCGGCCAGCGAAAGGCCGTCGTCAGGCAGCACAGTCATGCGAGGAGCCTAGGGGGGCGAGGAGAGGAGTGGCATGGTGATCATCTGTGACCTTGGCCTCTTCGGGGCGCCCTCGGCCGGGCGGACCGACCGTGCCGGGCCCGCGCTCGCGTCGACACCGGGTGAGCGGCGCACGTCAGCACCCCACCACCGGCATACCGGCCAGTGACGGGTGCCGGGGCCCCAGGAAGGCGATGTGCCCGGGCCCCGCCCCGAAGCGGGGGAAGACGGTCTGCCGCCACCCCAGGTACCGGAAGAAGCCCAGCGCCGCGGCGTCCGTACGGTCGGGCGCCGCCCAGACCCGGTCGTCCGTCGCCGGCGCGGTCAGCTTCTCCAGGATCCGGGTCGCGACACCGTGCCCCCGCGTCACCGGTGCGACGAAGAGGTCCGTGATGCGTACGGCTCCGGCGAACCACTCCTGGGCGCGCCGGTCCTCACCGTCCAACTCCTCTCCCCTGTACGGATCCGGGGTCCGGGTCGCGATGCCGAAGCCGCACAGGAGGCTGTCCGCCCGCGCCGTCACCGCCAGGAACCCGGGCGTACGCGCCTGCTCGGCCATCCGCTCGCGAAGCTCCTCCGCCGCCCGCGGGTCGCCCTGCGGGGGGACGTACGGCCTGGCGGCGAGCCGCCGCAGATGGAGGAACTCGTCGACGAGCGGCAGCGCGGCGCTCCCCGGGTAGACCACGGTGGTGATGTTCATGAACGGCCCTTCTGTCGTGGATGCGCCCTCCGGCCGGGTCACCGGCCTCACGCCCTCAGCTCAGGACCTCGCGGAGGGCCGCCACCGCGTGGGCGCGGTGGTCGTCGAGCCAGCGCAGGGCGTTGGCACGGTCGTCGTGGAGGATGCTGTCGAGGACGGCCCGGTGCTCGTGGACGGCCTGGGCGCGGTGGGTGGCGTCGGTGTAGTAGAGGGAGCGGTAGGCGTCCGTGGAGTCCCACAGGGTGGTGATCATGCGGACCAGGCGGGGCATCCCGCAGGCCTCGACGAGGGCGAAGTGGAAGCGGCGGTTGGCCTCCGCCATCGCCGTCACGTCCCCCGCCTCCGCCGCGCGTTCGACCTCGCGCTGGATGCCGGCGAGGGCCTCGTGGAAGCCGTCCGGGCGGAGGGCCAGGGCACGGCTGACCGCCTCCGTCTCCAGGAGGGCGCGGATCCGGTAGACCTCCTCCAGGTCCGCGAGGGACAGCTGGGCGACGAAGTAGCCGCGGTGGACGTGGTGGACGACCAGGCCCTCGGCCTCCAGGGCCTTGAGCGCCTCCCGCAGCGGGACACGGCTGACCTGCAGTCGGGCGGCGAGGGCATCCTGCCGTATCGGAGCGCCGGGGCGGAGCTCACCGCTGGTGATGGAGCCCCGCAGCTCCTCCAGGACGAACTGCTGGGCCGTCTGGGGCCGTCGCCTCTCCACCGCTCCGCTCATCGATCCGACCTTTCCCTGCCGTTGCTCGTGTGATCGTCGTCATCTTCCTACGGATCACGGACCCGCGTTCGAGTTGTCCACAGGCCAGATTCCGGCCAGGACGTCGCCGGTGTGCTCGCCGAGCCGCGGGGGAGCGGAGCGGTACGAGGGCGGGGTGGCGCCGAACCGGACCGGGTGCGCCACCTGCCCGGGGCCGGCGGCCCCCGCGGGGACGCGGGCGCCGAGTCCCAGCCGGTCGGCGAGGGCGAAGGCCCCGGCCAGATCGTTGATGGGGCCGCAGGGCACGCCGGCGGCGGTCAGCTCCTCGAACCACGCGTCCGCCGTGCGCGAGGCGAGCGCCGCGGAGAGCTCCGCCGTCAGTTCCTCGCGGTGGGCGACGCGCGCCGTGTTCGTCGCGAAGCGGTCGTCCACGGCCAGTTCCCGACGCCCGAGCCGTTCGCAGAGGGCCCGGAACTGACGGTCGTTGCCCACCGCCAGGACCAGCGGACGGTCCTGCGCCTCGAAGACCTCGTACGGGGTGATGCTCGGGTGCCGGTTGCCCATCGCGCGCGGCACGACACCGGCGCCGAGGTGCGCGGCGGCCTGGTTGGTGAGGGCGGAGAGCAGCGAACCGAGCAGCGACACCTCGACGCGCTGCCCCTCGCCGGTCCGCTCCCGGTGCCGGAGCGCCGCGAGGACCCCGAATCCGGCGTGCAGCCCGGTGATGACGTCGACGAGGGCGACCCCCGCCTTCGTCCCCTGTCCGCCCGGCTCGCCGGTGACGCTCATCAGGCCGCCCATGGCCTGCACGAGCAGGTCGTAGCCCGGCAGCGCGGCGCCGCCGTCGGCCCCGAACCCGGTCACCGAGCAGTACACGAGGCCCGGATTGGTCCGCCGTACCTCCTCGAAGCCCAGACCCAGCTTCTCCATCGTGCCCGGCCGGAAGTTCTCCACCAGCACGTCGGCCCGGTCCACGATCGCCCGCGCCGCCGCCCGTCCGTCCGGGTCGGCGAGGTCGAGGGCGACGGACCGCTTGTTCCGGTTGACCCCCAGGAAGTAGGTCGCCTGGCCGTCCGCGAACGGCGGACCCCAGGCCCGCGTGTCGTCACCGCTGCCCGGCCGCTCGATCTTGATCACGTCGGCACCCAGGTCCGCCAGGAGCATCGTCATGTACGGCCCCGCGAGCACCCGCCCGAAGTCGGCGACGACGATGCCGGACAGGGCGCCGGGGAGCGCGCCGGACAAGGGGTCGGGGAGGGCGCCGGGCGGGGCGCCGTCCTCGGGCTCGGGCTCGCCTCCGGCGGGATGGTCCGTGTGCATTCCGCGCTCCCTCCGTGGCGACATCGGGTCCAGTCGGTTGGATCCAGTCGGTTGGATCCAGTACCTCGGATCCTGGATCCAGGGGATTGGAGATTGGATCCAATCGGGACCGTAGGGCCGGGAGGTCGGATTTTCAATACTGGATCCAAAATCCAATCTGCCGCTACGCTCGGCTCGCCACGCCGAGCACGACCCTCGTCACAGCCGCCAGGAGGCCGCCCGTGAAGTCCTCGCCGTCCACCGCCACCCACCCCCTCGCCCTCCTCGCCGTCGACGGCCTGCTCAGCGCGGAGGAGCGCGAGATCCGTGCCACCGTCCGCGCCGCGGCCGACCGCGAGCTGCGCCCGCACATCGCCGGCTGGTTCGAGAAGGGCGAGATCCCGGCGCGTGAACTGGCCCGCACGCTCGGCGGGTTGGGCGTGCTCGGCATGCACCTGGACGGTTACGGCTGCGCGGGCACGAACTCCGTCGCGTACGGCCTGGCCTGTATGGAGCTGGAGGCGGTCGACTCCGGGCTGCGTTCGCTCGTCTCCGTGCAGGGCTCGCTGGCGATGTACGCGATCTGGAAGCACGGCTCCGAGGAGCAGAAGCAGCGGTGGCTGCCGAAGATGGCGGCGGGGGAGTACATCGGCTGCTTCGGTCTCACCGAGCCCGACGCCGGCTCCGACCCGGGCGCGATGCGGACCAACGCCAAGCGGGACGGGTCCGACTGGATCCTCAACGGCACCAAGATGTGGATCACCAACGGCTCCGTCGCCGACGTCGCCGTCGTCTGGGCGCGCACCGAGGAAGGCGTGCGCGGCTTCCTCGTCCCCGCCGGCACCCCCGGGTTCAGCGCCCCCGAGATCAAGATGAAGCTGTCGCTGCGGGCCAGCGTCACCGCCGAGCTCGTCCTGGAGGACGTCCGGCTCCCCGCCGACGCGATGCTGCCCGACGCCCGCGGTCTCTCCGGCCCGCTCGGCTGCCTCAACGAGGCCCGTTTCGGCATCGTGTTCGGCGCCCTCGGCGCCGCCCGCGACTGCCTGGAGACCGCGATCTCCTACGCGCAGGACCGGACCGTCTTCGCCCGTTCCCTGGCGTCCTACCAGCTCACCCAGCAGAAGCTCGCGGACATGGCCGTCGAGCTCGGCAAGGGCATGCTGCTCGCGCTCCACCTCGGCCGGCTCAAGGACGCCGGCGAGCTGACCCCCGAGCAGATCAGCGTGGGCAAGCTCAACAACGTGCGCGAGGCCATCGCCATCGCCCGCGAGTGCCGGACCATCCTCGGCGCCAACGGCATCACCCTCGAATACCCGGTGCTGCGCCACGCCAACAACCTGGAGTCCGTCCTCACCTACGAGGGCACCAGCGAGGTCCACTCCCTCGTCATCGGCAAGGCCCTCACCGGCGAGCAGGCCTTCCGCTGAACCTGTGAGGGTCCGGCAGGGGCGGCCCGACCGGGCCGCCCCGGGGGCTCAGCCCGCGGTCACGCGCGCGAGGAACCCGTCCAGGTTCTCCATGGCACGGGCCACCCGCTCCGGCACCGATAGGGTCTCCTCGTGGCGCAGCCCGCGCAGCTTGGGGACGCGCTTGCCGCGCAGGTAGAGGGAGCACGCCAGATCGGCGCAGACGTAGACGCCGACCGTGTTCCCCTCCCGGCCGCGCGCCCCGGCCAGCGGGGCCGCCAGCAGCGTCACGCCCGAAGAGGCGTGCCCGGTCAGACAGATCTGGCACATGCTCGTCTTCACCGCGCTCGTCCGGCCCGCCGCCGGCACCCGCAGGGAAACCCCGAGCGGTCCGTCCTCGCGGCGTACCACCAGGTGCGCCCGGAGCGGTGCGCCCGGGTCCACCCACCCCAGGAAGTCCAGGTGCTCCCAGGGCGTCTCGGCGAAGTCCAGGGGCAGCTTCAGTCGCGCGGCGTCACCCTTCGTCGCGTTCACGAACGACGAACGGATCTCTTTCTCAGTCAACGGTTCCACTCGTTGGACCGTACACGGATGCCCGTCGGGTCAGCATCTGGATATGAGGCTGTGGATCCTGGATATCGGATCCTGGACATCGCATCCCGGTGAGTGGATCCCGGACACTGGATCGTGGATCCGAATATTGGATCCGAATATTGGATCCAACGCTCAGGCCACCCACTCCGGCAGCCCCGGATCCAAGAACCGTCCCGGCGCCCCCTCCATCGCCGCCGCCAGCCGCTCCGCGGCCGCCTCGTACACGTCCTCGGGCAGTGTGTACGGGATCCGAAGCCGATGCTCGTGCGTCCCCGGATCCACCCCGAACCGGGCCCCGCCCTCCACCCGCACCCCGTGCCGCAGCGCCCGTGCCGCCAGCTGCGTCGCCACCGGCCGGCCCAGGTCGATCCAGAGGCACATGCCGCCCGGCGGAACCGTCCACCGCCACTCCGGCAGGTGCCGGGCCAGCGCCGCGCCGAGCGCCTCCCGTCGCACCCGCAGCTCCGCCACGCGCGCCTGCACGATCGGATCCAACCTCCGCATCAGTGACACCGCCACCAACTGGTCGAGGACCGAACCCGACAGGTCGGCCGTCACACGGGTCCGCGCCAGCTCCGTCACCACCCGCGCCGAGGTTCGCACCCAGCCCACCCGCATCCCGCCCCAGCAGCTCTTGCTCAGAGAGCCGAGCGACACGATCTGCTCCCCGCCGCCGCCCCCGGCGGCCGCCGCGAACGGCGCCGGGGCCGGCACGTCGAGCGCCATGTCCGTCAGCGTCTCGTCCACCACCAGCCACGTCCCCGTGGCCCGCGCCGCCCGTGCCACCTCCCGGCACTGCTCGCGCGGCATCAGCCGCCCCGTCGGGTTGTGGAAGTCCGGGATCAGATACGCCAGCCGGGGTGCCGTCTGCCGCAGCGCCGCGTCCAGGAGACCGGTGTCCCAGCCGTTCTCCGTGACGGGCACCGGCGTCACCCGCATCCCCCGGCCCCGCATCGCGTCCAGGGCGTTGGTGTACGAGGGGTTCTCCGCCAGCACGCGGTCGCCCGGCCGCCCGAACTGCGCGAGCACCAGCGACAGCGCCTGCTGCGCCCCCGTCGTCACCAGGATCTGCTCGGGCCGCGTCGGCAGCCCCCGCGCCGTGTACCGCTCCGCGACCGCCGCCCGCAGCTCCGGCAGGCCGTACGGGTGGTAGCCCGGCGCGGCGGCGTACCGCGGCAGCTCCGCCGCCGCCTCCGCCAAGGCCTCCGCCAGCTCGTCCCGCGGCCCGTGCGGCGCGGCCAGCGCCAGGTCGATCAGCTCGCCGGCCCCCTCCAGGAAGGCGCCCAGCGAGATCGGCGCCTGCCCGTCCGGCAGCGCGGTCCACGTCCCCGCGCCCCGCCGGCTGTGCGCGTAACCGCTCTCCCGCAGCAGGTCGTACGCCCCCGTGACCGTCGTCCGGCTCACCTCCAGGACCTGCGCCAGCTCCCGTTCGGCGGGCAGCCGCAGCCGCAGCGCCACCCGCCCGTCCAGCAGGGCCTCCCGCACCGCCCGCGCCAGCTCGCGGTAGCCGAACCGGCCCTCCGGCGGCGGGGTGAGCAGCGAGGCCAGCTGGCGGCCCGACAAGGTCCGGTCCACGGTGTGGACCACACGGCCCTCTGTCATGCCAATCACTCCTCATTGGCTCTGCTGTCCAGGCCAATCAGGCTACAGACTCCCCTCAGTGGCCTGGAAGACCGCGGGCCCCCACCCCGGTACCGAGAGGAGCCCGACGATGACCACGTCCTTCACCGACCGCGACGAGCGCCAGTGGCAGCGGCACGCCGAGGAGCGCCCCACCCGGCCGCTGCCCGTCGGCGCCTGGCTCCGCGGCCTGCGCACCCCGCGCGCCACCCCGTTCCGCTCCCGCGCCCGCCCGCCGGCCGTCCCGCCGAGGCCTCAGACCACCGGCTGAAGCCCGGAGGAGGCCGAGGACGACGCCGGCCCCTCGGTCCCGCCCGTCGTCGAGTCCGTGGTCGAGTCCGTCGTACCGTCCGTGGTGGTGGTGTCGTCGGTGGTCGCGGTGGCCGTGTCGTCCGTCGTACCGCCGTCGGGAGAGGCGTCGGGACTGTCCGACGGCGAGTCCGAGGGGGAGTCCGTCGGCGTCTCGGGCGACGGTGACGTGGTGTCCGTGGACGGGGTTTCCGTCGACGGCGTGGGCGTCGTCTGCGTCGGCGAGAGCGTCGACGGGCACGGCGACTGCGTCCCGTCGCCGGCATCCGTCACGCACGGTGTCGGCGAGGTCGGCGTCACCGACGGCGACGTGGACGACGTCGACGGGGAGGTGGTCGTCGGCGTGGGCCGGGGCGGCGGCGGGGTCGGCTTGTCGTGCCGCCCCGTGTCGCCGTGCTTCCGCGCGAACCAGGAGTCCCGCTCGGCGTCGTACACCACGAACACGTTCACCACCGTCACCGACGGCACCACGACCACGACCTGCGAGGCGTTGTACCCCTGCCACGGGGTGCCCGTCGTCTTCGGGTTCTGCTGGGCCACCGGCGCCTTCAGCGGATTCCCGCAAGCGCAGCGCACCCGGGGCATGCCCTTGTCGTCGACGAGGACCGCGGTCCCCGCCTGGAGGGTCGCCTGGTACGCGGTGGCGGTGCCGTTCTTGTAGCTGTGGTTCGTCACCCGGGTGTCCGCCCGGAGCAGGAGGGGCGTCAGGGAGCGCAGGTAGGCGGGGACCTGGTTCGCCTGGATCCCGAGGGCCGAGGCGAAGGCCGCGTTCTTGTCGGGTTCCGCGGTCAGATAGCGCACCTGCTGCTCGACATTGCAGCTCGCCACGTCCTGCGTACCCCCGTACAGGCCGGCCGTGGAGCCCGAGTACGTCGGCGTGGTGCCCTGCGTCGCACCGGTACGCGGGGGCACCGAGGGCACCTCGGAGGAACTCTCCTTGCCGGTGGTCGGGGCGGTGAACGGGTCCGGGCCGGGGACGGACTTGTTCTGCAGGAAGACCTCCCCGCCGCCGGAGCCGGCCGTGTCGCCCTTGTCGTCCGACCGGTTGGCGAGCACCACGATCAGCGCGGCGACCGCGATGGCGGCGGCGGCCAGAGTGGCGACCTTCGGCACGGACCGCCACCACGGCCCCCCGCCGTGCCAGCCCCCCTGATCGTCGCCGCCCCCACCGGCTCCGTCACCGCCCCCGCCCCCGCCTCCTCCGGAGCCGTCGTCCGGCGGTCTGGGCGGGGTCGGGGGACCGGCGGTGCCGGGACGGGTGGCCGCGCCGGAGAGCGGCCCGGAGGGAGGGCCCGTGGGAGGACCCGTGGGAGGACCGGAGTTCGGTGGGTGGGAAGTCACGTTTTTCCCTTTCTTCCGTTCGGCGACATTCTGAGCGCCGAACGGAACCCCCGCACCCGCACCAGGACCGGAAGTCGCACCCGGACCAGGACCGGCAGTCGCACCCGGACCAGGACCCGCACCAGGACCCGGGGCCCGGATCCGTATCCGCGCCAGGAGTCCTCCCCGTACCCGTCCCGTACCGTCCCGGTACCCGTCGCCGTACCCCCACCCGTGGCTCAGTCGGTTCGCGCGTGTTCCACCGTGCAGGTGGTGGAGTGGGCGGTGCACCAGTGGGTGCGGCCGCCGACGAGACGGAGCTGGAGGTCGGCGTCGGCCATGCCGGCCCGGTCCAGGGCGACGCGGAGCGCGGTGGGCGCGGGCTGGGGCGGCAGGCCGAGGACGTCGATGAGGATGACGCCGTTGCGGGCGTCGACGGAGGCGATCTGCCAGGCGCCCGCCGCGGCCCAGCGCTCGGCGACGGGGGCGGCGTCGGCGGCGAGCGCGCGGTCGCGGGCGACGGCGATCGACCCGGTGGTGAGGGGGACGGCGACGAGGAGGACCACCGCCGCGACCGCGGCGAGGGTCCGGCCGTGGAACGCCCCGACGGTCAGCCCGGCCCCGCGGGCCGCGTCGCGGACCCGGTAGCCGAGGAAGACGAGGGTGCCGGTGGCGACGATCGCGGCGACGTTGGTCGCGAAGAGCAGCGCGGACTCCCCGGCGTCGTGGTAGCGGCCCACCGCGATCAGCAGTCCCGTCACGGCCAGCGGCGGGACCAGGGAGATGGCGATGGCGACGCCCGGCAGGGCGTCGGAGATGTCGGTGCGGACGAGGGCGAACGCGCCGACGGTCCCGGTCGCCAGCGCCGCGAAGAGGTCGATCAGGCGCGGGCTGATCCGGGACGACACCTGGCTGTTGGTGGCGAAGGCGTCCGGGGGCGAGACGATCCAGCCCAGCAGCATGCCGATGCACACCACCGCCACCGCGCCGCCGAGAACCAGCAGCGCGCTGCGGACGACATGCGGGCGGTCCGCGAGGACCAGCGCCAGGGCCGTCCCGAGGATCGGCGTCATCAGCGGCGCCACGATCATCGCCCCGATGACGGTGGCCGTCGAATCGCCGACCACCCCGGCGCCCGCGATGACCGAGGCCAGCACCAGCAGCACCCAGAAGCGGGAGGAGCCGGGGCTGCGCCAGTCGCGTTCGATGAACAGGGAGTCGGCCATCCGCCGGGCGGCCGCCGTGTCGACTTTCCCCAAGGTGACGGCCTTTCACGCGTGCGATTCTGTCCGCTTTTGGAAGTATCGGACGATGTGGGGCGTGGTGCGAGTCGGCGGGTACGGCCTCTGGTCCCGGCCTTCGGGCCCGTGCTACGAAGGGGCATGCGCGCAGCTCAGGAGTGTTCCCGGGACGTGTACGACGCCGTGGTCGTCGGCGGTGGCCACAACGGCCTCGTCGCCGCGGCCTATCTCGCCCGCGCGGGCCGCTCCGTCCTCGTCCTGGAGCGGCTCGGGCGCACGGGCGGGGCGGCGATCTCCACCCGCCCGTTCGCCGGGGTCGACGCCCGGCTGTCCCGCTACTCCTACCTGGTGTCCCTGCTGCCCGGCGCTATCGTGCGCGAGCTCGGGCTGCGCTTCGCCGTACGGAAGCGGACCGTCTCCTCGTACACGCCCGCGGTGCGCGGCGGCCGGCCCACCGGGCTGCTGGTCGGCGGGGACCGTACCCGTGACTCCTTCTCGGCCCTGACGGGTTCGGACCGCGAGTACGAGGCGTGGGAGGCCTTCTACGGCCGCATCCGGCGGGCGGCCGGGCGGATCTTCCCCACGCTGACCGGACCGCTGCCGACCCGGGCCGAACTACGGGCCGCGGTGGACGACGACGCCACCTGGCGGATGCTGTTCGAGGAGCCGATCGGCACCGCGATCGAGGAGCACTTCGCCGACGACCTGGTCCGCGGGGTCGTCCTGACCGACGCCCTGATCGGCACCTTCGCCTCCGCCCACGATCCGTCGCTGGCGCAGAACCGCTGCTTCCTCTACCACGTCGTCGGCGGTGGCACCGGCGACTGGGACGTGCCCGTGGGCGGCATGGGCGCCCTGACGGACGCACTCGCCGACGCGGCCCGCGGCGCGGGCGCGGAGCTCGTCACCGGCCACGAGGTGATCCGGATCGACACGGACGGCCGGACCGCGGAGGTCGCCTTCCGCACCCGGGACGGCGAGGGGACGGTCGCCGCCCGCCAGGTGCTCGTGAACGCCTCGCCGCAGGCTCTCGCCGGCCTCCTCGGCGAGACGCCTCCCGCCCCGGCGGAAGGCGCGCAGCTCAAGGTCAACATGCTGCTGCGCCGCCTGCCGCGGCTCCGCGACCGCACGGTCGACCCGCGGCGCGCGTTCGCCGGGACCTTCCATGTCGCCGAGGGCTACGCCCAGTTGGAGACCGCCTACGCCCAGGCGGCGGCCGGCCGGCTGCCCGTGGCGCCGCCGTCGGAGATCTACTGCCACTCGCTGACCGACCCGTCGATCCTCGGCCCCGAGCTCGCCGGCCGCGGCTACCAGACCCTGACCCTGTTCGGCCTCCACACCCCGGCCCGTCTCTTCCCCGCCGGCGGTGCCCACGACGCGGCCCGCGACGCCCTCCTCAAGGCCACCCTCGCCGAGCTCGACGCCCACCTGGACGAGCCGATCGCCGACTGCCTCGCCTTCGACGAGGACGGGCGGCCCTGCATCGAGGCCAAGACCCCCCGGGACCTGGAGCGCGACCTCCGCCTCCCGGGCGGTCACATCTTCCACCGCGACCTGTCCTTCCCGTACGCGGACGGTCCGACGGGACGCTGGGGAGTCGAGACCGCCCACGCCAACGTGCTGCTGTGCGGAGCGGGCGCGGTGCGCGGCGGCGGGGTGAGCGGCATCCCGGGCCACAACGCCGCGATGGCCGCGCTCGGCCGCTGACGGGCCGTCCGGTGCCGGGAAGGGCGCCGTAAGGAGCCGGCCCCGTCACGTGATCGACCGCAGGAAGGCCCGTGTCCGCTCGTGCTCCGGTGCGTCGAGGAGGCTCTCCGGCGGGCCCGATTCCAGGACGTGCCCGCCGTCGAACATCAGGACGCGGTCCGAGATGTCACGGGCGAAGCCCATCTCGTGCGTGACGCAGAGCATGGTGATGTCGGTGCTGTCGGCGACGCTCCGCAGGACGTCCAGGACCTCTGCCACCAGCTCCGGGTCGAGGGCCGAGGTGACCTCGTCGAGGAGGAGCAGCTCGGGGCGCATCGCGAGGGCGCGGGCGATGGCGACGCGCTGCTGCTGCCCGCCGGAGAGCCGGGTGGGGTGGGCGTCCTCCTTGTCGGCGAGGCCGACGAGGCCGAGGAGGTCCCGGGCGCGGGCGGCGGCCTCGTCGCCGTCGAGGCCCAGGACGTGTCGGGGCGCCTCCATGACGTTCGCCAGGACGCTCATGTGCGGGAAGAGGTTGAACTGCTGGAACACCATGCCGATGCGCCGGCGGCGCGGGGCGAGGTGGCGCTCGTCCGCGGGGACGAGTTTGCCGCCGGGGCCGGACGGCATGTGGGAGAAGGGTTCGCCGTCGACGTGCACGACACCGTCCGTCACCCGCTCCAGCGTCATGAGCAGCCGCAGGATGGTCGTCTTCCCCGAGCCGCTCGGGCCGATCAGCGTCACGCGCTCGCCCGCCGCGACCGCCAGGTCGAGACCGTCGAGGACCGTCTGGTCCCCGAAGCGTTTCGTCACCCGGTCGAACCGGACCTTCTCCGCCGCGGGGGCGTGTTCACTGGGCAAGGCGGGCCTCCAGACGGCGTACGAGCAGGGACGTCGGCCAGCTCGCCAGCAGGAAGACGGCGGCGGCCAGGGTGAAGCTCTCCAGGTAGGCGAAGTGGGTGCTGCCGAAGGTGCTCGCCTCGTGCACCATCTCGTTCACCGTGATGACCGACAGGAACGGCGTCTCCTTGAACATGGAGACCGCGTAGTTGCCGAGCGCCGGGAGCACCTTCCGTACGGCCTGCGGCAGCACCACCGCCCGCCACACCCGCCGGCGCGGCAGCGACAGCGCCGTACAGGCCTCCCACTGCCCCTTGGGTACGGCGTCGATGCCGGCGCGGTACACCTCGGACAGGTACGTGGCGTAGTGCAGGCCCAGGACCAGGACGCCCAGCGCCAGCGGGTCCAGGCCCGGCACCAGCACCCAGGCCGCGAAGAGCTGCACCATCACCGGCGTCGAGCGCACGAACGCGGCGGGCGCGCCCACGGCGAGGGCGAGCCACCGGCCGCCCGAGCGCTGGAGCAGCGCGATGGCGAGCCCGGCGACGACCGCGACGGCGAAGCCGAGCACCGTCGCCAGCAGGGTGACCCCGAAACCGGACAGCACGACCGGCAGCGCGGCACGCGCCGCCTCCATGTCCCACATGCCTCCCGCGCCGCCCATCACGCACCACCGCCGACGCGACTCGCGCCGCGCACGGCACGCGGGCCACCCGTGGCGTGCGGGTGGCCCACGACGCCCAGCCGCGCCTTCGCCCGCCGTTCCAGGGCGTCCATCCCGGCCCCCAGGAGCGCGGCGAGCGCGAAGTACAGCAGGAGCAGCAGCAGATACGCCGCGGCCGTGCCGCCCGTCGCCGACCGCAGCTGGTCGATCCGGAAGGTCAGGTCGGCGACCGTCACCAGGGACAGCAGCGGGGTCGCCTTCAGCAACTGGATCAGGAGGTTCTTGAAGGGCGGCACCATCAGCGCGTACGCCTGCGGCAGCACGATCCGCCGCAGCCGCAGTCCCGGCCCCATGCCGAGCGCGATCGCCGCCTCGGTCTGCGCGGCGGGCACGGCCGCGATCGCGCCGCGCACCACCTCCGCCCCGTACGCCCCGTAGTTGAGGCCGAAGGCGAGCACCCCGCAGGCCATCGGTTCGAGCCGGAAGCCGAGCATCGGCAGCGCGAAGAAGAGCCAGAACAGCTGGACGTACAGCGAGGTGCCGCGCAGGAACTCGACGGTGACGCGGGCCGGGCCGCGCACGACGAGGACGCGGGAGCGGGAGGCCAGGCCCAGGGCGAAGGCGACGAGCAGCGCGAGGGCCGCGCCGAGCGCCGTGGCCTCCAGGGTGACCAGGAGCCCCTCGCCGATCGCCGGGAGGGCCCGGCCCAGCTCGGACAGGAAGACGGCCGTGCCGGAGTCCGTCATCCCGCGCACAGCTCCGCGGTGCGCAGGGTGGGCGGCGGCACCTCGTTCTCGGTGAAGCCGTACTTCCCGATCAGCCGTACGTAGCGGGCCGGGTCGCCCGTGATCCGGGCCAGCTCGCGGTCGAACGCCTCCCGCAGCGAGACCGCGCCCTGCCGGAAGACCGCCCCGCCCGGGCTGTACCGCTTCACCCCGTCGACGACCGGCACGAACGGCTCCAGGACCTCCACGGCCTTGCCTTCGTTGGTGCGTGCCAGCCAGCGCAGCGAGATGCCGGTGAGGGCGAAGGCGTCGATCCGTCCGGCGAGCAGGGCGTCGAGGCCGTCCTGCTGCTTGGCGAGCGACACCAGGTCCCCGTCCGCGACGCCCGCCGCCTTCGCGTAGCCGCCCTCCACGGCGGCCGTCAGGACGCCGACGCGGGCCTTCGCCGCCGCGCAGGAGGCGAGGTCGCCCAGTCCCCTCGGGTTGCCCGCGCGGACCATGAGCGCGGTGGGGGAGACGAACTCCGGTTCCGAGAAGGCGACTTTGGCGCAGCGCTCGGGCGTGATGGCCATGCCCGCGCTCACCACGTCGAACCGGCCGGCGAGCAGGCCGGGGATGAGGGCGCCGAACTCGGTGAGCGTGGGCTTGAGTTCGGGCACGCCGAGGGCGGTGAAGACCTCCCGGTGGAGGGTGGGCGCCTCGCCGGCGAGCGCGTCGCCGTCCTGGAAGCCGTACGGCGCCTCGCCGGCGAACCCCACCCGGACGTGGCCCTGCTTCCGCAGTCTCGCCAGCAGGTCCGCGTCCCCGCCCGGCGCGCCCGTACCGGCCTCCGTGCGGGAACAGGCGGTCAGCAGGCCGGGCGTGGCGAGCGCGCCGCCGAGGAGCGCGCCCCCGCGGAGGAGGTGTCTGCGGGTGAGGTGCGGGGTCATGGACGTCCTTTCACGGGGGGAGGGGACGGGAAGGAGGTCAGCCGATCGGTGTGGTGTCCCGGGCGGCGATGAACGAGGGCCGCCGGACCGGCGCGGCGAACGGCAACTCCGGTGCGTTCTCGACGCTGTTGAAGACCAGGAAGACGTTGCTCCGGGGGAAGGGCGTGATGTTGTCGCCGGAGCCGTGCATCGCGTTGCAGTCGAACCACACGGCGGACCCGGCGTCGCCGGTGAAGTGCTCGATCCCGCAGGCCTCGGCGAAGGTCGTGAGCGCCTTGCGCGAGGGGGTGCCGGCGTCCTGCATCCGCAGCGACCGCTTGTAGTTGTCCTTCGGGGTCTCGCCGGCGCAGCCGAGGAAGGTGCGGTGCGAGCCCGGCATGATCATGAGGCTGCCGTTGGTGGTGAAGTTCGGGGTCAGCGCGATCGACACCGACACCGCCCGCATCAGCGGCAGTCCGTCCTCCGCGTGCCAGGTCTCGAAGTCGGAGTGCCAGTAGAAGCCGCTGGCGCCGAAGCCGGGCTTGACGTTGATGCGGGACTGGTGGACGTACACGTCGGAGCCGAGGATCTGACGGGCGCGGTCCACGAGCCGCGGGTCGGCGGCGAGCCGGGCGAACACCTCGCTGATCCGGTGCACTTCGAAGACCGAGCGGATCTCCTGGGAGCGTGGTTCGACGATCGCCCGCTCGTCGTCGCGGATCCGGGGATCGGTGA
>NZ_JBEZNU010000040.1:0-45134 GCF_040653375.1 Streptomyces sp. NPDC047974
CAACCGGCCCACCATGAAGGACGTCGCCGCCCGGGCGGGCGTCGGCCTGAAGACGGTCTCCCGGGTCGTGAACGGCGAGCCGGGGGTCACCCCGGAGACCGAGGGGCGGGTCCGCGAGGCCATCGACGCGCTCGGATTCCGCCGCAACGACAGCGCACGGGTGCTGCGGAAGGGGCGGACGGCGACCGTCGGCCTGGTCCTGGAGGATCTCGCCGACCCGTTCTACGGGCAGCTCAGCCGCGCCGTGGAGGAGGTGGCGCGGGCCCACGGCACGCTGCTGATCAACGGCTCCAGCGCGGCCGACCCCGGGCGCGAGCAGGAGCTGGCGCTGACGCTCTGCGCGCGCCGGGTGGACGGCCTGATCGTGATCCCGGCCGGAGACGACCACCGGTATCTGGAGCCGGAGATGCGGGCGGGCGTGGCCACGGTCTTCGCCGACCGCCCGGCCGGGCTCATCGACGCGGACGCCGTCCTGTCGGACGGCTTCGGCGGGGCACGGGAGGGCGTGGCGCATCTGATCGCCCACGGCCACCGGCGGATCGGCTTCGTCGGCGACCGGCCGCGGATCCACACGGCGGCGGAGCGGCTGCGCGGCTACCGGGCGGCGATGGAGGACGCGGGGCTGCCGGTCGACGAGCGGTGGGTGGCGCCGGGATCCACGGATCCGGAGCGGGTGGCGGCGGCGCTCGCCGGGATGCTGTCCGGCCCCGAGCCGGTGACGGCGCTCTTCGCGGGCAACAACCGGGTCACCGTCACCGCCGTGCGCGTGCTGGCCGGGCGGGCCGCCGGTGCGCACCCGGTGGCGCTCGTCGGCTTCGACGACGTCGAGCTCGGCGACGTCCTGGGCGTCACGGTGATCGCCCAGGATCCGGCCGCGCTCGGCCGGACGGCGGCCGAGCTGCTCTTCCGGCGGCTCGACGGGGCCGCGGAGCCGCCCCGCCGGGTCGTCATCGGGACGCGGCTCCTCGCCCGGGGCTCGGGCGAGGTCCCGCCGCCGGCGTCCGGCTGAGCGGGGTCAGCGCTCGGCGCTGGCCGTGAGGTCGCCGCGGCGCGGGGCGGCGAAGCGCTCCACGTCGGCGCGGGTCATGCCGGTGAGGGCGTCGACCTCGGCGGTGTCGAGGGCGCCGCACTGGAGGCCGCGCAGCAGGTAGGAGGAGAGCGCCTTGGCGGTGGCGGGCTCGTCCATGACGTCGCCGCCGGCGTGGTTGGCGTAGGCGGAAAGGCGCTTGGCGGCGGTCTCGAAGCCTTCGCGGTAGAAGGCGAAGACGGCGGCGTAGCGGGTGGGGATGTGGCCCGGGTGCATGTCCCAGCCCTGGTAGTAGGCGCGGGCCAGGGCGCGGCGGGTGAGGCCGTAGTGCAGCTTCCACGCCTCGTGGACGTGGGCGGTGGAGCCGACCGGGAGGACGTTGGTGGAGCCGTCGGAGACGCGTACGCCGGTGCCGGCGGCGGCGACCTGCATGATCGCCTTGGCGTGGTCGGCGGCCGGGTGGTCGCTGGCCTGGTAGGCGGCGGAGACGCCGAGGCAGGCGCTGTAGTCGAAGGTGCCGTAGTGGAGGCCGGTGGCGCGGCCCTCGGCGGCGTCGATCATGCGGGCGACGGCGGCGGTGCCGTCGGCGGCGAGGATGGACTGGCTGGTCTCGATCTGGATCTCGAAGCCGAGGCGGCCGGCGTCGAGGCCGTGGGCCTTCTCGAAGGCCTCCAGGAGGCGGACGAAGGCGGTGACCTGCTCGGGGTAGGTGACCTTCGGGAGGGTGAGGACGAGGCCGTCGGGCAGGCCGCCGCTCTCCAGGAGGCCGGTGAGGAAGACGTCGGTGGTGCGGATGCCGCGGTCGCGGACGGCGGCCTCCATGCACTTCATCCGGATGCCCATGTACGGGGCGGCGGTGCCCTTCGCGTACGCCTCGTTGATCAGGCGCGCGGCGCGGGCCGCGTCCTGGTCCTCGTCCGCGCCGGCGTAGCCGTCCTCGAAGTCGACGCGGAGGTCCTCGATGGGCTCGCGCTCCAGCTTGGCGCGGACGCGGGTGTACACGTCCTCCGCGAGCGCGTCGGAGAGCCCGAGGACGGCGGCGAAGGAGGCGGCGTCGGGGGCGTGCTCGTCGAGCGCGGCGAGGGCCTGGTCGCCCCAGGAGCGGATGGTGCCGGCGTCGAAGACGTTGCCGGGGACGTAGACGGTGTGGACGGGCTGGCGGGTGCCGGGGTCGCCCGGGTAGCGGCGGTCGAGCTCGGCGTCCACCGCGGCGAGGGAGGCGCTGATGCCCTCGCTGACCGCGCCCGCGAGGCTCGTCGACACCTTCTCCTGCTGACCCATCCCTGATCCCTCCTGTTTTCCGCTTCACGGAATCAACAATCCGTATAGCGAAGTTAGTAGGCCGTCGGACCTGCGTCAATGGTTGTCCGAAACGGCCGGGGGCCGCACGGCGAAACTCGCCGTGCGGCCCCCTGGACCTGCGGAAGCGCTGGTGGTCAGCCCTTGCGGGCCTGGACCTCCTGGGTCAGGACCGGGACGACGTCGAAGAGGTCGCCCACCACGCCGTAGTCGACGAGGTCGAAGATCGGAGCCTCGGCGTCCTTGTTGATGGCGACGATGGTCTTCGAGGTCTGCATGCCGGCGCGGTGCTGGATCGCGCCGGAGATGCCCGCCGCGATGTACAGCTGCGGGGAGACCGACTTGCCGGTCTGGCCGACCTGGTTGGAGTGCGGGTACCAGCCGGCGTCGACGGCGGCGCGGGAGGCGCCGACGGCCGCGCCGAGCGAGTCGGCGAGGGCCTCGATGACCGCGAAGTTCTCGGCGCCGTTGACGCCACGGCCGCCGGAGACCACGATCGCGGCCTCGGTCAGCTCCGGGCGGCCGGTCGACTCGCGCGCGGTGCGGGCGGTGACCTTGGTGCCGTGGGCCTTCTCCGAGAAGGAGACGGCCAGGGCCTCGACGGCGCCGGCGGCCGGGGCGGCCTCGACCGGGGCCGAGTTCGGCTTGACGGTGATGACCGGGGTGCCCTTGGAGACGCGGGACTTGGTGGTGAAGGAGGCGGCGAACGCGGACTGCGTAGCGACCGGGCCCTCGTCACCGGCCTCCAGGTCCACGGCGTCGGTGATGATGCCGGAGCCGATGCGGACCGCGAGGCGGGCCGCGATCTCCTTGTTCTCGGCGGAGGACGGGACGAGCACGGCGGCCGGGGAGACGGCGTCGTACGCGGCCTGGAGGGCCTCGACCTTGGGGACGACGAGGTACTCGGAGAACTCGGGGGCGTCGGCGGTCAGGACGCGGACGGCACCGTGCTCGCCGAGGACGGCGGCGGTCTCGGCGGCGCCGTTGCCGAGGGCGACGGCGACCGGCTCGCCGATGCGGCGGGCGAGGGTCAGCAGCTCCAGGGTGGGCTTGCGGACGGCTCCGTCGACGTGGTCGACGTAGACGAGAATCTCAGCCATGGGACTTCAATCTCCTGCGAACGAAAAGGGGACGGCCTGAGGGGACAGCGCGGCTCGCGGGAGCCTTAGATGAACTTCTGGCTCGCGAGGTACTCGGCGAGCTGCTTGCCGCCCTCGCCCTCGTCCTTGACGATCGTGCCCGCGGTGCGCGCCGGACGCTCGTCGGCGGAGTCGACGGCGGTCCAGGAGCCCTCCAGGCCGACCTCGTCCTCGTCGATGTCCAGGTCGTCGAGCTCCAGCTCCTCGACCGGCTTCTTCTTGGCGGCCATGATGCCCTTGAAGGACGGGTAGCGCGCCTCGCCCGACTGGTCCGTCACGGAGACGACGGCCGGGAGGGAGGCCTCCAGCTGCTCGGAGGCGGTGTCGCCGTCACGACGGCCGGTGACCTTGCCGTCCTCGACCTTGACCTCGGAGAGCAGGGTGACCTGCGGGACGCCCAGGCGCTCGGCCAGGATCGCCGGGAGGACACCCATGGTGCCGTCGGTGGAGGCCATGCCGGCGATGACCAGGTCGTAGCCGGTCTTCTCGATCGCCTTGGCGAGCACCAGCGAGGTGGCCATGACGTCGGAGCCGTGGATGGACTCGTCGTCGACGTGGACGGCCTTGTCGGCGCCCATCGACAGCGCCTTGCGGAGCGCGTCGCGCGCGTCCTCGGGGCCGACGGTGAGGACGGTCACCTCGGCGTCGTCCGCCTCCTCGGCGATCTGCAGCGCCTGCTCGACCGCGTACTCGTCGAGCTCCGACAGGAGACCGTCGACGTCCTCGCGGTCGACCGTCAGGTCGTCGGCGAACTTCCGGTCGCCAGTGGCGTCCGGCACGTACTTCACACAGACAACGATCCTCAAGCTCACGCCGGCTCTCCTACTGCATCGTCATAACTGGGCTGCCTTGTTGCTCGCAGCATAGGCGCCTGAAGGGCGGGTTTCCGGCCGGGGCGCCGGACGCCTCGACCAGATATTACTCGTCAGTACACCCAGTTCGTGACCAGTAAGCAAGCGCTCAGCACTGTGATCTGCCCAACGCGCGCGACGCGGTCGGCGCGGGAACTCTCAGTCGCGCAGCGCGTTGAAGCGCCCCTGGTGGTACAGGAGCGGACGGCCGTCGCCACCGGGATCACCCGCGACGGCCTCGGCTATGACGATCCGGTGGTCGCCGGCGGGCACCCGGGCCACCACCCGGCAGACCAGCCAGGCCTGTACGCCGTCGAGCACGGGCACGCCCTCGGGCCCCCGGCTCCAGCGCGTCGGCGCGGCGAACCGGTCGGCGCCGCTGCGCGCGAAGGTGGTCGCCAGCTGCTCCTGGTGCTCCCCGAGGATGTGCACCCCGATGTGCTCCGCCTCGGCGAGCACGGGCCAGCTGGAGGAGCCGGTGCCCACGCCGAAGGAGATCAGCGGCGGGTCGGCGGCGACGGAGTTGAGCGAGGTGGCGGTGAAGCCGACGGGGCGCTCGCCGTGCGCGGTGATCACGGCGACGCCGGCGGCGTGCCGCCGGAAGACGGAGCGCAGCAGGTCGGGTGAGGCGGAGCGGGGAGCGCCGATCGCGGGAACGGCGCGGAGCTCGGGCGAGACCGTCATGGAGTCGTCCTTCGTGCGGGGCGGCGTGCGGAGGGGTCCGGGGGCGTCAGAGGCCCGGACAGCGCGCGCTCGCGTGGCGGCCCAGGTCCACGTCGGCCCGGCCGTAGAGAAGGAGGTCACCGGTCACTCCGTCAGGGTGACGACGAGTGACGGCCCAGGTCAAGTGCGTACCGCGATGTGGGAGATGTGTCACCGCGTCAGAAGCCGGGGCCCGGTCGGCCCCGGGGAGGGCCGGCGGCCCGGCGCGCTCACAGCGCGTGACCGAGGGCGGCGATGACGTCCGCCTTGCGGGGCTGCCCGGCGGCCCGGCGCACGATCACTCCGGCCGCGTCGAGGACGAGGACGGTGGGGGTACGGGTCACCCCGAGGTCGCGGACGAGGCCGAGGTGCTCCTCGGCGTCGATCTCCACGTGCGCCACGCCCGGAACCATGGCCGCCACCTCGTCGAGCACCCGGCGGGTCGCCCGGCAGGGCTGGCAGAAGGCGCTGGAGAACTGGACCAGGGTCGCCCGCTCCCCCAGCTCCGCGCCGCCGAGCCGTTCCGGCCCGAGCCTTCCCGTCGTCGCCACCGTCATCCCTGGTCCCCCGTCATCCTTCTCCGCCGTTTCCGCGTCCTTCTCCCCGTGCAGCGTCGCACGGGGCCGAACGATTCCCGCCACGACCACCGCGAGTGACGAGAATCTCCCCGTACGAAGCCGCCTGGACTGGTCACGGCGGCCCACATGGGGCACGATCTGCCCAAAGCCGAAAACCTACGGCCGCGTAACTTCGCCGGGAGAGCCCTCCCACAGGCATGGACGAAGGGGTATCTCTCCCATGGCAGAACTCGTGTACCGACCGGTGGTCGGCGCCGCGCTCACCATGTTCAAGGCGCTCGACCTCAAGATCGACACACAGGGTTCGGAGCACATCCCGCGGACCGGGGGTGCCGTCCTCGTCAGCAACCACATCAGCTACCTGGACTTCATCTTCGACGGCCTGGCCGCGCTGCCGCAGAAGCGTCTGGTGCGCTTCATGGCGAAGGAGTCCGTCTTCCGCCACAAGGTCTCCGGGCCGCTGATGCGGGCGATGAAGCACATCCCGGTGGACCGCTCCCAGGGCGAGCACGCGTACAAGCACGCCCTGGAGTCGCTGCGGGCGGGCGAGATCGTCGGCGTCTTCCCCGAGGCGACCATCTCGGAGTCGTTCACGCTGAAGAGCTTCAAGTCGGGCGCCGCCCGGCTCGCGCAGGAGGCCGGGGTGCCGCTGATCCCCATGGCCCTGTGGGGCACGCAGCGGATCTGGACGAAGGGCCGGCCGCGGAACTTCAAGCGGGCGCACATCCCGGTGACGATCCGGGTCGGCGAGCCGATGGAGGCCCCCGCCGACCAGTTCGCGGGTGCGATCACGCGCCGGCTGCGCGACCGCGTCCAGGAGCTCCTGGAGGCCGCGCAGCGCGCCTACCCGGTGCGCCCGAAGGACGCCACGGACACCTGGTGGATCCCCGCGCACCTGGGCGGCACGGCGCCGACCCCGGAGCAGCTGAAGGCCGCCGGGAAGTAGTCCCTGAGGTGCCCCACCCGGGTCGCGCACGGTGATCCGCGCCCCGGGGCCCGTCTTCCGGAGCGCCGCGCCTGCGTCGCCACAGGCCCGTGGTCACCCGCCTGTGGTCACAGGCCCGTGACCACAGGTCCGTGGTCACAGGTCCGTGGGGAGGGTCCGCCACAGGTGGGGCCGGTCGGTCGCGGCCCGGAGCGCGCGGAGGACGACCGGATGCGGTTCAGCGTAGAGAACCGGATAGTCCACTTCATCGACGTCCGGGCGTACGGCCCAGGCCAGTCGCTCCTCCCCGACCGAGAACTGGGCGTCCACGCCGGGCGGGACGTTGCCGCGCACGTCCTGCCGGGCCCACCGCTCCTCACCGGGCAGCAGGACGGCGGCCAGTCCGTGGATCACCGGATTCGAGCCGTCGTCCTCGGCGAGGCGCTGGTAGCAGAGGGCCGCGGGGATGCCCCGGGCCCGCAGGAGCGCGGCGTACGCGACGGACTTGGCGTAGCAGATGCCGGTGCCCTGCTCCAGGACGTCGGAGGCGCGCCAGGTGACGCGCGTGTCCCCGGAGTCCTGGGAGTGCGGGATGGCGTCGCGGACGAACTCGAAGGCGGCCTTGGCGTATGAGTATGCGTCGGCACGGTCGACGGCGATGCGGTCCGCCGTGGCGCGGACGAGCGGATGGTCATGGTCGACGGCCTCACCGACGGCCAGATACGCGGCGATATCGGCGTGCTGCTGCTTCAGCTCCATGATCCGCGAGCATAGGTATGCGGTCGAGCAGAGTCAATCAATTTCCACTCGACCGCATATCTATTCAATTTCAGGCTCTACTGGCGGGCCAGCTCTTCCTTCAGCGCCTGGAGGAAGGCGTCGACGTCGTCCTCCGTGGTGTCGAAGGAGCACATCCAGCGCACGTCGCCGGCCTGCTCGTCCCAGAAGTAGAAGCGGAACCGCTCCTGGAGCCGTCGGCTGACCTCGTGCGGGAGGCGCGCGAAGACCGCGTTGGCCTGCACCGGGTAGAGGATCTCCACGCCGTCCAGGGCGCGCACGCCGTCCGCGAGGCGGCGGGCCATCGCGTTCGCCTGCCGGGCGTTGCGCAGCCACAGGTCCTTGGCGAGCAGCGCTTCCAGCTGCACCGACAGGAAGCGCATCTTGGACGCGAGCTGCATGGACAGCTTGCGCAGGTGCTTCATGTGGCTGACCGCGTCCGGGTTGAGGACGATCACGGCCTCGCCGAAGAGCATGCCGTTCTTCGTGCCGCCGTACGAGACGACGTCGACGCCCACCGCGTTGGTGAAGGCGCGCATCGGCACGTCCAGGGAGGCGGCCGCGTTGGCTATCCGGGCGCCGTCGAGGTGCACCTTCATGCCCTTGGAGTGGGCGTGCTCGACGATGGCGCGGACCTCGTCCACGGTGTAGACGGTGCCCAGCTCGGTGTTCTGGGTGATCGAGACGACCTGGGGCATCGCCCGGTGCTCGTCCTCCCAGCCCCAGGCCTGCCGGTCGATCAGCTCGGGGGTGAGCTTGCCGTCCGGGGTGGGCACGGTGAGCAGCTTGAGGCCGCCCATACGCTCCGGCGCGCCGCCCTCGTCCACGTTGATGTGGGCGGTCTCGGCGCAGATCACGGCGCCCCAGCGGTCGGTGAGCGCCTGGAGGGCGGTCACGTTCGACCCGGTGCCGTTGAAGACCGGGAAGGCCTCCGCGAACGGGCCGAAGTGACTGTGCACGATCCGCTGGAGGTGCTCGGTGTACTCGTCCTCGCCGTAGGCGACCTGGTGGCCGTCGTTGGCGAGGGCGATCGCGGCGAGGATCTCGGGGTGGACGCCGGCGTAGTTGTCGCTCGCGAAGCCCCGGACCGACGGGTCGTGGTGACGACGGGCGTCGGTCCGGTGCCCGAGGGCGGCGGTCACGGTGCGGGGGTCAGCCACAGGCGCTGTCCATTCACTTCCTGGGCGGGCCGGTCCCACAGGCCGGCGATCTCGTCGGCCAGGTCCTTGACGTCGGTGAAGCCCGCGAACTTCGCGTTGGGGCGTTCGGCGCGCATCGCGTCGTGCACCAATGCCTTGATCACCAGGATGGCAGCCGCCGCCTGGGGGCCGTCCTCGCCCCCCAGCTTGCGGAAGGAGTCCGCCATGGCGAGCGTCCAGGCCTCGGCCGCGGCCTTGCCCGCGTTGTACGCGGCGTTGTTGGCCTGCGGCTTGTGGGCGCCGACCTGGCTGACCAGCGCGTAGCGGCCGCTGCCGCCGCTGCGGAGCAGGGCGTCGTGGAAGGCGAGCGAGGTGTGCTGGACCGTGCGGATCAGGAGCTTCTCCAGGAAGTCCCAGTCCGCGAGGTCGGTCTCGGTGAAGGAGGAGCTGCCGCGCCAGCCGCCCACGAGGTGGACGAGCCCGTCGACACGGCCGAACTCCTTCTCCGTCTTGTCGGCCCAGGTGCGCGTGGCACCGAGGTCGAGGAGGTCCACGGTGTCGCCGACGACCTTGGCGCCGTGCACCTCGCGGGCCGCCTCGACGGCCTCGGCGAGCCGGGCCGGGTCGGCGTCGGCGGCGACCACGGTCGCGCCGGCGCCGGCGAGGCGGATCAGGGCCGCCCGGCCGGCGGGTCCCGCCGCGCCGGCCACGGCGATGACCGTCCCGTCGAGAGGTCCACCGTTTCCGTTGGCGTTCATGGACGCCTCCTCCGTGTGCTCCGTACCGTCGGTCACGCGGCGGCCCGCTCGGGCATGTCCGCGGCGGTGATCCCCTTGGTGTCGGCGATCACGCCCTTCATCTTCTTGGAAAGGGCCTCGAAGAACATGCTGAGCGGAAACTCGTCGGGAAGCACGTCGTCGACGAGCTTGCGCGGCGGGAGCGTGAGGTCCAGGGCGTCGGGGCCCTTGGCCCACTTGGAGCCCGGGTGCGGGGCGAGGTAGCCGGAGACGAACTCGTACGCCTTGATCCAGTGGACCAGCTTCGGACGGTCGATGCCGTCGCGGTAGAGGGTCTCGATGTCGGAGCAGAGGCGGTTGGTGACCTCGGGGGCGCGGTCCCAGTCGATCGTGAGGACGTTGTCCGTCCAGCGCACCACGTCGTTCTTGTGGAGGTACGCGAAGAGGAGCTGGCCGCCCAGACCGTCGTAGTTGCGGTTGCGGTCGCCGGTGAGCGGGAAGCGGAACATCCGGTCGAAGAGGACGGCGTACTGCACGTCGCGCCCGTGGGAGTTGCCTTCGCCCTCCAGCTTCACGGCCTCCTTGAAGGCGGTGAGGTCGCAGCGGAGCTCCTCCAGGCCGTACATCCAGAACGGCTGGCGCTGCTTGATCATGAAGGGGTCGAAGGGCAGGTCGCCGCGGCTGTGGGCACGGTCGTGGACCAGGTCCCAGAGGGCGAAGGCCTGCTCGCAGCGGCTCTGGTCGTCGAGCATGGCGGCGATGTCCGCGGGCAGCTTCAGGCCCAGGGTGTCGACGGCGGCCTCGGTGACCTTGCGGAAGCGGGCGGCCTCGCGGTCGCAGAAGATGCCGCCCCAGGTGAAGCGCTCGGGGACCTCGCGGACGGCGACGGTCTCCGGGAAGAGGACGGCCGAGTTGGTGTCGTACCCGGCGGTGAAGTCCTCGAAGCTGATGCCGATGTAGCCCGGGTTGTCGTAGCGGGTGGCCTCCAGCTCGGCGAGCCACTCGGGCCAGACCATGCGGAGGACGACGGCCTCGAAGTTGCGGTCCGGGTTGCCGTTCTGCGTGTACATCGGGAAGAGCACGAGGTGCTGGAGCCCGTCGGCGCGGCCGGCGGCCGGGTGGAAGGACAGCAGCGAGTCCAGGAAGTCCGGGACGCCGAAGCCGCCCTCGGACCACTTGCGCAGGTCGGCGACGAGCGCGCGGTGGTACTCGGCGTCGTGCGGCACGAGCGGGGAGAGCTGCTCGACGGCGGCCACCAGGCGGTCCACGGTCAGCTCGACGAGGGAACGCGCGGGCGCGTCCTCGGCCTCGAAGTCGACCGATCCGTCGGCACGCTGCCAGACGCGGATCTCCTCCACGGCGTTCTTGAGCTCCGGCCAGGCAGGGTGGTCGATGACGCGGGCGGTGGCTATCCCCTCGCCCATCACGTCCTGCACAAGAATTTCCGTCATGCCTCTTCCTCCACAGGAGAACCTTGCGTAAAGGAACCGTATCCACGCATGGCTCATGACCGCAAGGGGAGCAAGAGAAATTCTCCCGTGGGACACCCCTCCGACCGCATTTTTTCCTGTCGACCGGGGGGTGAACGGATGCTTCCGGCGGAAGGATCAGACCAGCGGCTTCACCAGGAGCTCGAAGCGGAGGTCGTCGCGCCGGGGCAGACCGAAGCGCTCGTCGCCGTACGGGAAGGGGCTCGTCTCGCCCGTGCGCCGATAGCCGCGCCGCTCGTACCAGGCGATCAGCTCCTCCCGGGCGGTGATTACCGTCATGTGCATCTCGCGGGCGTCCCACAGCGCGCGCACCCGCCGCTCGGCCTCCGCGATGATCCGCTTGCCGAGGCCGGCTCCCTGGAGCTCGGGCCGGACCGCGAACATGCCGAAGTAGGCGGCCTCGCCGCGGTGCTCCAGCTGGCAGCAGGCGACGGTGTCGCCGTCCCGCTCCACGAGCAGCAGCACGCTGCCGGGGGCGGCGATCACGGCGGCCACGCCCTCCGGGTCGGTCCGCTGCCCGTCCAGGAGGTCCGCCTCGGTGGTCCACCCGGCCCGGCTCGCGTCGCCCCGGTAGGCCGACTCGACGAGCGGGACCACGACGGGCACGTCGTCGAGCACCGCCTGCCGGAAGGTGAGGGCGCCGGGCTCCAGGCTCGCGGCGGTGTCGGGAACGGGCGTGGCGGTGTCCATCGTGCGGGGCTCCCCTCGGGCGCGGTGACCGGCGTGCGCGGTCGTCCCGAGCCTAACCCGCGCCGCCGCACCCCCTTTCGTACGCCTGTGCGCGCCCGTGCGCCCGCGTGCGCGCACCCCGCGGCGGGCAGTCCCTCCCCGGGGCACGAGTCGAGGGGGTGTGCCGTGCACGGACCGGCCCTGTCGGGATGGCTGCTCGTCGCGCTCTGCGCGGCCGTCGGGGCGTACTGCGCGCTGCGGACCCGGGCCAGCGCGGGCGAGGAGCGCCGCTCGGCGCGCGCGGAGGCGGTGATGGGCTTCGGGATGGCGGCGATGGCACTGCCGCCCGCCGTGCTCGCCCCGCCGTCCTGGAGCTGGGCGGTGTACGCGGCGCTCTTCGGCGCGGCGGCGGTGGCCGACCTCGTCGCGGCCCGCCGGGACGCGCACCGGCTGCACCACGCGGTGGGCTCCCTCGCCATGGTCTACATGGCGCTCACGATGGCCCCGTCGGCGGCGACCGGCGCACAGGGGGTGCACGCGGCGCACGGCGCGGGGGCGGCGGCCGGGGGGATACCCCTGCTCACGGGTGGACTGCTCCTCTACTACGCGGTGTACGTGCTCCGCTCCGGCGCCCGGCTCGTCCCGGCCGGTCCCCACGCGCGCGCGGGGAGACCGACGGGCGGCGTGCGGTCCGGCTGGGCGACCCGGCCGGAACTCACCCTGGCCTGCCGGCTGTCGATGGGGCTCGCCACGCTGGCGATGCTCTGCACGCTCTGAGTCCCTTGTCCCGCGCGGGCGTTCGGGCGCCCGGCCGGCGAAACCGTGGCGTACGTCACTTGCCGGGTGAGGCCATACCCCCGGGGAGCACCCCCCTCATAGGCTGACGCCCATGTGGGTCTCCCTCGCGCTGCTCCTGCTCGGCGTCCTGACCGCGCTCACCGCGCCCCGGCTGCTCGCCCGGGCCCACTGGGCGGAGCGAGAACCCGTCGTGGCGCTCTGGGTGTGGCAGTGCGCGGTGGCCACGGTCCTCGTCAGCTTCGCGCTCTCGATGACCTTCAGCGCGGCCGCCGCCTGGCAGGCCGTGCGCGGCCAGGTCTTCGCGCCCGCGCCGCGCGCGGTCCTCGACGCGTACGAACTCTCCACCGACGGCGGCCCCTGGTCGGCGGCGCTCGCCGTGGTCCTCGCGGCCGGCGGGCTGTGGAGCGGTGCCATGCTGGGGCGCGAGATCGGGCTCGCCCGCACCCGCCGCCGCAAGCGCCGCGACGACCTACTGGTCCGCGCCCCGCAGCTGCCCGGCGAAGAGCCGGACGGCGGGCGGCTCGTCGTCCTGGAGGGCGAGCGCCCCGACGCCTGGTGGCTGCACGGCACCACGCCCCGGCTCGTCATCACCACCGCCGCGCTGCGCCGCCTGAAGGGCCGCCGGCTCGACGCGCTGCTCGCCCACGAGCAGGGGCACGCCCGGGCCCGGCACGACTGGCTGCTCCACTGCTCCGGAGCGCTCGCCTCCGGCTTCCCCGGCATCCCGGTCTTCATCGCCTTCCGCGAGGAGATGCACCGGCTGGTCGAACTCGCCGCCGACGACGTGGCCTCGCGCCGCTTCGGGCGGCTCACCGTCGCGCTCGCGCTGGTGGAACTGAACGAGGAGCGGGGGGTGTTCGCCGCCCCGCCCGGCACCGGCCCCGAGGCCGGCCTCCCCCAGCGCGTCGACCGCCTCCTCACCGCCACCCCCCGGCTCCCCGCCGCCCACCGCCTGCGCCTGACGGCGACGGCGGCCCTGGTGCCCGCGGTCCCGGTGCTCATCGCCCTCTTCCCCGGCCTGGCCGCCCTGGGCTGACACCGTGACGGCGGGAGGTGCTCCGACCGGGACCCGGACCCGCGACCCGCGGGGCGGTGCCGCGTGGAGCGGGTCACGGCCGGCGGTCCGGCAGGATCGTGGAATGCGCTATTCCGCGATGCTCTCCGGAGGGCTCTCCCTGGTCCTGCTCGTGCTCGTGGCGGTCGAATGGAGCCCGCTGCTCGCCTTCGACCGCTCGGTCGACGAGGCGCTGCACCGCCACGCCCTCGCCCATCCCGGCCTCACCCGCTTCAACCGGGTACTGAGCGACTGGGTGTGGGACCCGTGGACGCTGCGGGCGCTGGCCCTCGCCGTGGCGCTCCTCCTCGTGCGGTACGGACACCGGCGCCTCGCGCTGTGGGTGGTCGGGACCGTGCTGGCCGCGGCCGGGGTGCAGCAGGGGGTGAAGGCGCTGGTCGACCGGGAGCGGCCGGTGTGGCGGGATCCGGTGGACTCGGCGTCGTTCGCCGCCTTCCCGTCGGGCCACGCGATGACGGCGGCGGTGGTCTGCGGGCTGCTGCTGTGGGTGTTCGCACTGGTCGGGCGGGAGCCGTGGCACGGCTGGGGCGCGGCGGCGGGTCTCGCGGTGGTGTCGGTGCTCGGGGTCGGCTGGACCCGGATCCACCTCGGCGTGCACTGGCCCTCGGACGTGCTGGCCGGCTGGCTGATGGGGTGGTGCTGCGTGGCCGTCGCCGTCCTCGCGTACCGCCGGAGGCCCGGCGAGGGCCCGCTTCCCGCGCCGCCGCGCGAGCCGCGCGACCATGGAGGGGAAGGGACATGACGAGGCCGCCCGTCCTGGACGATCCCCCGTGTCGCCCAGGAAAGGCGGCCTCCACGCCGTCGCGCCACGGGGGCGGGACGACGAGCCACGCTGAGTATATTGGCCGCGAGCCAGTCAACGCAGGAGCCCAGCATGACGCCGCGTAGCCCATCGGTCAACGAAGAGCTTCGGCGACGCTCCCGGGAGCGGATCCTGGCGGCCACCGTGGAGCTCGTCGGGGGCCGCGGATACGAGGCGACCACCCTCGGGGACATCGCCCGGGAGGCCGGGGTGGCACGCGGTCTGATCTCGTACTACTTCCCCGGCAAGCGGCAGTTGCTGCAGTCCGCGGTGCACCGGCTGATGCACCTCACGCTCGCCGAGGCGCTGGAGCGCGCGCCGCGCACCGAGGACGGCCGGGAGCGGCTGGCCCGGGCGATCGACGCGATCCTGGGGCTCGCGGTGGACCGCCCGACGCTGATGCGCACGCACATGGCCGGCATCCTCCAGGCCGAGGGCTTCGTGCGCTGCGAGGAGCAGCAGCGGCTCGCCTTCCTGCTGCGGGACACGGTGGAGCGGTACGGCTCCGAGGACGTGGACCGGGACTATCCGCTGCTGCGGGCGCTGCTGATGGGCGCGGTGGTGGGGGTGCTGCTGCCGGGGGCGCCGATGCCGATGCCCCGGCTGCGGGCGGAGCTGTTCCACCGCTACGGCCTGGACTGGGAGAGCGGCGCGCCGCCGGACGGTGGTCCGCCCGACGGCGCGCTCTGAGCCTCCCGGGTCAGTCCCGGTCGCCGAAGTCCTCGAAGTAGTCCGGCTGGGTCTGGACGTTGAGCTCGTCCATCCGGATCCGCTGCGCGGGGTCGGTGCGGCGGTCGGAGATCTTCAGGACGTCGAGGCCCCGGGCGATCTCGTTCGAGTAGACGTGGCCGTTGTAGTAGTACGCGGACCACGAGCCGCCGATGGTGAGGGCCGTGTCGGAGACCGGGCCGCGGTCGAAGTAGCCGATCTCCTTCGGGTGCGCGGAGTCGGTGAAGTCCCAGACCGAGACGCCGCCCTGGTACCAGCCCTGGACCATGAGGTCCTTGCCCTTGACCGGGATCAGCGAGCCGTTGTGGGCGACGCAGTTCTCGGTGTCGGCCTGGTGGCGCGGGATCTTGAAGTAGCTGCGGAAGACGAGCTGGCGGTTCTTGCCCTTGCCCGTGATGTCGTAGACGCCGTTGGCGCCGCGGTTCGGTCCGACGGCCGCGTTGCAGGTGGCGCCGCTGCCGCCGCCGAGCTCGTCGGTGAAGACGACCTTGTTCGCCTTCTGGTTGAAGGTGGCGGAGTGCCAGAAGGCGAAGTTGACGTTGTCCTGGACCTGGTCGAGGACCCGCGGGTGCTCGGGGTCGGAGACGTCGAAGAGGATGCCGTCGCCCATGCACGCGCCGGCGGCGAGGTCCTTGCCGGGCAGCACGGTGATGTCGTGGCAGCCGGTGGTCTTGGAGACGCCCGGGTTGGTCGGGCCGCCCGGGTTGCCGCCGCCGTCGGGGCCCTCACCGGGGAACAGGACGGGGAAGTTCACGACGCGGGCCTGCTCCGGCGCCGCGCGGGGCACCTTGATGACGGAGATGCCGTCGTGCGGCGGCCGGCAGTCGGGGAAGGCCACGTTGGGCGAGTAGGAGGAGACGTACACGTACACGTCCTTGCGCTGCGGCAGGATCGTGTGGGTGTGGGAGCCGCAGGCGGTCTCGACGGAGGCGACGTACCTCGGGTTCGTGACGTCGCTGATGTCGAAGATCTTCATGCCCTCCCAGGACTCCTTGACGGACGCCGGCTGCGTGGTGCTGGCGCAGGAGTCGTCGCTGCGGGAGGAGTCGGTGGAGAGGAAGAGGAGGTCCCCGGAGACGGAGATGTCGTTCTGGGAACCCGGGCAGAGCACCTGGGCGACGCTCTTCGGGGCCTTCGGGTCGCTGATGTCGAAGATCCGGAAGCCGTCGTAGTTGCCCGCGAAGGCGTACGAGCCCTGGAAGGCGAGGTCGGTGTTGAGGCCCTGGAGCGCGTCCTTGGGGATGTTCGCCAGGAGCTGGATGTTGTCGGTCTTCACGATCTCGTCGACGCCGGGTATCGCACCGCTCCCGATCGCCGACCGCGCCTCGGCGGCCTGCGCGGCCGGGACGGGCGCCTGGACCGGGGCGTCCCCGGGGTCGGGGGTGGCGGCGGCCGTGCCGCCGACGAGCAGCGCCGCCAGGAGGCCGGCCGCGGCGGTGGCCGCGGCGAGGCGTCTGATCCGGGAGCGTGGACTCTGCGGGGTATGCAACGAAGTCACTCCGTCCTCCGTGATTTCCGTTCAAAGCTGAACGGTGCTGGACCCCGGCAGTATGTTCCTTGGCGTGCACATCCCAACAGATGGCAACACAGATGTAATGAGGGAATCCGCGCGACTCCCCGGAAAGAACTGCTAGGAACGGCCCCTGAGTCCGCAAAACCCCCTAGGAGGCACCGTTGCTGAACCGCCACCGCCGGCGCGCCGCACTCGCCGCGACCCTCTCCGCGCTGGCCGTACTCGCCCTGGGCGCCTGCGAGTCGGACTCCGGTGCCGCCGCGCCGGAGCCGAAGCCGACCGGCACGGCCGCGGCGGTCGTGGCGCCGGGCAAGCCCGGCGAGCCGGCCCGGCGGATCTCACCGGAGGAGGCGGCGAGCCTGCTCCCCGACGAGCGGCCGAACGGCGCGGACTTCCGGTACGTCCAGATGATGGTGGTGCACCACCGGCAGGCCCTGACGATGACCGCGCTGGCCCCGGGCCGCGCCGGATCACCCCAGGTCGCGAAGGTGGCCGAGCGGATCGCGGCGGCGCAGGAGCCGGAGATCGGCGCGATGGAGGGGTGGCTGACGGCGCACGGCGGGCCGCGCGACCAGGGCGCCCACGACCATCACACGATGCCGGGCATGGCGACCGAGGCCCAGCTGGCGGAGCTGCGGGCGGCGAAGGGCCCGGCCTTCGACGCACTGTTCCTGGAGCTGATGGTGCGCCACCACGAGGGCGCCGTGACGATGGCGGCCGAGGTGCTCGGCCAGGGCAACAACATCCAGGTGGAGGAGATGGCGAACGACGTGATCGCCCAGCAGACCGCCGAGATCAACCGGATGCGGTCGCTGTGAGTCCGGCGCCCTCGGGCGCTCCGGCCGGGTCCTGGCGGGCGGACTGGGCCTCGGCCGCCGCCAGGACGGTGTCGAGGAGGCCGGGGAAGAGGGCGTCGAGGGCGTCGCGGCGCAGGCCGTTGAGCTTGGCGGTGCCGCGGTAGCCCTGCCGGATGACGCCGGCCTCGCGCAGCACCCGGAAGTGGTGCGTGGTGGTCGACTTGGTGACCGGCAGGACGAAGTACGAGCAGCTCAGCTCGGTCTCCGCGGCGGCCAGTTCGCGGACGATCCGCAGCCGCACGGCGTCGGAGAGCGCGTGCAGGACCGTCTCCAGGCGGATCTCCTCGCGCGCGGGGTGCTCCAGGAGGCGGGTGCTGGCGGGGGTCGTCATGGCGGCGGCTCCACTTTCTCCGGAGGGGTCGTACGGGCGGACTCCATTGTACGAGGATCCTCGTAGTTTGACAGTCGCCGTACTACGATGGGTATCGTACGAACATCCCGCCGGGCCTCCCCACGTCCGGCACCCAGGCCGTCCCGAAACGGAGTCCCCGATGAGCGCCGCCCTCTTCGAGCCCTACACCCTCCGCTCGCTGACCGTCCCCAACCGCGTCTGGATGGCGCCGATGTGCCAGTACTCGGCGGAGGTCTTCGGCCCGAACGCCGGCGTCGCCACCGACTGGCACTTCGCCCACTACGCCTCCCGGGCCACCGGCGGCGCCGGACTGATCCTCGTCGAGGCCACCGCCGTCGCCCCCGAGGGCCGCATCAGCCCCGCCGACCTCGGCCTGTGGAACGACACCCAGACCGAGGCGCTGCGCCGGATCGCCTCCTTCCTCGAGGCGCAGGGCACCGTCCCCGGCATCCAGCTCGCCCACGCCGGCCGCAAGGCCGCCACCCAGCGCCCCTGGCTCGGCCGCGGCCCCGCCCCGGCCGAGGAGGCCTGGCAGCCGGTCGCGCCGAGCCCGCTCCCCTTCGACGAGGGCTATCCGGTGCCCACCGAGCTGACCGAGGACGGCATCCGCGAGATCGTCGGACAGTTCGCGGCCGCCGCCCGCCGCGCCCTGGCGGCCGGCTTCCGGGTCGCCGAAGTGCACGGCGCCCACGGCTACCTGATCGGCGAGTTCCTCTCCCCGCACAGCAACCGCCGCACCGACGCCTACGGCGGCTCCTTCGAGAACCGCACCCGGCTCGCCCTGGAGGTCGTGGACGCGGTCCGCGCCGTCTGGCCCGAGGAGCTGCCGCTCTTCTTCCGCATCTCGGCCACCGACTGGCTGGAGGAGGCCGGCTGGACCCCGGACGAGACCGTCCGCTTCGCCGCCCTGCTGCGCGAGCACGGCGTCGACCTGCTCGACGTCTCCAGCGGCGGCAACGGCGGGCCCGCCTCGATCCCCGTCGGCCCCGGCTACCAGGTGCCCTTCGCCGCCCGCGTCAAGGCCGAGACCGGGCTGCCGGTCGCCGCCGTCGGCCTCATCACCGAGCCCGCGCAGGCCGAGAAGATCGTCGCCAACGGCGAGGCCGACGCGGTCCTGCTGGGCCGCGAGCTGCTCCGCGACGCCTCCTGGCCGCGCCGGGCCGCGCGCGAGCTGGGCGCCACCACCCTCACGCCGCCGCAGTACGCCTGGGCGATCTGACCCGCCGCCCCGCCTGGGACATCCCGTGACCGGCCGGTCACGGGGTGTCCCAGGGGCCGTTGTCAGCGGCCGGGTGCAGACTGGCCCGTATCCGCGACAACGGCGTCCTGGAGGTGGGCCCCATGCCCGACGTACTTCTCACCGTAGGCACCCGCAAGGGACTCTTCATCGGCCGCAGGCACGACGGGCGCTGGGAGTTCGACGATCCCCACTTCCCCGCCCAGGCCGTCTACTCGGTGGCCATCGACACCCGGTCGGACACCCCCCGGCTGCTGGTCGGCGGCGACAGCGCCCACTGGGGCCCGTCCGTCTTCCACTCCGACGACCTCGGCCGGACCTGGACCGAACCGCCCGCGCCCGCCGTCACGTTCCCCCAGGACACCGGTGCCTCCCTGGAGCGCGTCTGGCAGCTCCATCCGGCCCCCGCCCACTCCCCCGGCGTCGTCTACGCGGGCACCGAACCGGCCGCGCTCTTCCGCTCCGAGGACGGCGGCGCGTCCTTCTCCCTGGTCCGGCCGCTCTGGGAGCACCCGAGCCGCTCGGCGTGGGTCCCCGGCGGCGGGGGCGAGGCCGTGCACACGGTCGTCACCGACGCCCGCGATCCGGACGCCGTCACCGTGGCCGTCTCCACCGCCGGCGTCTTCCGCAGCCGGGACGGCGGGGCGTCCTGGGCCCCCTCCAACCACGGCGTCGCGGCGCCCTTCCTGCCCGAGCCGCACCCGGAGTTCGGCCAGTGCGTCCACAAGATCGCGCAGGACGCGGGCGATCCGGACCGGCTCTACCTGCAGAACCACTGGGGCGTCTACCGCAGCGACGACGCCGGCGGCAGCTGGAAGGACATCGGCGGCCCGCTCCCCTCCGACTTCGGCTTCGCCGCCGCCGCGCACCCGCACCGCCCCGGCACCGCCTACGTCTTCCCCATCACCGCCGACTCCGACCGGGTCCCGGCCGAGCGCCGCTGCCGGGTCTACCGCACCACCGACGCCGGCGCGAGCTGGGAGCCTCTCCAGCGCGGCCTCCCGGAGGGCGACCACTACGGCACCGTCCTCCGCGACGCGCTGTGCACCGACGACGCCGACCCGGCCGGCGTCTACTTCGGCAACCGCAACGGCGAGCTCTACGCCAGCGCCGACGACGGCGACAGCTGGCAGCTGCTCGCCGAGCACCTGCCGGACGTGCTGTGCGTGCGGGCGGCGGTCGTCTGAACGGCCCGCCGCCGCACGGCCGTCGGCCCGCCGCTCAGGGCAGCAGCCAGTCCACCGGCTCGGCGCCCTGGGCGACCAGCATCTCGTTGGCCCGGCTGAAGGGGCGGGAGCCGAAGAAGCCCCGGTCGGCCGAGCGGGGGGACGGGTGCGCCGACTCGACGGCGGGCAGACTGCCGAGCAGCGGACGGGCGTTGCGGGCGTCGCGGCCCCAGAGGATGGAGACCAGGGGCTTGCCGCGGGCCGCGAGGGCACGGATCGCCTGCTCGGTGACCGCCTCCCAGCCCTTGTTGCGGTGGGCGCCCGCGTTGCGCGGGGCGGTGGTCAGGGTCCTGTTGAGCAGCAGGACTCCCTGCCGGGTCCACGGGGTGAGGTCGCCGTTCGAAGGGCGGGGGTGGCCGAGGTCGGTGTGCATCTCCCAGAAGATGTTCAGCAGGCTCGCGGGCAGCTGCCGCACCTCGGGCGCCACCGCGAAGCTCAGGCCGATCGCCATCCCCGGCGTGGGGTAGGGGTCCTGACCGACGATCAGGACCCGCACGTCGTCGAACCGCTGCTGGAAGGCGCGCAGCACGTTCGGCCCCGACGGCAGATAGGTACGGCCCGCGGCGATCTCCCCGCGCAGGAAGTCGCCCATCTCGGCCACCAGGCCCTCGACGGGCTCCAGGGCCTTGGCCCAACCGGGCTCCACCAGTTCGTTCAACGGTCTCGCAGTCACGGTCCGTCACTCTAGCGGCCTACACCGACAACACCCTCCGGCCTAGACTGCGGGCCCCAGGACCCCTCCGGGAAGGGACGGTCGCAGAGTGGACTCCGAGAGCGCACGCGGCGGCGGACCGGCCGACCCGGTGGTCGTCGGCATCGACTCGGGCGGCTCGGGGCTCCGCGTCGCCCTCGCCCGGGCCGCCGACGGGACGGTGCTCGACCGGACGGCCGCGCCCGGGCCCGTACGGACCGGTCCCGGCGGGATCTCCGCCGCCCACTTCCTGGAGTCCGTGCTGCCCGCCGTCGCCGCGCTGCGGGCCCGGGCCGGGGAAGGGCGCCCGGTGCTCGCCGCGGCCGTGGGCGCCGCCGGGATGGCCACGCTCGGCGAGGAGCTGCGCGCGGTCCTCCCGGGTGCCTTCGCCGAGGCGTGGGGGGTGCGCGGGACGGTGCTCGCCGCCGACGCCGTCACCGCCTACGCGGGAGCGCTCGGCACCCGGCCCGGCGCGGTGGTCGCCGGCGGCACGGGTCTGATCGCCCTCGGCACCGACCTGACCCGCTGGCGGCGCGCCGACGGCTGGGGCCACCTCCTGGGCGACTGCGGCAGCGGCGCCTGGATCGGCCGGGCCGGCCTGGAGGCGGCGATGCGGGCGTACGACGGGCGGCGCGGCGGTTCGTCCGCGCTGCTGGCCCGCGCCGAGAAGGTCCACGGCCCGGCCGCCGGGCTGCCCGCCGCGCTCTACCCGCGCACCGACCGGCCGGCGGTCCTCGCCGCCTTCGCCCCCGAGGTCGCGGCCTGCGCGGCCGACGGCGAGCCCGTCGCGGCCGGGATCCTGGAGCGGGCCGCCGAGCACATCGCCGAGGCCGCCGAGGCGGCCTGCCCGCCGGACCCGGCGGCCGTGGTGGCGCTCACCGGCGGACTGTTCCGGCTCGGCGACCCGCTCCTCGTACCGCTGCGGGCGGCGCTCGCCGAGCGGCTGCCCGGGGTCCGGACCGTCGCTCCCACGGGGGACCCTCTCGACGGCGCCCTGACGCTCGCCGGCGGGCTCGCCGCCGGGGTCGGGGGGCTGCCCGAGGACCCCGCGCTGCTGCGGTACCTCTGACCGCGCCGCCCCCGCCCGGCGGGCATCGCCGCTGGTCCGGGGCGTGCGGCGGCGACCGGACCGGCCGGGTCCACGATCCGGCCCGCCCCCGACCGGACATACAGGGGCAGAAGGCGCGTGGTCGCACCTCACCGAACGCTCCCGTCCGCAAAACCAGTAGCATGCGGCGCCATGAGCACCCCCACTGGGCCCGCCAACGGCCTGCCTGTACGAATGCCGCGCCCCCGCCCGTCCGGGCGGCACCGTCGCCCCGAAACGGCGGCGGCGCCCGAGGGCGCTCCCGCCCTGGTGCTCGCCGTCCCCGGCGCGCCCTCGGCCGCCATACGTTCGCTGGCCGAGGAGCTGGTGAGCATCGCCCGGTCCGAGCTGCCCGGCCTGGAGGCCGCGATCGGCTTCGTGGACGGCGACGGCGAGGAGTACCCGACGCTCGCCGGCGTGCTGACCGCCGCCGCGGAGCTCCGCGAGGAGCGGTACCGGATCGCGGTCGCGGCCGGCCGCGAGGTCGAGGCCCCGCAGGGCCCGGCCGCGATCGCCGTCCCGCTGCTCGCGGGGCCGGACAGCGCCGTCATGCGCCAGATCCGCCAGGCCGTCATGGACAGCGGCAACACCGCGGAGCTGACCGAGGTGCTCGGCCCGCACCCGCTGCTCGCCGAGGCGCTGCACGTGCGCCTGTCGGAGGCCGGGCTCGCCCGTGCCGACCGCGCCCGGCTCTTCACCGTCGCCACGGCCGCGGACGGCATCGTCCTGGCCACGGTCGGCGGCGAGGAGGCCGTCCAGGCCGCCGGCATCACGGGCATGCTGCTCGCGGCCCGGCTCGCCGTGCCGGTGATGGCCGCCGCGCTCGACCAGGAGGGCTCGATCGCCTCCGTCGCCGAGCAGCTGCGCGAGGCGGGCGCGGTGCAGCTGGCGCTCGCGCCGTACCTGATCGGCCCGGAGCTGGCCGAGGGCCTGCTCGACGAGGCCTCGAAGGAGGCCGGCTGCCCGGCGGCCGAGGCGCTGGGCGCCTACCCGGCCATCGGCAAGCTGATCCTGTCGCAGTACTCGGCCGTGCTCGGCCTCCCGCAGGGCGCGGCCCCGGCACACTGACGCCGCGGAAGCGTACGAGGGCCCGCGCCGACGACCGTCGGTGCGGGCCCTTCCGTATGCGCCGGGCGACCGGGGGCGCCCCCTCGGAGCCGTGTCAGCCGAAGACGACGCAGGTGACCGCCGGGGCCTCGACGGAGCCGGACCTGACGGGCGTGCCGGTCTCGGGCTCGACGTCGAACCAGGTGACGTCGCCGGAGCGCTCGTTCGCCGCGTACAGCCGCCGTCCGGACGGGTCGAGGGCGAGGTCGCGGGGCCACGAGCCGCCGCAGGGGACGGTGGCGGAGCGGATCGCCTCGTCGCCCGCCGGGGACAGGACGAGGACGGCGATGGTGTCGGTGCCGCGCACGGCGACCCAGAGGAACCGTCCGTCGGGCGCCACGACGACGGCGGAGGGGTACGCGGGGCCGGCGGCGTCCGTGTCGGCGAGCGGGATCTCCGCGAGCGGGGTCAGCTCGCCGTTCCGGGCGTCCCAGCGGCAGACGGTGACGGCGGGCTCCAGCTCGCCGACGACGTACAGATGGCCGCCGGCCGGGTGGAAGGCGAGGTGGCGGGGGCCGTAGCCGGGCCGCAGGGTGGTCTCGCCGTGGAGGCGCAGCGCGCCGGTGGCGGGGTCGAGGGCGCAGACCCGGACGGAGTCGGTGCCGAGGTCCACGGTGAGGACCCAGCGTCCGCTCGGGTCGGGGAGGACCTGGTGGGCGTGGGGGCCCGCCTGTCGGTCGGAGACCGGGCCGCTGCCCTCGTGGTGGAGGACCGCGGTGGCGGGGCCGGGGACGCCGTCCTCGGCCAGCGGCAGGGCGGTGACGCTGCCGGAGGTGTAGTTGGCGGTGAGGAGGTGGCCGGCGGTGACGGCGAGGTGGGTGGGGCCCGCGCCGTGGACGGGCACGGGGGCGCCGAGCGGGCGGGGCGCGGGCGTGGCCGGGGCGAGGGCGGCGACGGCGCCCGGGTTCGTCTCGGAGACGGCGTAGAGGACGCCGCCGGCGAGGGCGAGGTAGGACGGGTCGGCGACGGCGCCGGTGGCGCCGGTGACGGTCAGCGCGCCGGTGACCGGGTCGACATCGGCGGCGAGCACGCCGCGCCCGCCCGCCGAGGTGAAGGAGCCGAGGTAGGCGCGTACCGGCCCCGTCCCCCGCCCATGTGTCTCGTCGGTCCCGCCCACGGCGCCTCCCTGCCCCGGGGCCGGTCGCTGCGACCGGCCGTCTGCGGGCGACGTTAGCAGGCGGTCTAGACCAAGTCCGATCAGCCGGTGGCGTAGTCCGTCAGGAGCGGACCAGGAGGGAGCCGGGCGGGGTGCGCAGCGGCTCGTCCAGGGCGGCGAGCAGCCGCTCCAGGCCGCTGACGTGGCCGAGGGCGGCGGGCGCCGGATGGGCGGCGGCCTCGGGATCGGCGGCCGGCGCGGGGCGGTTCGCACCGGGCGAGGTGAGGCCCTCGACGGCCGTCTCGACCCGCCAGCAGGCGGCGGCGAGCCGGGCGTCGTGGCTGGCGTCGGGGTCGGCGGCGACGGCCGCGAGCCCGCGCACCTCGGCGGCGCACTCGTCGAGCAGGGCGAGGACCCGGCGGGCCCGGGCCTTGCGGCCCCGGAAGGGGCTCAGCGGGTGGACGAGCGGGGCCAGCGAGAGCCGCACCCGGCCGAGCAGCAGGTCGAGCTCGGCGACGTGCGGGCTCGGGTCGGCGGCCTCGTCGCCGGCGAGGCGCCGCTCGGAGGCGGCGGTCGCCGCGTGGACCGCGCGCAGGGCGCGCTGGATCCAGGCGTCGTTGATGGCGTGGGTGGTGACCGGCAGGATCAGCAGGACCGCGAGGGCGGCGCAGACGGCGCCGACGACGGTCTCCTCCAGGCGCAGCACGAGGAGCGCCGGGTCGAGGACGCCGAGGAGTCCGTAGAGCAGACCGGCCATGACGGTGACCGCGAGCATCATCCAGCTGTAGGAGAGCGGCGCCGTGTAGAAGATCCCGAAGACGCAGACGGCCACCAGGAGGGCGGTGGGCAGCGGGGCGCCGTGCAGCGGAAGGGCGACGACCATGCCGACGGCGATGCCGAGGAGGGTGCCGAGGAAGCGGCGGAAGCCGCGGACCAGGGTCTCGCCGCGCGAGACCGTGTTCACGAAGATCCACCAGGTGGTGCCGACGGCCCAGTACCAGCGGTCCTCGGAGAGCACCTGGCCGATGCCGAGGGCGACGGCACAGGCGGCGGTGGCCTGGATCGCCTGCCGGGTGGTGATCCGGGCGAGGCCGGTGCCGGGCAGCGGGGCGGGGGCGGCCGGCGGCGGGGTGCGCCGCTCGATCGGCCAGAGCAGGAACCGTACGGCTCCGGCCGCCGCGAGGGCGATGCCCACGGCCGCGTACAGCTCGGGGAGCTGGGCGGGCAGGGCGTGCAGGAACTGGGTGCTGAAGAAGTTCATGAAGGCGAAGATGCCGAGCGCGTGCCCGCGCGGGCCCCAGCGCCGGGCGTAGACGCCGGCGAGGACGACCAGCAGGAAGGAGACGTCCCGCAGGAGGGTGTGGTCGTGCAGCAGGGTGGCGAGCGCGAGGACCGGGAAGCCGGCGAGCGGCAGCAGCAGGGTGGTGACGGCCTGGCCGCGGACCGTGGCGTCGGTGACGGTGAACAGGGCGAGCAGTGCCGCCAGTCCTCCGGTGATCGACGCGGTCAGCGAGAAACCGGCCAGCTCGGCGACGGTCACCGCGAGCGCGATGCCGAGCACCGCGCGCAATCCGGTCCTGAGCCGGAGGAGCCCCGGGTCCGGAGCCACGAACATCCTCTTCACGGCGGTCGGCCGCCCCCTCGTCTTGCCGCTCGCCCGCCGCACGCCCTGCCCCTGGGGTGGTGGGGCGCGTACGGACACGACGAAGGCGCCGGCGTCCGGAGCGGCCTCGTCGCCGTCCCGGCGCTGCGGCGCCACGTTCTTCTGATGGACACAAGAAAAGCACCGACCGGGCCCTTGGCTCAAATCGCTTTCGAATCGCTGTGCCATTGGCCCGGTCTCCCGCGCCCCGACCCGTCCGCGTGTGGGCCGGTGGACCAGCGCCCGCGTCAGGGCGCTCGGCGTCTCAGCGCAGGGCGGCCGGAGCGGCGGGGGTCCGGTGCAGCAGGGCGGCGAGCTCGGTGTGGCCGCGCCGCTCGGCGTGCTCCAGGGCGGTGGTGCCGTACGCGTCGGCGAGCTCGGGGTCGGCGCCGGCGGCGAGCAGCAGTGCGACGACCTTCCGGTGGGCCGGGCCGCCGTCGCCGAGGATGACGGCCTCCAGGAGGGCGGTCCAGCCGAGGTCGTTGACGTGGTCGACGTCGACCGGGGTGTCGCGCAGGACGGCCCGGACGTACGGGACGTGGCCGCGTTCGGCGGCGGGGATGAGGCTGGTGCCGCCGAAACGGTCGGTCAGCCGGAAGTCGGGGGCGGGGTCCGCGGCGAGCAGCACCCGCAGCATGGCGACGCTGCCGGTGACGCCGGTGGCCAGCCAGGGGCTCTCGTGCCGGGCGTCCCGGGCGTCGGGGTCGGCGCCGGCCGCGACGAGCGCGCGGGCCGCCTCGACGTGGTCGCCGAGGACGGCGAGCAGCAGCGGGGAGCGCAGCTCCTCGTCGCGGGTCTCGGTCGGGGCTCCGTCGGCGAGCGCGGCGCGGACGCCGTCGGCGTCGCCCCGGCGGGCGGCGGCGAGGAGACGGTGGTGGGGTGTGACGGTCACGGCGGTCTCCTCGGGCGCGGGGCTGGGGTGCGGGGACGCAGGGGTGTGGCGGGGGTGGGTACGAACCGGGCCGACGGCGTCCGGGCGGGCGTGTCCGGACGCCGTCGGAGTTCCGCGGGCCCCTCGCGGGGCCTGGCGTGCTACTTGGCGAGGGCGTCGACGCCGGCCTGGGCGAACTTCTGGTCGAGGTCGCCGGACGGGGCCCCGGCGACGCCGATGCCGGCGATGGGGGCGTTCTTGCCGGTGACGGGAGCGCCGCCGCCGAGGAAGAGGGTGCCGGGGATGTCCTTCAGGTTCGGGGCCTGCTCCAGGCGCTTGACCAGCTCGGTGGTGGGGGCGTTCCAGGAGACGGCGGTGAACGCCTTCTTCTCGGCCGACTCGTAGGACTGCGGGCCGGCGCCGTCGCCGCGCAGGGTGACGATCGTGTTGCCGTTGCGGTCGACGACGGCCACGGAGACGCGCTGGTTCTCCTTCTCGGCGGCGTCGAGGGCGGCCTGGGCGGCCTTGGTGGCGGCGTCGATCGTCAGGTGGGTGCTGGTGGTGGTGTTCTTGTTCTTCGCGTCGGCCTTGACGGCGGCGGCGGGGGCGGCGGCCGGGGTGGCGGCGTTGGCGGAGACCGCGCCGAACGTGCCGGCGCCCAGGGCGACCAGGGCCGCACCGCCGGTCAGGACACGGGCGCGCTTCGAGATCTGCTGCATGGACGGACACTCCTCCGACTCGGTGGGAGGCACTCGCGCCGTCCCGCTCTGCCTCCATCCTGGGTCCGGACCGCGACCCGGACGGTCGACCCGGCGGCTGGTCGTCCGGCCCCGCCCGGCGGACCGGAGGGTCATCCGATCGGACGACCCCGGACGGCCCCGGGCCGCGGTACGCGCGCCGGTTCACGCCGCCCACGTGCCGGGTGCGGCGGTGCACCCGCTGGGTAAAGTCGGGATCATTCCGGCGGATCGCCCCGTCGGGCTGACCATCACACCGGCGCGACCCCGCTCCGGTGGGCACGGAGAGGCAGGCCGGCACGCCATGGCGGTGGACGAACTCGACACCCGCATCCTGCGGCTCCTGATCGAGCAGCCACGCACCAGCGTGCGGGAGTACGCGCGCATCCTGGGCATCGCCCGGGGCACCGTACAGGCGCGCATCGACCGGCTGGAGCGGGACGGGGTGATCACCGCGACCGGGCCGGTCCTCTCCCCCGCCGCGCTCGGCCATCCGGTGCTCGCCTTCGTGCACGTGGAGGTCACCCAGGGCCATCTCGACGAGGTCGGCGACGCGCTGGCCGCCGTGCCGGAGATCGTCGAGGCGTTCTCCATCACCGGCGGCGGCGACCTGCTCACACGCGTGGTGGCCAGGGACGCGGGCCACCTGGAGGACGTCATCCAGCGGCTCATCCAGCTGCCGGGCGTGGTCCGCACCCGCACCGAGATCGCGCTGCGCGAGCGGGTCCCCCACCGGATGCTGCCCCTGGTCGAGTCGATGGGCCGGGGCGGGGCGGAACGGCGGACCGGCGGCCGGTGAGTCGGGACGCCTGGTAACTCGCGTGCGGGGCGGACGGCGGCGTGGCAGGGTACGGGCGTTCCCGCACCCGCGCACCTCCTCACGCACCGGAGCCGCCCCATGGCGATACCCGACCGCCTCGCGCCCCTGCTCGCCGAATTCGACTTCGCCCGCAAGCGGCTGACGGACCGTCTGTCGGGACCGGTGGTGGACAGCGGCAACGGCACGGACGTGCCGGTGGGCCCGATGACGGACGCCGAGTACCGGTGGGAGCCCGCACCGGGCTGCTGGTCCGTACGGCGGCGGGCCGACGGCCCGGGTCCGGCCGCCGCGCTGCTGACCGGCGCCGGCGAGTGGGGCCGGGAGACCTCCCCGTATCCGCATCCCGTGCCGCCGCCGTTCACGACGCTCGCCTGGCGGCTCACCCACCTCAGCGAGCTGCTGGCGCTCCGCGCCGACCACACGGACGGGACCCGCTCGCTGACCCGCGACGACTACCGCGCGCCCGGCGACGCGGCCGGGGCGATCGCCGACTTCGACGCGTCCGCCGGGGCGTGGCGGGCCGCGCTGCTCTCCGTCGACGACAAGGACCTCGACACGGTCGGGCACTGCTCCTACCCGCACGGCGGCGACCCGGAGGAACCGTTCCTGGAGGTCGTGTGGTGGGTCAACCAGGAACTCCTGCACCACGGTGCCGAGATCGCCCTCCTGCGCGACCTCTACCGGGTCCTCGACCGCCCCGCCGGCTGACGGTCAGCCGGTCGTGCGGGCCAGGACGAGGGCCACGTCGTCCTGGGCCGGGTCCACGAGGAGCCGGGCCAGGACCCCGTCGCACACCTCGTCCAGCGTGCCGCCGGACAGGGCGATGGCCTGGTCGAGGGCGCGGCCGAGCTCGCGCATCCCCTCGTCGAGGTCCCGGTCCCTGGCCTCGATCAGCCCGTCCGTGTAGAGCACCAGCAGGCCGCCGGGCGGCAGCGGGAGTTCCTCGGTGCCGAAGTCGTGGGCGCCGGTGCCGAGCGGTGTGCCCGGCGGACCCTGGAGGAAGGAGACCGCGCCCTCGGGCGTGACGACGGCGGGCGGGAGGTGGCCGGCCCGGGCGATCGTCCAGGTGCCGGTGGCCGGGGAGTGCACGGCGTACAGACAGGTCGCCATGGTGTCCTCGCCGAGGTCGGCGACGACGGCGTCGAGGGAGCGCAGCATCTCGGTGGGCGCGATGTCGTGGCGGGCCAGGGTCCGCACGGCGGTGCGCAACTGGCCCATGACGGCGGCCGCGTGGATGCCGTGGCCCATCACGTCGCCGATGACGAGCCCGGTGCGCCCGCCGGGCAGTTCGATCACGTCGAACCAGTCGCCGCCGACGTCGTGGGCGCTCGCCGGGAGGTAGCGGCCGGTGAGTTCGAGGCCGGTGACGGCGGGCAGGGCGCTGTTGGTGAGGCTGCGCTGGAGCGCGAGGGCGGCGGCCCGCTGGGTGGTGTAGAGCCGGGCGTTGTCGATGTTGAGCGCGGCCCGGGCGACGACCTCGTCGATGAGCACCGCGTCCTGGTCGTCGAAGGGTTCCCGGGTCTTCAGGCGGGTGACGGTGACGGCGCCGAGGACCTGGCCCCGGGCGACGAGGGGCACGGTGCGGGCGGAGCCGAAGCGGGCCGACAGGTAGTCGCGCAGCGGTTCGGCGGCCTTGCCGGGGAAGAGGACCGGGATGTCCTCGTCGGTGAGAAAGGTCGGGCGGCCGTCGAGGACGATCCGTTCGTACGCGGACCCGGCGGGCAGCTGGAAGGTCTGGCCGGGGCCCAGGAGCGGGCTCGGGGGCACCGGCTCGGGGAAGACGGCGGCGATGCGGCGCAGCACGCCCCGGGAGGAGGCGGCCGGGTCGTCGGGCTCCAGGACCGCTTCCAGCATCTGCACGTCCGCCGAGTCGCAGAGCTGCGGCACGAGGAAGCGGACCACCTCCTCGGCGGTCTGCCGCAGGTCGAGGGTGGTGCCGATGCGCGCGCCGGCCTCGGCGAGCAGGGCGAAGCGGTGCCGGGCCCGCTCGACCTCCAGGTGCGCCTCCTGGCTCTCGGTGATGTCGACGAGGGAGGCGATGAGGCCGAGGGGGCGGCCGGTGCGCGCGGGGTCCGCCACCCCGTCGGCGTGCCCGGGGGCGGCGTGCCCCGGGGCCGTGCGCCCCTGGCCCGGGGTGCCGTGTCCGGCGGCGTTGCTCCCGCCGGGGAGGGGGCGGGTGCCGCGGTCGATGAGGGGCGCGTAGGAGCAGGACCAGATGTGGTCGCGGCCGGGGTCGGCGGGAGTGCGGCCGACACGGCGGGCGTCTATCACCGGCGTACGGGAGTCGAGGACCTGCCGCATCAGGGACTCCAGGGAGGCGGCGTTGACTCCGGGGACGACCTCGGTGAGGCGGCGGCCGACGTGCTCGACGGCGGGCACGCCGTTCATCCGGGCCAGGGCGTCGTTGACCCGCAGGAAGCGCAGGTCGGGGCCGAGCAGGGCGAGCCCTATGGGCGACTGGGTGAAGAGGCTCTCCATGGCGGCGAGGTTCTCCCGCATCCGCAGGACCTCGGAGGTCTCCACGGCGATGAGCATGGCGCCGGGGCGGCCCGTGGGGTCGGCGGCGGGCACGATCCACATCTCCATGGGGACCGTGTGGCCGTCGCGGTGGCGGACCGGGAGGGTGCCGACCATGGTCTCGCCGGACTGGACGCGGCGGGTGAGCCGGTCGGCGAGCTCGCGGTTGGCGTCGGGCACGAGGAGCGGGGAGGCGGGCAGGCCGAGGACGTGCTCGGGACGGTGGCCGAGCAGGTCCTGGGCGGCGAGCGACCACTCGACGATCCGCCCCTCGGCGTCCTCGCGCCACAGTGCGATGGGGAGCAGTTCCCGGAGCACGCCCGCGTCCCCGACGGCCGCCCGCGGCGGCTGCGGAACCCTGCTCGGTGACGACTGATGAGCGTCCACGCATCGACCTACGCATCGGCCTGGCCCCAGGGGGCAATCCCTATCGAATCACCCTAGCCGAGGTGCCGTCGGGGGGCTTGCGAGGCGCCTCCGTCCGGTGAGCGCCCGCCTGCCGCACGGGTCGGACGGCGCCGGCGGGCGTCAGGCGGCGTCAGGCGGCTTCAGAAGGCGAAGACCGCGCCGGTGCGGGCGTTCAGTTCGCAGGTGTTGCCGTACTGGCGGGCGAAGGAGACGGGCCGGCCGTGCCAGACGCCTTCGGCGCGGACCTCGACCGGGTCGTACAGGAGGACGCACGCGGTGTCGGACTCGCGGTCGACGCGCCCCTGGGAGGCGTCGAGGTCGGCACAGGCGGCGTCCGCGCGGGGGTGGTCGCCGCCGGCCGGGTCGCAGTGGAGGGTGACGGTGCGCGCGGCGGGCGCGGGCGCGGCGGTGGATTCGGGAGAGGGGGCGATGGTGGCCGGGGCGGGGCCGGTGACGGTGAGCCGGAGGGTCGTCGCCGGGGTGGGGACGACCGGTCCCGCGTCGGCCGCGGAGGTGCCGACGGCGGGTGCGGCGAGAAGGAGGGCGGCCAGCAGGGCCGCGGGGGTGTGCGTGTTCATGCCCGGTCAACGACCCTCGGGGACCGGGGGTCACCGCCCGCCGCCGGGGCCGACGGGACGCACCGTGGCGAGGACTCGCCGCGTGAGCGGTGTCCGGGCGGCGCCAAGTCGCCACGGCAGGCGCGCGGAGGAGGGCGTCGCACGACCCCTCGGAGTGGCCGATTCCAGGAGGTCGGAGCGGCAGGGGCCTTGGTACGCGGGGTTCACCACGGTTCCCGCGCACGGCCGGACGGCCGGATTCCATCGATGGTCACGCAAACGGGCCAATGGTTGCACAGGACGTAATCATCCCTGGTCATGTGCGTCTGGCGCCCCTCCGCACGCCCTGGCGAAGCCGATCTTCCGGGCCGCACCCTGGTCCGTGAGCACGAACGGGAGGGATGGCACGTGGACGTCTGTGTGGTGGGGGCGGGACCGGTGGGGCTGACGTTGGCGATCGGGCTGCGGCGGCTCGGCCTGGGGGTGCGGATCGTCGACGCGGCGCCGGAGACGAAGCGGGAGGCCCGTGCGCTGGTGCTGTGGGCGCGGGCCCGGGAGGCGCTGCACGCGCTGGGCGTCGGCGCGGCCCTGGACGCGCACGGGGTGGAGCTGGGCGCGGTGACCGTGCACGCCCGGGGCCGGCCGCTGGGCGAGCTGACCACCGGCTGGGCGCACTCCGCCTTCGCCCGCCCGCTCAACATCGAACAGCACGTCATCGAGCGCCTGCTGGCCGGGGAGCTGGCCGGCCTCGGTACCCGCGTCGAGTGGAACACCGCGCTCACCGACGTCAAGGTGCACGACGACCGGGCCGAGTTCACCCTGCGGCACGGCGACGGGCGGGTCGAGTCGGGCTGCGCGTCGTGGATCGTGGGCTGCGAGGGCACCCGCAGCGTGGTGCGGGACCGGCTGGGGATCGCCTTCGAGGGCCGCCGCCGCACCGGCCTCCAGGTCGTGCAGGGCAACGCGCTGCCGACCTGGCCGCTGCCCGAGGAGCCGGGACGCGGGCACATCTTCCTGGCGCCGCGCCGGGCGCTCCTCGTCTTCCCGCTGCCCGACGGCGGCTACCGCTTCTTCTGCTTCCGCGACGACCCGGATCCCGCGCTCGGGTCGCCCCCGACCCTCGACGAACTGCGCGACCTGGTCGCGGAGACCGCCCGCATGCCCGGGCTGCGCCTCGCCCCCGCCCCGTCCCGCTGGCTCAACCGCGCCCGGTTCAGCGACCGGGTGGCCGCCCGGCTGCGCAGCGGGCGCGGTCTGCTCGCGGGGGACGCGGCGCACGCGTGGGCGCCGGTCGGCGGCCACGGCATGAACGTGGGGGTCCTCGGCGCCCACAACCTCGCCTGGAAGCTCGCCGCCGTACACCGGGGCGAGGCCGGTGACGCGCTGCTCGACACGTACGACGCGGAGCAGCGGCTCCTCGCGCTGCGGTACATCCGGGAGATGCGGTTCAACTTCATGGAGCTGCCGCTGCCGCCCCTCGGGCACCGGGCGTTCACCGCGACCGTGCCCGCCGCGCTGGCCCGGCCCGGCTTCCAGCGCCGGCTCGACCTGCGGCTGAGCGATCTGGTGCGCCACCACCGCGACAGCCCGCTCTCGGTGCGCGTACCCGCCTCCGGCCGGGCCTCGGGCGCGCGGGCCGGCGACCGGATGCCGGACGCCTCCGTGGTCCCGGTGGAGCCCGGGCCCGGCGCGGGAGGTCCCGGGGAGGCGGTGCGGCTGCACCGGCTGCTCGCGTACGCGACGTGGACGCTGGTGCTGCGCGCGGACCGGGCCGACGCCGTCACCCTCGGCGCGCTGCGCGGGGCCTGCGCCGGGCCCGTCCCCGTACGGCTGCTGCCCGTGACGCCCGCGGACGCGCGGGCGGAGGCGGCACTCGGGGATCCGGCGGAGCTGCGGCTGGTGCGCCCCGACGGCCATGTGGGCCTGGTCGCCCCGCTCGGCGGGGTCGAGCCGCTGCGGGAGTACATGGCGGCGCTCGCCGCCGGAGCGAGAGCCGACGGCGTCGACGGCCGGGCCTGAGCCCGCGCCGCCCCGCGCCGCGCCGTCCCGCCCCCCGTGCGTCGGCTTCTCGGCGTCTCGCCCCGTCGCCTGGTCGCCGGGTCGCTTTCTCGTCGTCTCGCTTTGTCGTCTCGCTTTGTCCTCTCGTCCCAGAGTCTGCGCACCGAACCGTCCGGGAGTCGGATCCTGATGTCCACCACGCCCCTCCACCCCTCCGCCTTCACCGTTCCCCGGCCCCGTCCCGGTCCGTCGCCCCGCAGGCGCCCGTGTGCCGGTGGCACGGTGACCGTCGTCGGGGCGGGGATGGCCGGGCTCGTCGCCGCCTACGAGCTGGAGCGGCGCGGGTTCCGCGTCGAGGTCCTCGAAGGGAGCCTGCGGCTCGGCGGGCGGGTGCGCACCCATCGCTTCGGGGCGCAGGAGGGCGCGCCGTTCGTGGAGCTGGGTGCGATGCGGATCCCCACGGCGCACCACCGGACCATGGGGTACGTCGCCCGGCTCGGGCTCGCCGACCAGGTGCGGCCGTTCCGGACGCTGCTGTCGGAGGAGAACGCCTTCCTGGCGACCGGCGGCGGGCACGTGCGGCTGCGGGACGCGCCGCGCGCCCTCGTGGCCGAGGTGCGGTCCTCGCTGGGGCTCGCCGGGTTCCGCGAGGAGACGGTGGTCTTCGGCGCCTGGCTCGCCGCGGTCGTGGACGCGGTCGCTCCGCCCGCGCTGCGGGACGGACTCCGTGCCGACCTGGGCGGGCGGCTGCTCGGCCTGGTGGACGAGATCGATCTGACGCCGCATCTGCAGGGCGGCGGCAAGGACCGGATCGACGTGCACGGGCTGTTCGCGGCCCATCCGGGGATCCGGGCGGGCTGCGGCAGCCGGCTCGACGGCTTCCTCGACGACATCCTGACCGAGACGAGTCCCCGGCTCGTGCGGCTCGCCTGCGGCATGGACCAGCTGGTGCAGCGGCTGGCCGCGCGGATCCGGGGGCCGATCTGGCTCGGTCAGCCCGCCACCGGCTTCGAGGTCGCCGCCGACCATGTGCGGGTGCGGCTCGGCGGAGGCGCGGCGTCCTCGGTCCGGCACTGCGACTACGTGCTGTGCACGGTGCCGTTCTCGGTGCTCCGGGGGCTGCACCTGGCGGGGTTCGACGAGGACAAGCTCGCCGCCGTCCGGGAGGTCGTCTCCTGCCCGGCGACCAAGGTGGCCGTGCACTGCCGGGAACCGTTCTGGGAGCGGGAGGGCATCCGGGGCGGTGCCTCGTTCAGCGGCGGCCGGATCCGGCAGACGTACTACCCGACCGCCGAACCGGCCGGTGCCGAGGGTGCCGGGGATCCCCCGCTCGGGGCGGCGCTGCTCGCCAGCTACACGATCGGCGAGGACGCCGACGTGCTCGGCGGGATGCCGGCGCCGGTCCGGCACCGGGCGGTCGTCGAGGAGCTGGGCCGGATGCATCCGCAGCTGCTGCGGCGCGGGATGGTCCGCGGGGTCGCCAGTCTGGCCTGGGGCGGCCACCCGTGGACGCGCGGCGGCTGCACGATCCGCTGGGGCGCGGACCCGGCGGGCCGGGAGGAGCAGCGGCTGCGGGCGCTGCGGCCGCAGGGCCGGATGTTCTTCGCCGGGGAGCACTGCGCGACGGAACCGGCGTGGATCGAGGGGGCGGTCGAGTCGGCCCTGGAGGCGGTGGAGCTGATCGTGCGGGACGAGGGGCGGCGCTGCGGCCCGTCCCGGGGCGGGCGGTGGCGGGGCGCACCCGCCCCGGCCGGACGGGAGGCGGCATGAGCGTCTTCGACCTGCCCCGGGTGTACTTCGCCGGTACGGCGCTGACCCGGCTGCCCACCGGGCCGCGGTCCGGGCTCGTGGACCTGGCCTCGAACACGGCGCTGCGCGGCGCGGCCGGAGGGGCTCCGGCCGAGCCGTTCGGGGTGGCGGGCCCGGCGGCCGACTACCACGCGCACCTGGCGGAACGGGGCGCGCGCGGCGGGCACTTCTCGGGGAACGGGCATCTGGTGTGGGAAGCCCGGGTCACCGGGGTGGAGCGGCGGGCGGGCGAGGTCGACCGGTCGGACCCGCTGGTGGGCAGGGCGGTGGATCTGTGGGGCCATCACAATCCCTATCTGGGAACGACGGTGAACCGGGCGCGCGTCTTCGACGTCGATCCGGCGTCCGCGTGGACGGCGACGCTGATGGGCGGCCGGTTCGCGTTCGGGCGTGAGGGCCGGTCGCACGACGCCGGCTATGTGTGCCTGGGCGGGCTGAGCGGATTCATGCCGCCGCGCTGGCAGGGCTTCCGGCCGGTGGCGCGCGCGCTGCACCAGTGCGTGGCCGGGGCGGACGAGGGGCTGGACTGGCCGGCGGGTGCGGTGGATTCCCCCGCCGTCACGGCGCTGCGGGCGGCCGTGGCCGAGCGGGACGGCGGGGCGCTCCTCGTCCAGTTCACCCTGGAGGCGGAGACGGGGCGGGAGGCGGAGACACCGGGCGGGCCGGTCGGGGACGCGCCGGGGCGGTGGCGGCTGCGGGGAGTCGTGGCGCCGTGGAGTCCCGGCGAGCCGCGCAGCCATCCGGCCGGCCGGCTGCTCGTCCCGTACGGGGCGGAGGGCGGTGGTGCGGACGGGCCCGGGCCGTGCACGGTGCGGATCGGCCCCGAGGGGGTGGTGGTCAACGAGCCGTACGCACGCGCCGGGACGGACGGCGAGGGCGGGCCCGCGCTCGAAGTGCGCACCGCCGGATCGGGGCTGACGGTCGCGGTGCTGCCCCGGGACGTCCGCGGCGGGACGGTGGCGACCGTGCCCGCGGTGTCCGAGGAGGCGGTGCGCCGGGCCGGGGAGGAAGGGCTCGTGGTGGTGCGGGACGGCACCGGGGTCGTCCTGCGCGAGCGGGAGGCGGTGGTGCTCACCGACGAGGCCGCGCTGATCCTGGACCATCCGGACGCCGAGCGCGGTGACGAGCACGCCGTCGAGGTGCCGGTGCGGAGCTTCCTGCGCGGCCGGCCGGGGCCGCTCGCCGCGGTGGAGGTGCGCCAGTACCCCAACCCGCGTGCCCTGCCCATGGATCCGGCGGCGTCCGACCCGGGCGCCCGCACCGGGGACGTCGAGGTGGTACGGCTCCGGGCCGGACGGACGGGCGGCCGGAAGGGGTCCGAGGCCGAGCCGGCCGGGGGCGCCTGCCGGGTGGCGACGGACGCGGAGGGGTACGGCTGGTTCACGGTCCACGGGGCGCGGCCGGGCACCGCGCGGCTGCTGTTCTCGACCGGAGCGGAGGACCTGCCGCCGGTCGACGCGGCGGCGCACGGTTCGGCGGCGGCCTGCTACGACGACGGGGACGCGCTCGGCTTCTGGGGGTGGGCGGGGGGCGCCGCCGTGCGGGTGCTGCCCGACGACTGGCACCTGGACGCGGTCCTGCCGTCCGAGGTCGACTTCGAGCTGCTGCACCGCGAAGTGTTCGCGTACTACGAGCAGTTGTTCCCGTTCATGCGGGACGAGGTGTTCAGCCTCGCCGACCGCTGCAAGGTGGAGACGTACGCGAAGCTCGTCTGGCAGATGTGCGATCCGGTGAACAAGGACCGCACCTACTACATGCCGCCGACCCGGGACCTGACGCTGCCCAAGGCCCGGCTCCTGCTCTCCTATCTGCGCTCCCGGGGCGCGGCGGCGGCGCGGCCGCACGCCCCGGCGGCGCCCGCGCAACGCCGCGCGGCCGAGCCGCGCATCACCACCCGGGGCCAGTTGCGTGCGGCACTGTGGCAGGCGGTCACGGTGGAGCTGGCGACCTCGCTGCAGTACCTCTACGCGGCGTACACGGTCCCGACCCACGGGACGGGGTTCGCGTACGTCCGCAGCGGGGTGTGGACGCCCCGGCAGCTCCGGCTGGCGTGCGGGGACGGCGGGGAGACCTTGGCGAAGGGCATCAGGGACAGCCTCCTCGACGTGGCCCGCGAGGAGATGATCCACTTCCTGGTCGTCAACAACGTGCTGATGGCGATGGGCGAGCCCTTCCACGTGCCGGCGATCGACTTCGGGGCGCCGGGCCGGCTGCCGCTGCCGCTGGACTTCGCCCTGGAGCCGCTGCACCTGGGCAGTCTCCAGCGGTTCATCGCGATCGAGCGGCCCGAGCGGCTGGCGGGCGGCTCGGTGGGGACGGCGGGGTCCGGGACGGGTGCGGCGGGAGAGCCGTGGGGCGCCACGCCCTCGGGAACGCCGTTCGGGTCGCCGAGCGAGCTGTACGCGGCGATCCGGGACGGGCTGACCCGGGTGCCCGACCTCTTCCTGGTGGAGCGGGGCCGGGGCGGCGGGGAGCACCACCTCTTCCTGGGGGCGGCCGTCGACTCCGTCCATCCCGACTACCAGCTGGAGGTGGACGATCTGTCGAGCGCGCTCTTCGCCCTCGACTTCGTCACCGAGCAGGGCGAGGGCGGGGTCCTGGACGCGCCGGGGGACGGCGGCCCCTCGCACCACGAGACCTTCGTGCGGCTCGCCGAACTCCTCATGGCCGAACGGGCCGACGGGCCCGGCGGGCAGGGGGCGCCGTGGGCGCCGGCCTACCCGGCCCTGCGGAACCCCACGGCCGACCCGGGGCATCCGGGGCGGGCCGCCGTGCTCGACGCGCACGCCCGGCAGGTGCTGCGGCTGTTCAACCGCAGCTACTTCCTGATGCTCCAGCTGATGGTCCAGCACTTCGGCGAGAGCCCGGACGCGAGCCTGCGCCGCTCCCGGCTGATGAACGCCTCGATCGACGTGATGACGGGGATGATGCGGCCACTGGCCGAGCTCCTCGTCACGCTCGACTCGGGGTGGCGGGGGCGGACGGCGGGCCCCTCCTTCGAGCTGGAGGAACCACCCGTGCACATCGCCAGGCCCGATGTGGCCCGGCGCGGTTTCGCGATGCGTTTCCGGCACCTGGCGGCGATGGCCCGGGAGTGCCCGGGCGTCCCGGACCGGGTGCCGGAGCTGATGGCCTGGTACGCGGAGTACTTCGCGGCGGAGGGGAGGAGGTGAGCCGATGACGGCGGTGGAGGAGACCGAGGTGCTCGTCGTGGGCGGCGGTCCGGTGGGGCTGGCGCTCGGGCTCGACCTGGCGTGGCGGGGGGTCGACTTCGTCCTGGCGGAGGCCGGGGACGGCCGGATCACCCACCCCAAGGTGTCGACGGTCGGGCCGAGGGCGATGGAGCTGTTCCGCCGCTGGGGCGTGGCGGACGCGATCCGGGGCGCCGGCTGGCCCGCCGGGCACACCCTGGACGTCGCCTGGGTGACGGCGGTCGGCGGGCACGAGCTGCACCGGCTGCGGTTCGGCACGGTCGCCGAGCGGCCGCCGCCCGCCCACACGCCGGAGCCCGAGGCGATCTGCCCCCAGCACTGGCTCGTGCCGCTGCTGACGCGACGGCTCGGCGTGCGACCCGACGGCCCGGTGCGGCTGCGGACCCGGCTGACCGGCTTCCGGCAGACGGACGACGGGGTGCGGGCCGAGCTGACCGACGCGGCGGGGGTGGTGACGACGGTGCACGCCCGGTATCTGGTGGGGTGCGACGGGGCCGCCTCGCCGGTGCGGAAGGCGTGCGGGATCTCCTCGCCCGAGCGGCACGCCACCCGCACCCTGCGGAACGTGCTCTTCCGGGCGCCGGGCCTCGGCGACCGGCTCGGCGGGCGGGCGGCCCTGGTCCACTTCGTCACCGAACCCGGCGGGCTGCGCTACCCGCTGCGGGCGATGGACGGCCGGGACCTGTACCGGCTCACCTGTCCCCCGGGCCCGGCCGAGGCGCTGCGGGTGGTCCGCCGGGCGCTCGCCCTGGACGTGCCGGTGGAGGTCCTCTCGGACGCCACATGGCACCTGACGCACCGGGTCGCCGCCCGCTACCGCGACGGCCGGGTGCTGCTCGCCGGGGACGCGGCGCACACCCTCTCCCCCTCCGGCGGCTTCGGCCTGGCCACCGGGATCGGCGACGCGGCCGACCTGGGCTGGAAGCTCGGCGCGGAACTGGCCGGCTGGGCGGGTCCCGGGCTGCTCGACGCGTACGGGAGCGAACGGCGTCCGGTCGCCCTCGCCGGCCTGGAGGAGAGCCACCGCAATCTGCGCCGCACCCTGGACCGGCGCATCGCCACGGCGCTCCTGGAGGACTCGCCGCGCGGCGCCGAGACGCGCGCGGAGCTCGGGCGGCGGATCGCGGCCTCCGACCCCCGGCGCGAGTTCGAGGCGCCCGACGCCCACTTCGCCCACCGGTACCGGTCACCGATCGTCGCGGAGGGCACGGGCGGAGAGCCGGTCGCGGCGGCCGGGGACGCCGGCCTACCGGAGTGGGACCGGACGGCGGTGCCGGGCGGGCGGGCCCCGCACGTGTGGCTGGCGCCGGGGCTCTCCACGCTGGACCTCTTCGGCCCGGGGTTCACCCTGCTCCGTCTGGACCCCGGGGGCACGGACGGGACGGCGGGGACGGAACGGGCCTTCGCCGAGCGGAGGGTGCCGCTGCGGGTGTGGAGCCCGCCCGGGGGCACGGAGCCACGGGGCCGGTACGGGCATCCGTACGTGCTGGTGCGACCGGACGGCCATGTCGCCTGGCGGGGCTCCCGGCCGCCCGCCGACCCCGGCGCCCTCGCCGACCTGGTGCGCGGAGCCGGCCCCGCCGCCGGCGGGGCGCGGACGGACGGGGGCGGGTGATGGGCACGGACCGGCTCGCACCGTTCGATCCGGGGCTGCTCGACCTGGTGGATCCTTACCCGGTCTACCACCGCTACCGCGAGCGGGACCCCGTCCATGCCGTGCCGTCGCCCGGCGGTGGCGCGGACGGGTCCGGGGACGTCACCTGGTACCTCTTCCGGTACGCGGAGGTGGCACGGGTGCTCGCGGGGCGCGCCTACCGGCGGAGGTCCCCGGTGACCGGGCGGGCGGCACCGATACCGGAGGGGTACGAGACGCTGCGGCGGGTCGTCGAGAACTGGCTGGTCTTCCTCGATCCGCCCCGCCACACCCGGCTGCGGGCGCGGGTGAACCCGCCCCTCGCCTCCGCCGCCGTCACCGGCCTGCGGCCGGTGGTGCGGGAGATCGCCGAGGAGCTGGCGGCACCGCTCGCGGGGCGGCCGGCCGTCGATGTGGTGGGCGGGTTCGCGGCGCCGTTCCCGCTGCTCGTGATCGCGCGGGTGCTGGGGGTGGAGGGCCGGCTGTGGCCGTGGTTCCGGGAGCGGGCGCTCGCGCTCCAGGAGGCGGGCGGCACGCGCGGCGACCGGACGGGGCCGGGCCTCGCGCGGGCCGACCATGCGGCGGGTGAGCTGGAGCGGTACTTCACGGCCGCGCTGACGGCCCGACAGGAGGCGGGCGGGGAGCCGCGCGACCTGATGGGGGCGCTGGCGGCGGCCGGGCGGGAGGACGCCTCTCTCACCCCGGGGCTCCTCGCGTCGACCTGCGTCCACCTGCTGACGGCCGGGCACGAGACGACGACCGGGCTCCTCGGGAAGGCCGTCCTGGCCCTGCTCGCCCGGCCGGGGACGGTCGCCGAACTCCGCGCCGAGCCGGGGCTCGTGGCGGGGGCGGTCGAGGAGTTCCTCCGCTTCGACCCGCCGGTGCAGATGGTCACCCGCTGGGCGTGGCGGGACACCGAGCTCGCCGGGCGGCGGGTCCGGCGCGGGGACCGGCTGGTCGCGGTGATCGGATCCGCCCACCGGGATCCGGCGCACTTCCCCGACCCGGACGTCCTCGACATCCGCCGGACCACGGGCCGGCACTGCGCCTTCGGGCTCGGCATCCACTACTGCGCGGGCGCGGCGCTCGCCCGCCTGGAGGCGGAGACGGGGCTCGCGGTGCTCCTCGACCGGCTGCCCCTGCTCCGGCCCGACGCCCGCCCGACCGTGGAGGTGGAGTACGCCCCCGACTGGGTCTTCCACGGCCCGTCCCGGCTGGTCCTCCGGAATCGGGAGCAGGAAGAGGAAGAGGAAGAAGAGGAAGAGGAAGAGGCGACCGGGAACGATCACCCCCACTCCTCCGTTATACCCCCCATGGGTATACAGAGGAGGAGCGCATGACCACGACGGGCATCACCACGACCGGCGCCACCACGACGGGCGCCACCACGACCACCACCACGGCCCGCCCACGCCGCCTGTCGGCGCTCACCCCCGACCAGGCCCAGGGCCGGGCCCGCGAGCTCCTCGCGGACATCGTCGAACGGCACGGCTCGGCGGGCGAGATGGTCTCCACGATGGCCCACTCGCCCGCGCTGATCGAGGGTTACCTGAGCCTCTCCCGCGCGATGAAGCGGGTGAAGATCCCGCGCGCGCTGAGCGAGAAGCTCTCCCTCGCCGTCCAGGAGTGGATCGGCTGCGGCACCTGCCGCGCGGCGCACGAGTCGGCCGGCCGCGCCGCCGGTCTGAGCGGGACGGACATCGCGCTGGCCCGTCAGGGCACCTCGACGGATCCGCGCGAGGCCGCCCTGATCGCCCTCGCCCTCAAGGTCCTCGCCGAACCGGCCGCGCTCGGCGACGCGGACATCGCCGAGGTGCGGGCGCACGGGTGGAGCGACCGGGTCGTCGCCGAGGTGGTCGGGGTCGTCGGTCTCAACCTGCTCACCGGCGCTTTCAACCTCCTCGCCGGCATCCAGCCGGACGAGGAGGACGGGGAGGACGGGGAGGGCGGGGAGGAGGGGAGCGGGTGACGGGGGGAACGGAACGGGAGGTGGCGGAGGGTCAGGCCGCCGCGGGGAGCTCCTTCTCCATCAGCGTGAAGGACTTCGCCGGGCCGCCCGGCTGCGGCTTGCCGTCCTTCCGGCCGACGACGCGGTAGCCGGCGTCCCGGTAGTAGGCGGTGAGCTTCGGGTTGGTGGACAGGCAGTCCAGGCGCACCCGGGTCCGGCCGGTCGCGGCCACCCGCTCCTCGGCGGCCGCCAGCAGCAGCCGCCCGGCCCCGGGGGCGACGGCGCGGTCCACCATGAGCCGGTGGACATAGCCGGCGACGGGCGGCTGCGGGCCCCAGGCGTCCTCGTCGTCCCACCACAGCTCCCAGGCGCCGGCGGGGCGCCCGTCCCGCTCCGCGAGCCAGACCTCGCCGTGCGCCATGATCCGGCGGAAGTGGTCCTCGTCCAGCTCCCCGGGCCGCCACTGGCCGGTGACGCCCCGCTCCAGCATCCAGCGGGCGGCGTCGTCGCGGAGCCGTACGAGGGTGGCGAGGTCGGCCTCGTCGGCCGGACGGTGGCGCAGTGTGATCATGTGGCCGATCCTCGCACTCGGCTCGCCGACGGCTCCGGGGCGGCCGGGCGCGAGGGGGCGGTGAAGGAGACGGCGGCGGCGGGGTGGGTGACCTCCGCGTCGGAGCCGAGGGAGTACGCGGCGACGCGGGAGACCACCGCCGCCGGGACCGCGTCGGCGACGCCGGGGACGGCCGGGCAGTCCTGGGTGGCGTGGCCGTCGTACGGGACGACGACCCGGTGGCCGCGGTCCAGTGCCGTACGGGCCGTGGCCCGGACGCACATCTCCGACATCACCCCGCAGACGGCGACGGCCCGGCTGCCGTGCCCGTCGAGCACCGCGCCGAGGGCCGTCTCCTCGAAGCCGTCGTCGTACGGCTTGCGGATCACGAGCTCGGTCGGGCCGGGTTCGACGGGGTGGTGCAGCTCCCAGCCGGGGGTGTGGGGTTCGTCCTCGGCGCCGGGCGGCCCGTCGTTCTGGAGGTGGACGACGAGCGCGCCGGCCGCGCGGGCCCGGGCGATGAGCCCGGCGGTGCGGTCGACGAGCCGGGCGGCGTCGGGCACGGCGCCGTCGCCGGTGACGAAGGCCGACTGCACGTCGACGACGAGCAGCGTGTCGACGGGCGGGACAGGCGAGTCGGCCGGGACAGGCGAGTCGGCCGGGAGCGGGGAATCGGCCGGGGGCTGGGAGTCGGGCGGGAGCGACGAGTCGGGCGTGGCGGGCTGCGCGGTCATGCGGTCATCATCACGCGGCCGGGTGCGGCCGCTCCACGGGGTTTCCGGCCGCCGCCGCCCTGCGCAGCAGCAGCTGCCCGGTCGCCCCCGTCACCAACAGCCCTCCGAGCAGGGCGAGGAGGGAGACCGCGCCGCCCGAAGCCCAGTCGACGTCCGCGGCGCGGGCGGCGAGGACGGTCCCGCAGGCGACGGCGACCGCGGGCACGGCCCGCAGGGCGGGGCGGCTGCGCGTCAGATCGTCCTCGGCGAGCGAGGCGAGGACGCCGACGCCGAGCGAGAGCGCCCAGACGCCGAGGCCCTGGGCGTCGGCACGGTTCACCGTCCACGGCACGAACGCGCTCCAGAAGCCGGGGAGGAAGAGGAGTCCGGCGCCGATGCCGAGCCAGCCCGAGCCGAGGACCGCGAGCAGCGGCCTGGACCAGGCGGGCATCGGCACCGCCGTCCCGGTCCTGCCCGTGGGCGCCGTCCCGGCCGGCCGACGGTACTGGGCGGCGAGGCAGCCGGCGGAGGCCAGGGCGAGGAGGGCCACGACCGGCACCCAGCCGAGGCTGAAGAGGACCAGGAAGAGCGGGCCGCCGGTGGCGACGCGGAGGGCGCCGAGGTTGAGGAGGGTGACGGCGAGCAGACCGGTCATGACGACGACCAGCGGCAGGTAGAGGCTCCGCGCCTCCTCCCAGTCGTCGGCCCGGCCCAGGGTGAGCAGGGCGGGCGCCACCCCCACCATGGCCGCGCCGACGAGACCCGGGCTGAGGGCCTCGGGGGAGGCCCAGGCGCCCACTCCGTGCCCGGTGAGGGCGGCGACGGCGAGGAGGCCGCCGACGCCGAGGCCGACGATGCCGACGACGGTGCCCATCACGACGACGGCGGCGGAGAGTTCGCGCCCGGGACGGCGGCCGGGGCCGCTCATCGGCTCTCCTCCCCGGTCGCGGCGGCGCCGCTGAGCGCCGGTTCGGGTGCCTCGGGCGGCGGGGACTGCGCGGCACGGCGGCGCAGGAGTTCGCGTCCGGCGAGGACCCGGAGGGCGACGACGGTGACGGCGGTGTAGGCGAGCATGCCGCAGCCGATGCCGGCGGCGGCGGTGAGGGCCGTCGCCCGGTCGAGGCCCATGGCCCGTTCGAGGACGGGCACCATGACCGCGGAGAAGGCGGGGGCGAGGAGCAGGGCGGCGAGGTGGAGGCGCCATTCCTCGCGGGCCCAGCCGTTGCCGGCGCGGCGCGCGCCGGCGGCCCGGGCGGCGAGGACGGCGTACACGACCGCGTACGGCACCAGGTAGGCGAGGAGCAGCCGGCGTCCGGCGGTGCCCTGGTCGAGGAAGGCGGGGACGAGCGCGGCGAGGCCGCCCGCGCCCGCGAGGTGGGCGAGGACCATCACGGGTCCCGGCGCCCAGGTGCCGGTGAGGCCGGGGACGGAGGTGCGCCGGTCGAGCGCGCGGGTGGCGAGCAGCGCGCCGAAGGAGACCAGCGCGCCCAGGTGCATGATCGCGACCCGGTTGACGTCCTGGAGGGACAGGCCCGGGTAGAACGCGGGCAGGACGCTCCATTCGACGCGGAGCAGCGGGGCGGTCATCAGGAAGCCGTAGCAGAGCAGCAGCCAGCGCTGGTGGAGGTCGGGGAAGCCCTTGTAGGCGGCGAGGGTGCCGAAGGTGATGCTGCCGACCGTGCCGACCAGGATGACGGCGAGCACGATCCAGAAGGCGGCGCCGCTGAACGCGCGCTCCGGGGGCGTGCGGATCAGGTAGACGGCGGCCCCGGCCATCGACACGTACACGGTCGCGGCGAAGACGACGCCGAGGGCG